>JARGOZ010000174.1 GCA_029213025.1 Verrucomicrobiales bacterium
GACAGACCACGCCGAACTGGAAATTCGCACCAAAGAAAAGCAGGACTCCGGCAGGCTGGCTGCCGTTTTTGGCATGCTGGCTCTGCTCGGTCTGGTGGTTCTCGGCAAAGTATTTATCGAAACCCGGAAAAAAGTATAGTTTCCGCTACACCGGTTCTACCGCTTGCGCTTTCTTCTGCGCTCTCTTTCGCTCATTGGAATCGAGGATCGCTTTGCGGAGACGGATGCTTTGGGGGGTAACTTCCACCAATTCGTCCGGCGCAATATATTCAATCGCCCGGTCGAGAGAGAATTTGATAGCCGGAGTCAGAGTCGTTGGTTACGTGCTTTGCTTTAGTAGGATTCACCGGGAGATCATCCATTCTTGGATTCTCGCCGATAATAATTCCTTCATAAACTTTTTCCCACGGCCCGACAAAAAGTCTGCCCCGCGTTTCTATATTTGTCAGCGAGTAGGACATACTCTCCCCTTTTTCCATGGAAACGAGTGTTCCTGTAGTGCGGGTTCTGATATCGCCACTGTCGGGACGGTATTCGAGAAACAAGTGCGACATGATACCTTCGCCTTTTGTCAAATTGAGCAGTTCGAATTCAAATCCAATCAATCCGCGAGTCGGAATAACAGCTTCAATATTGGTACGCCCGTTACGGGTCGACATCGCTTCGACTTTACCTTTCCTCGTCGCAAGAGACTGCACTATACCGCCCACTGAATCATCAGGAACTTCCACGTAGGCCGTTTCATACGGTTCCATCAACTTACCCTCGATCCGTTTTTTAATCACTGTTGGACGGGACACAAGCACCTCGAATCCTTCACGGCGCATGGTTTCCACTACGACAGCCACCTGCATCGCTCCCCGGGCACTGACCCGGAAAACTCCACCTTCATCGGTATCTTCCACTTTGATCGAAATATTCGTTCTCGCTTCGCGGATGAGACGGTCGCGAATCTCGCGGGAAGTCACCCGGTCACCTTCGGTTCCGGCATAAGGACCGTCATTTACAGAAAAGAACATCTGCACTGTTGGCGGATCGATTTCGTTGAAAGAAACCGCTTTAGCCTCTTTGTCCAGTGCTACGGTTTCGCCGATCTCCGCATCTTCAAAACCGGCCAGACCGACGATGTGACCGGCATAACCGATATCGGTTTCGTTGGTTCCCAGCGCGAGGTATTCGAAGATTTTGGAAATTTTTCCTCTCTGCGGAGGATTTTCCTGACTCAGTCGCCAGACCTGATCACCGATTTTCACCGAACCGGAAAGGATTTTCCCGATCGCGATCCTGCCGACGTAGTCCGACCAGTCGATATTCGAAATCAGCATCGTGAAATCCGCGTCAGGATCAACTTCCGGAGCCGGGATAAATTTCTGAAAAGCTTCGAACAGAGGCACCATATCGTTGCGGTCCTCATCGGGATGATTCATCGCATATCCGTCGCGGGCACTGCCGTAAAGAAACGGCGCATTGAACTGTTCTTCTGTTGCGTCGAGATCGAGGAAAAGTTCCAGAACCATGTCGTGAACCTCCATGGGCCGGGCGTTGGGCCGGTCCACTTTGTTGACGAACACCACCGGCTTCAGCCCGGCTTCGAGAGCTTTCTTCAAAACAAACCGGGTCTGCGCCTGGGGTCCTTCGTAGGAATCGACCACCAACAGAACCCCGTCCACCATTTGCATCACCCGCTCCACTTCACCACCGAAGTCGGCGTGGCCGGGAGTATCGACGATATTGATGACCCCGCCCTGCCAGCGAACCGAGGTGTTTTTCGATTTAATGGTGATGCCACGCTCGCGTTCCTGGTCCATCGAATCCATGGCCCGTTCCTCAACAACCTGGTTTTCACGGAAAGCACCTCCCTGTTTGAGCAGTTGGTCGACAAGCGTAGTTTTGCCGTGATCAACGTGCGCTACGATAGCTACGTTGCGGATATTTTCGGGACTGTTAGATTCAGCGGACATTTTTGCGGTGAATGAGCACCCGAAATCCGGTATTGCAAGGGGATTTACCAGACAAGGCAGGTTCAATTGAACAGTTTTGCTTTACTTTTTTATTGTTCTCGTAAATGTTCATCCGAACTGTTTTATTCAATGCGGGATTTTATTAACGGAAAAGGACGAGGCACCGTGGCTCAACCGGGGAACCGGTTTGAGAAGCTGTCGGTCGAGCTGGACCCGGCCTGTTTCGAAGAAATTTCCCGAACTGATCCGGACTTTGTTCCGATCCGACCGGAGACGCAAATACTGGAGGATGACACGAAAAGTATCATCAGCAAAAACGACAGTCCCGACCTCGGGTTTACTTACAGCCTGAATCCCTACCGGGGCTGCGAGCACGGCTGCGCCTACTGCTATGCGAGGCCGTATCATGAATATCTCGGTTTCAACGCAGGGCTGGATTTCGAAACCCGTATCGTGGCGAAGAAAACGGCTCCTGAATTACTGGAAAAGGAACTCGCCCGCCCCGGCTGGATTCCTGAAAGTCTCGCCTGCAGCGGAGTTACCGATTGTTATCAACCCGTGGAACGGGAATTACAAATCACCAGAGAATGTCTCCGGGTATTGCGGGATTTCCGGAACCCGGTGGGAATTGTGACCAAGAATGCTCTCGTAACGAGGGATATCGATTACCTGCAGGAGCTGGCTGGTTGGAATGCCTCGGTGGTGGCAATTTCTCTGACGACACTCGATCAGGATCTTGCCGGCAAACTGGAACCGAGGGCGTCCCGTCCATCGTCACGCCTGCGGGCGATTCGGGAATTGCACGAAGCGGGAGTGCCGGTGGGCATTTCGCTGGCTCCGGTGATTCCCGGGATCAATGATTACGAAATCCCCGCCATTCTGGAAGCCGCCAGAGATCACGGTGCGCGCTTCGCCGGATTTACCGTGATCCGGCTGCCTCACGGGGTAAAAGACATTTTTGCGGATTGGCTGGATGTCCATTTTCCGGGAAGGAAAGAACTTGTGCTCGGGCGCATCCGGGAAATGCGCGACGGCAAGCTCAACAACAGCGACTACGGAACCCGGATGTCCGGCAGAGGCATTATCGCCGACGAAATCAGATCGATATTCACGGTCTCACACCGTCGACTGGGGTTTGAAAAACGTTCACCCCGCCTCAGTTTGGAACATTTTCGTAGACTGACGCCCGGTCAGCCGGAACTGTTTTGATAAAACAAAATCCCGTGCGAAAAATTTCGAGATAATGAATTCCGAAAACTCCTACTCCACCTTCGAAACCATCGTGCCGGTGCGACCCGATGACATCGATATGAACCAGCATGTTCACAATTCGAAATATCTCGACTACGTCTTGTCAGCCCGTTTTGACCAGATGGAGCGCTGCTACCAAATGCCCATGAGCGAGTTCATCGAACGCGGATTCAGCTGGTTTGTGAAAACAGCGCATATCTCCCACAAAAGGCAGCTGCACCTCGGCGATTCCGCCATTGTCGCTACAAAAGTTTCAAAAATCGAAGGTCGATCCTGCCATGTCGAGTTCACCATTATCCGCCAAAAAACGGGCAAAATCTCGGCGGAGGGCTGGTTTGAATATGTCATGGTTTGCGCCGAAACCGGACGGGCCGTTGACATACCGGAAGATATTGTGGAAGCCTATTCCGTGTAAATATGTGACAATTTTTCAAAGTTGGAGCCTTGACAATTTTGCTTTAGGGAGTTTTCTCCCCGTAGAATGTGGCAGGGTAGCTCAGGGGTAGAGCAGAGGACTCATAAGCCTTTTGTCGGCGGTTCAAATCCGCCTCCTGCTACCACTTTCTTTTTCAAAGCGGCCGGGCATGCCTCACCCTAGAAGTCCTGCTCTCTCCACGATACGAGACTGGCTCCGTTCGGGTCGTCATTCATCTCAAGGAACAGATGATTTACCAGGAAGCGGTCAATGATGTTGAGCGCTGCTTCAAACGACATCGGATCCATATTCAAATTGTAGAAATTGGAATCCCGCCCTTCAAAAGCGTGGAATTCAAAATCACTCTTCTTCCGGCGCTGCATTTTCGCCGCAAATGCCTCCGCATCGTCAATTGAAGTCATCCGGTCAGCCGTTCCATGAATCATCACGAATGGACAGGGCGGAGAATGATCCACCATCGAAGAAAGACTGAGTTTCTTCGCCTCCGAAGGTTTGTCGGAAAATTGTTTGAAGGCGAAACTGGTTTTTTTGATATCGATAATCGAGCTGAGCAAAGCACAGGCATTGGGAACCGAACTGAATCCGGCCAGATCCTCTGAGGCATCTTTCAATTTTGCGCCGAGCGCGGCACAACCCGCTATATTCCCACCGGCACCGGCTCCCATCACAATCACTTTCGAGGAATCAATATGCAGTTGATCTTTGTATTTCCGGACGAACCGCACAGCCGCCATTCCATCCAGAGCGGAATCCATGGGAGTCGACTCGGGATGCGTCGTGCGTGTCGAGTATTCAACGAGACCACACACTGCGCCCCTTTCGACAAAGTGGAGCGCGTGCGGAGCAAACTGAACAATATTTCCCCGGTCCCAGTTTCCACTGAAGAAAAACAGAAATACAGGGCGTTTGGGACCTTCTTTCAATCCTTTTGGAAGGTAGAAGTGAATTTTGAGCTCTTCTCCGCTTTTAGTCTTCCGGTAGGCAAAGCCCTGAGCCTGCTCCAGCAATTGCTGTTGTGCGGATGTTAGTGAGTCGAAGGAGCCTGCCATAATTGAAATGAATGGAAAGCGCCATGTTATTGTCACTTTGCTCTGCAATCAAGAATATCAAATCATAGCACGAAAAGTCCTACCTGTGTTTTTGATCCACCGGTGGTATGATGAGGAATGGTCAGATCTCTTTTTACAGCTTCCCTCGCTCTGAGTCTTCTGTTTTCCTCCACCGCTTTTTCTCAGCAGGACACCCTCCCCCCTGTCCGGTCGGAGCCGGCCATGCAGGCGGAGTTGGAAACGATATATCTCAAGTGGCGAGCCGCCATGCTGCGCAAAGACCTGAAGTCGTGGGAGAATATCACCGCTATGTATCGCCGCATGGAAACCCGGAACCGGATCGTTTCGGAAAGACATCCTTTCCCCGCCGCTCTCTTCGACAGCTTGTTGGAACCGCCCCCACTGGATAATTTGATTGCTTTGAATGTCTTCACAAGGCGGGACACAGCCAGTGCCATTTACTTCGGCAAAGCGGACTTCGGCGTCTCCGATCCCAGTTCAGTAACCAATACCTTTCTGGTGCTCCGCTTTCTGAAAGAGGAAGGGGCGTGGCGCTTCGATAATTCCAGGATTGTACGTATCGGCAAAGACACCGGTATTCTTCATCAAATTGCCCGTCAGGACTTCACCTTCCTTTCCGGGGAGGAATTTCAACCTCTGGATATTATTCCGCCGATCCCTCAACCCGTTAATACCCCCGAGTTGATGGCGGAGGCCTGGGTTACCTCAATCGGTTTTGAAACCGAAATCTGGATCAATGGAAACCGGATCGGAAAAATTCAAAACAATATGGGCCGCGAACTGGTGATGGGCGGAGTGCGAAAACAGACCAATCATCTGACTCTGCGGACAAAGAAGATCCCCAGCGGCAAAGTCCCGCCCCGGTTTGAAATCGCGATTTATGCCGCAAAAGATGCCGGGGTTCAGGCGGAAAGAGTCCTCCACTTTGGCCCGAAAGAAACTATGCCGGAAGAAATGCAAATGGGCTTCACCGGCAGAGTGCTGAAATAGACTGCCCGGTGCGCCTTACTCCGGTGCCGGAGCTTTCCCGAAATCCAGCATCACCCGGGCAGACAGGTGCTGCGGATATTCTTCCACGATCTTTTCGAGACGTTCCTGAACCTTCGCGTTGCGGGCTAAATCAACCAGAGCCATTTGATCCTGCACCGCCTGGATTTTTCTGAACTCCGCTGCCGCTACAGCTCTGGAGGCGGTATCTTCACCGAAAACTGTCGACTTCAATTGATCCCAGTCGGACCATGAAATCAGCTGAGGCTCAAAGAGATACTCGAGTTGGCCGGTTTCCATCGCACCCTTTAGATAGAATTCATACTGCGATTCCGGCACAAGAAGAAACTCCGCGCCCATGGCTTTTGCCTGATCAATGACCTTGCCAATTTCACTGCCAACCGTGAAAACCGAATGCAACGGATCATCGGTAAAGCCGGCCACAACCAAATCCGGTAGAGGCTGCGATCCGGTAACTACGCTGTAGAGAAGCAGACCCGCCGCTACACTGCAATTCGCACGGGCCTTCTGTTTCGGGAGCTCCGTCGGCAGATCCGAATCAAAGCGGACTTTGGCCCGCATCCCGCCAGGAAGAGCCGGAAAATCTTTTCTGACTAATTGAAGCGCCTCTTTCATTCCCAATATTCGAAACCCTTCGGAAGCACTGGAAAGTCTCATATCACCATCCTCTTTTTCCCGTTTGGCAGCAATCGAGGCGAGACCACCCAGATACCCGGATCCTTCCCCCGAACTAAGGGAAGCTACAAAAGGGATTTCGACGTCAGACAGCTTGACCTCAAACGGTACACTTTCCGGTGCGGCCTTCTCAATGCCATCCAGTTCAACAACCGGAGCCGGACGCGGGCCAAGAGCTTTTTTTCGTTCAGTCGGGGCGTCCTCTTTGCGGCTGCCGCCCCGCTTTTCCCTGAGCCCTTCAATCAGACTCTCCAGCTTGGAATTACTTGGATTACTGTCCGGCTGCAACTGCAGAAACTTGTCCCATTTCCGGGTTTTCTTTTCCGAGTTCGCGACAAAACTTCTCACCCTGGCCGAAGGAGGACCGGGATGAAGCAGCAGAGAGATTTCTTCGAGATATTCCGCCAGCTTCCGCCCTTCCGGCTCGCCGTTTTTGCCGCTCATTTTAACCGACTCCGACCACAGTCTTTCGGCAACTTCGCTGACGCTACTCTGGAAAAAGGCAGTTTTTTTAGGAATCCGGTCGGCGGATAAAGCAGTGTGGGCGTTTCGGGCGTTTGCATTCAATGGATCCAGCGCGATTGCCAGAGCCAGAGCTTTCTCCCTGAGATCTTCGTCAATCAGGTCACTTTCGGGGAAATTGCACACCACCGCATTAAGAACCTCGACAATTGTCTCCCGGTCGTTGGCTGACAACCGCAGCGCATCCCGGTCGAAAATTTCGAAATCAAAATCCGGGGAGTCGTAAGCCTGAGCAACTTGCAGAACCGGAGTCAACAAAAGCAGCAGAATGCACAGAAAAAATCGAAAGAGGATGGTCATAAAAAGGAACGCCGAATTGTACCATGGCGATGCCTCCTTTCAATCGGCGTTTTCCTACCCGGTTCCCGGTGAATTGGGGAAGACAAATTGACCAGGACTACATATTCCTACCGGCTGATCCGGCCGGCGTTGGCCCACGTTATAGTCTTTTCTATCGCTTCCCGCGGGCCGGTCAATGCCACGGAGAGCCCTTCTTTTTGAAAAATCTTTTTGGCTTCTTCCTGAACGGATTCCGGAGTCACTGACCTGAGTTGATCGTAGACAAATGCGGGATCGATCCAATCGTCAAAGGTAAGCAGACATTCACCCGCCCACATCATCTGCGAGGATACAGTTTCCAGATGAATCCGACTCTGACCAATGCAGTAATTTACCGCTTCCTCCAAATCTCTCCGGGTCGGCGGCTGAGCACAAAAATCCTGCATAATTTTCGAAACAGCCGGGAGCGCTTCATCCAGACTGTCAGGATCCAGGGCGAGATAAATCTGGAGCATCCCGGCATCGGAAAATGTGATTGTTTCGCTTTGGATTTCATAACAGAGCCCGAGGTCTTCCCTCAGTTGCTGAAACAGGCGGGAACTCATGTTTTCGCCGAGCAGGACATTGAGAATTTTTTGCGAAAAACGGTTCGGATCATACCGGTCGGCACAGCGAAACGCGATTGCCAGATGAGCCTGCTCGCGGTCATCCATCTCTTCAAACGCCATGCCAAACTGCCGGGATGGAGCTGCTTCGCAAGGCAGAAGCCTGCCCTCCTCCAGATTCCGGAAACGCTCTTCCAACGCATCGGCGATTTCGTTGTGATCAATTTTCCCGGCCACCGAGATCACCGTGTGACGTCCGCTGTAGGAGCGCTGAAAGAACTCGAAAACGGTGTCTCGCGAAAAGGAATCCAAACTTTGATCGGTTCCGGTGATGGAACGACCGAGAGGATGATTTTCCCCCCAGACCGCTTCGCTGATTAAATCCTCCACCATCTGAGAGGGATTGTCGCGCACCATGGCGATTTCCTCCCGGATCACATTTTTCTCCGACTCGAGTTCCCGGGGATCAAAAACCGGATTCAGGTAGAGATCACCCATCACATCAATCAAATCGAGCACATTCTCGGCCGGGCCGCGGGTGTGGTAACAGGTATGATCCTCCACAGTAAAGGCATCGATACTGGCTCCGAGACTCTCCACCTGGCGGGAAATTTCCTGTGCAGATCGTTTCGGAGTGCCTTTAAAAAGGAGATGTTCCACAAAATGAGCCATGCCGTGCTCTGTGGACATTTCGTGTCGGCTGCCCGCCTCTGTCCAGATACCGACTCCGGCACTTTCCATATGGGGCATTTCCACCGTGGCGAGGCGAACTTGATTCGACAAACGATGGATTCTGGTGTGTGCTTGCATGTGTGGGGAATCTTCGACTGATTGAAACTGTTTTCCACCCGAAAATTTCACGCTATCTTCCAATATGTCAGCTGCAACACAGTTAGCCGGGACCGAACTCCTCGGCTTTAAAGTGCCCATCAATGATATCGAACGGCGACTTACCGAAGTCATGACCGGCGGTGAAGACACGGGCGAAGACTCCGGAGTAACGCGGGCTTCCCTTCTCAATCTGGCGCTCTACAGCGAAAAACCGGACCAATTGACCGAAAATGCCGATACCATCGCCGAAATTACCCGGGAAGCGGCCTGCCGGACAATTCTGATTTGTGTGGATCCCGTGCAGGAAAAAACCGCACCGATCGCCTGGGTGCAGGCTCACTGCCAGTCAGATAAAGACGGAAATAAGAGCATCTGTAGCGAACAAATCAGCTTTTTCCTCACCGGGAGCACTTCGGGGCTGGTACGGAATACAGTTTTCAGCCACCTCGACTCCGATTTGCCTCTTGTTTTCTGGTGGCGCGGGGAATTTTCCGATGCTTTTGAAGAGCGCCTTTATTCAAGGATCGACCGCTTTATCTTCGACAGCGAAGTGTGGACCAACCCAAGAAACCAGCTCGTCCGTCTGGCTGATGCCTGCCAGTCCGGTCGGGCAACTTTCTGCTACCACGACCTCGCCTACACCCGTCTGAACAGCTATCGCCAGGCCATCGCCAATGCTTTTGATCTCCCTGCTCTGGGGAATTCCGTAGCGAAGATCGAAGGCATGAAAATCCGTTACCCGAAAGGCCGCCGGATGAGCGCAATCTATCTGAGCGCCTGGCTCGCGCATCGCCTCCACAGCTCCCTCGACCGGGCTCATTCCTCGGAAGGTCGCTATGTATTCCGGTCTTCCTCTCCGGGGATGCCGCAGGAAATTGTCATTGAGACAACCGAAGTCGAAGACTGCCATTTTGCTGCCGCTATCAAAGCAGGCAACTATCTGCTCGAACTGACCCGCTGCGGCGAACGGGATTATCTCGGCACGAAAATTATCGACGGCGCGACCGGTGAAGGCTCGGAAGACTGGTTGCCCAATCCGAGAAAAAATGACGCGGAACTCGTCATTCAAATTCTCGAACGAAGTGGTAAAAACAGGTCGCTGATGCAGCTGGCTGACATCGTCGGGGAATTACTCACGGTGTAGCTTGCCAATGAATCGCCGCCGCGATATTCTCCCGGCATGAAGCGACGTCATTTTTTCCATACCGCTGCAGGAGTTCTTACCGCGGGCAGCTCAACCCTGAGCGCACTTGCGGCGGCCGGTAGCGACTACAAAATTTCACTGGCCCAGTGGTCACAGCACCGCGCTCTCAAAGGCGGAACACTCGACAATCTCGACTGGCCGGAATATGTAAACAACCACTTCGGGATCAATGCACTGGAATGGGTTAATCAGTTCTTCGCCGGGAAACACAAAACACTGGGCAAACAACCCATCGGCGGGACCTATCTGAACGACCTGAAAAAACGTTGCAACGACAATGGCATGGAAACCATCCTCATCATGTGCGACGGGGTAGGCAGTCTCGGCAATCCCGACGAAAAGAAGCGGACTCTCGCGGTCGAAGGACACTATGCCTGGCTCGATGCGGCAAAATTACTCGGCGGACACAGCATCCGGGTGAATGCCGCTTCTGATGCGAAACTTTCCGGTGAGGAACAGTCCAAAATTTGTGCAGATGGTCTGCGCAAACTTTCAGAAAAAGCCGCGACAATGGATCTCAATGTAATCGTCGAAAACCACGGCGGTCTGTCCTCCAACGGAGCCTGGCTGAGCGGAGTTATGAAATCGGTCAATCTGCCAAACTGCGGAACTCTACCAGATTTCGGCAATTTCTATGTAGCTAAGAACCGGGGCAATACGGAGCAGTTTGAAGCGGCAAAATCTCTCTATACCGGAGATCAATACACCGTTTCCGAAAAGGGAATTGAATACGACCGCTACAAAGGCGTCACGGAACTGATGCCCTTTGCCAAAGGAGTCAGCGCCAAAAGCCACGATTTTAATGAAGCAGGAGAAGAGATTCATACCGACTTCAAAAAAATGATGGATATCGTAAAAGCAGCCGGATACAAAGGCTATATCGGAATCGAATACGAAGGCTCCGAACTCCCCGAGGATGAAGGCATCATGGCTACCAAACGACTCCTCGAAAAAGTCTTCACAGAAATATAGAAATCCGCGGTCACGGTGCTACACCACCTTTTGGCTTGGTTTTCAGTTCACACATATTCCTCTTCTATTTCCTCCCCTTTGCGCTGCTGGTGTACTACTTATCACCGGCGCGGGGGAAGGCCCTCGCCCTTACTCTAGTCAGCTATATTTTCTACGGCTGGTGGAATCCGTGGTTTGTATTTCTTATGCTGGGTTCGACCGCAGTGGACTACTACTGCGGAAAACTGATAACGGCGGATTCCGCAACGGCCCGGCAGCGGAAAACCGGAGTCATTACTTCGGTCATCACCAATTTGTCCGTACTGGCGTTTTTTAAATACGCCGCTTTTTTTGCCTCGAATCTGGAGGCCGTTGGAATCGGTATAGAAATGCCGGAGTTTCTCTACCGGGTCGTTCTTCCGGTGGGAATTTCTTTCTACACATTTCAGTCGATGAGTTACTCGATTGACTTGTACCGGGGCCATGCCCGGCCCGCCCGGAACTTTGTCGATTTCGCCTGCTATGTGGCGATGTTCCCCCAGCTCGTCGCCGGGCCTATTGTCCGCTATGGATCTGTCGCCGATCAACTGGTATCCCGCCGCCACACGGTGGAGGGTTTCGTTGCCGGGTTCACCCGGTTTAACTATGGATTTGCCAAAAAAATCCTGATTGCAAACAATGTCGGAACCATCGCAGACGCCTGCTTTTCAGCCGGGACCAGCTCACTCAGTCCGGGAATGGCCTGGCTGGGAGTGCTGGCTTACGCCTTCCAAATCTATTTCGATTTTTCCGCCTATTCGGATATGGCGATTGGCCTCGGCAGAATGTTCGGCTTCCAGTTTCCGGAAAATTTCAACTCGCCCTATCGATCTAAAAGCATCACCGAGTTCTGGAGACGCTGGCATATATCCCTGTCCAGTTTTCTCCGCGATTATCTCTATATTCCACTGGGAGGAAACCGCATAGGTGTCGGCCGGACCTATATCAATTTATTTCTCGTCATGCTAATCGGCGGACTGTGGCACGGTGCCCAGTGGACCTTTGTAATCTGGGGTATCATCCACGGAATCATGCTGACCGCAGAAAGGTTGGCCGGTGAAAAGCTCTGGTTGCACAAAATCCCGTCCCGGGTTCGGATGATCCTGACATTCCTGATCCTTCTCATCACCTGGGTATTTTTCCGGGCCGATAATTTGTCTATCGCCATGAACTATCTATCCGCGATGTTTTTCCTGTGCGAGACCGGCGCCTCCGCGAAGTTACTGCAAGCCTCAGTCATCGATTTCTACTCTGTCATTGCTCTGGTAGTCGCAGCTGCGGTTACCTGGCTGTTGCCACGCACAGCTGATCTTCTGGAAAAAGTCACTCTGCTGAAGTGTATCATCGGCCTCGTGCTTTTGTTAGTTGCCGTTCGGCAAATGTTTTACCAGGGATTCAACCCGTTTCTCTACTTTCAGTTTTAGCGATGAAAAATCCCTACGACGATATCAAACATCACCCGTCAAAGGTCGTTTTCTCCGGAAAACCACTACTTGCCGTATTGTTTGTGTTTCTCGGTTTTCTGGTTCTGGTCCCGTTGGTGAGGCATTTAACTGAGTTCAGCAAACCGGACGAAGAGCGCTGGTTTCCCGTAGTTGAGTTGTGGAATATACACGGCGAAAGATCTTTCAATCTGCTGTTCGAAAAAAAGGCGAAAAATCCCGCCGTGACGCGCCAAACCCCGAATTTGCGGGATCACCTCCAGGCGTTAGAAGCCGGGGTCAAAGATTCCCCATTCCGGAAGCGGATTCAAAAAAGCGAGCAGACAGTGCTTTCCACCGTGTTCGGCAAAGGAAACAGCAAAGTGGTAACTGGAAAAGACGGCTGGCTCTACTATCGCCCCGCCATTGATGCTCTGACCGGACGAGGACCTTTCGAACCCGAACCGGACAGCGTGACGAAAGACCCCGACCGCCCTCTCTGGCAGGAACCGCTGCCCGTCATTGCAAAGTTCGCGAAACAACTCAGGGAACGGAACATCGATTTGATGATCGTTCCGATTCCGGTAAAACCAATGATCGAAACGGAGGGCCTCGGCTTGTCCGGAGTCATTCGTCACCCCGATCAGGAGCGGTTTTACCAGGCTCTGAAGGACATGGGAATCACCGTGGTCGATTTGCTTCCTGCCTTTGCCGCAGCCAAATCGAACGGTGACGTCTTCTTACGGCAGGACACCCATTGGCGGGCTGAAATCGCCAAAGAATCGGCCCGGATCGTCAGCGATGAAATCAAAAAACTGTCCTGGTATGCCGCTACAGAGAAAAAGCCCGCCCCCGTCATTCAATCGGTAACACGATCCGGTATCGGCGACCTCGCAGAAATGATGGGTACCGGCCGGTTCAAGCCGGAGATCCAAACCCTCGAACGAGTTCTCGATCCCGAAACGAAAACCGCTATCGAGGGCAGTTTGCTCTCCCCGCTGTGTGTAATCGGCGACAGCTTCGTCAATATGTATGAAGAACCCGGCCTCGGTTATGGCTCTGACGACGAGGGGCTGATCGGTGCCGGTTTTGCCTCTCACCTTTCCGATTTTTTAAAAATGCGGCCCATGGTTCTCGCCATAAACGGCGAAGGAGCCACCGGCATTCGGCAACGCTTTGCCAGTCATCCCGACAATGTGGTCCGCTCAAAAAAACTGCTCATTTGGGCCATCGCATCCCGGGATTTTCTTCTTTCCGAATCCGCCGCCAACCGCACCGGAGTGCTCTGGAGAGATGTCGAATTCAATCCGGAAACCGAACATACGCCGGAAGACCCGCCAACCACGGAAAATGACGGCGATCTTCTGATTCTCTCCGGCACGCTGAAGGAAAAATCAGCCATTGAAGACCCGCAGCGTACTTCCTACAGCGAAGCAATTTACTCGACAGTTTTCGATAACATCACGGTACTCAAAGGCGAATATTTCGATGCCGAGGCCTATGTCTTTCTCTGGGCTTTCAAAGACCGCAAACTGCTGCCTTCCGCGCGTCTCGAAGTCGGCAAAAAATACCGTTTAACTCTCGATGCCATGCGCAAACATCCCGAACTTTCCCGAAAAACCCAACTCGACGATTTGCTCCGCTACGACATCGACCGGCTGTTCGCAATCGAAGTGGAAGAGGATTAAACAGGGTACAGTCCGTGACTTAACAGGGTACAATCACCGATCTAACAGGGTACAATCGGCTCCCAAACCGCTGCAAACGAAGGATAACTTCGTGCTGTTGATAGATCGCCAACTCCCGTTATCATATCGACCAATTGAATTGTTCCCATGAGCGAGACGAGTTCCGAATCGAATAAGAGCGAGGTAAAAAGCAAAAAGACGGGCTGGCTGAAGATCTTCCTGGCAACGGCCCTTTTCGGCCTGACCACTCTTTTAGTCACGATTTTCATCATCGACCAGATGAATGTCGGTCGCAAAATCTCCGCCAACCTGCGCAGCATCGTTTCCGGAAATGCGAAACCCGCGCCGGCACCGGAACCGAAAATCAAAGTCGTCGAGAAGATAGTAAAAGTGGAAGTGCCGGTCGAAAAGATCGTCGAGAAAATTGTCGAAGTCGAAGTGCTGCCACCCATGCCCTCCAGCTACATTCCGTGGCGCAAGATCGACACCGCTAAATTGTGGAACGGCATTCAGATCGAAAACTCAATCGAAGCGGCACAGGGCGAAAGCGCCTCCCTGGAGCGGGTCAAGGAGGATGCGATTCAGGTGGAGATGAAATTGACTTTCAAAGTCCCCACTGCGAGCCAGTCCATCGAGCAATTGGCGGAGATCAATCCCCATCTGCCCCAAATCATGCCTACTCTTCCGGCACTGATCAGTACCTCACGGGTTTCGCCTTTTTATCATCAGCTTTACGAGAACAAAACATTGCGGCTCCAGCAGAAAGCAACCCGCCTCGATCAGTTGCTTTCCGTTCACAATTACTACGACACAGAAACCGTGCTCGAAATTGAAAATCCGGAAACCCAACAGCACGCTCTTCTCATCCAGAGCGAAATGGATGTCGTTTCCGATGGTTCCGACGGCGACCGCTGGCCTTTCCTCGACAACTACGTGTCGATGTCGAAATACTATCAACCCTTCACCAGCTACGGATGGGCGAAACGAACCGGAACACCCAACCCGCTCCTCGAGCGCTGGGAATCGGAACTGAAAAAACATACTGCGCGCTTCGCGGTGAAAGGACTCAGCATCGAGGAAAACCGCTTTTTGCGATCCCGGCTCGATGTCCTCCCGAAAGAAATCGAGGACATGAAAGCACGCTCCTACCTCATCGCCGAAGCGGATCCCTTCATCGTCATGTCGCTCGCTTTTCTCGGCCGCCAGGAGGAAACGAAATTCGGCCCCATGATCGGCGACTACGCCGTGGTGATTCACGGAGACAAACTCTACCCGACAATTGTGGGCGACGCCGGCCCCTCGTGGAAATTTGGCGAAGCGTCCCTGCGGCTCGCCAAAGAAATCAACCCCAAAGCCTCTCCCTACAGCCGCCCGGTCAGCGATTTGTCGATAACCTATCTCGTTTTTCCAGGGTCACGGGAGGAAATCAACTCTCCGCCCGACCTCGAAGTATGGAAACAAAAATGCGAGGAGCTGCTGGGCAAACTGGGCGGCGTCGGCGAAGGCTACCAGATCCATCAATGGGAGGATATCATTCCCAAAAAACTGGAAGAATGGAAAGCCACTCATCCCGGAGCCGTCATCGCCACTCCGCCACCGGTAGACACTCCGAAAGTGGATCCAGCGACACTGCCGCAGCCCAGCTTTTCCACGCCGGTAACCCCGGCCGTAAAACCGGCTGAGCCGAAAACAACATCGGAGGAACCCGCTGAGGAGGCCGAAGGAACCGCGGTAGTCGAACCGTGACATCCCCTTCGGGAGACCCCGCTCGACAGACAGTTCAGACCACCTTCCGGGCCGAGGCGATCCGCGCTCTGGCTGTCGGGATTCAGGAAACGGCGGTCACCACTTTTGCGATTCTCATCGCGGTAAAGCAGTTTGCGCTGGGCCCCACCGCCAAAGCCACATTGATCGGCAGTTTTGCGGTAGGCCTCATCGGCGGGCTGTTTATCGTCCCGGTGATCGCCAGGAGGCACTGGCGCGTCAGTCATGCGGCGGGGATGATCCAGCTCATCAGCATGGTGGGATTTCTTCTCGCGTCGTTTTCGAAAAACTCCGAAATTCTCTATGTCGCGGGTATGTGTCTCGGGATGGGAATTCTGCCCATGGCGATCCCGCTGCAAACTCATTATCTCCGGGAGAACTTCCCCGATTCCAGCCGGGGCCGCCTTTTTTCCACCTCAATTTTGATCCGCGCTCTTTCTGCCATGTTCTTCAGCTGGTTACTCGGCTCGTGGCTCGACGAGGACATCAACCGGTTTCCCCAAGTCGCGATGTTATTTGCTTTTGCCTCCGGCGCAGCGGCTGTTTGTCAATTTCTGATCCCGTCGAATCCGTTTCATGAAGATGTCAAAAAGCCACCCATCGGTCGATCCATCATCTGGTTGAAAGAAGACCGGGTTTTCGCCCGGATGATCGCCGCTGCGATGGCAATGGGCCTGGGAGTGCTGTCCGCCAATGCTCTGCGTGTCGACTACCTGGTAAATCCGGCCCACACTCTGGAGTTCGATGCGGAAACCACTGCTCTGATCACCGGAGTGATTCCTTCGGTTACCCGCCTGATCTCGACTTTTTTCTGGGGTTGGCTCTTTGATCACATGAATTTCTTCAAGTTACGCGCCATCGTGAACCTCGTCTTTTTCGCCGGAATTTTGCTCTACTTCTCAACCGGCGACCTGAAGATCATCGCAATCGGCTCGGCTATGTTCGGCCTCGCGAGGGGCGGCGGTGAAATCCTCTGGAACCTCTGGGTCACCAAACTGGCAGACCCGTCCCATATCGCGGGATATATGTCGGTTCACACTTTCATGACCGGATTGCGGGTGATCGCGGCGTCATATCTCGGGTTCTATATCGTCAGTTTGTCGAGCATTTCGACACTTATCAGTGTGAGCTCCGTCTTCGTTATTCTGTCATTTGTGATCCTCTGGCCCCTTGTTTTCGGCA
>JARGOZ010000175.1 GCA_029213025.1 Verrucomicrobiales bacterium
ATTGTTGGTTCTTTTCCAGGTTCAAATTCCGCTTACCGGGTCGAATGTTCTTTGTGGTGAGAAAGCTCTTCAGTTCATTGGTTGCTCGAACATGATCTGTTACAGCATTGGTATAGGCGTGAAAAAGCTCTCTGCGCTCAACTGTTTTCTCATCGGGAACCCAAACGACTTTTGCGTATCCAGTGAGGTAACAGCGTGCAATGCGCTCTGCGGCGAGCTGGTCGTTGTCAATGAAAGTCTCAGCCACTTTTTCAGTCTGAGTGCTGTCAATGACTACACACGAGAAACCAGCATCTGTGAGTTTTGCAACTGCATCAAACACATTTGATGTCGCCTCGATAATCAGCAGGTTTTTATCAGGATCAAGATTCGCTACTGCCCAGGCCACCACTTCACCGGTAGGAATTTCGGCAAACCTCCGGGTCACTTTAGCAAACTTCGCTTTCTTACCCTGTAAAAGCTCTACGGCATCGAAAATATCCGAGTGAAAGTCTATACCCACCGGATAAGGTAAGTCCGGAGAATTATCCGGTGCGCCTTTATACTCAGCCTTCTTCTTTGAATTGTTAATTTGATATGTTTTCATACGGGAATGAACTGCAACCCGCACCGAGCAAATGGGCATAATCGGCAACAAACGGAAAGCCGCATTCAGGCATGCGAAACTCAAGGTTTCATGGTAGTGCCTTCCGCTAGTTAAGGACTCAATCAGGTGAATGGAGGATGAAACCTCATGACCCCTAGCGAGCCTCGATTGCCACTATTCGCTCGTGCGGTTGCAAGCACTAACGGGTAATCGCAATATAACCACTTTACCGCTCCCCGCTCGAGCGAGTTGCAGTTGACGACCTACATACCACCAGGTGGTGAATCTTGACTTTCGGACGCGAATCGAACCTTTTTTTGGGAACGCAAAACGTTTTGTCAAAGGCCCGAATATTCAAGGGTTGTCTCCCGGCCACACAATCTACACCCACAGATTGCGGTCCAATGTCCGGTACTGGATCGCTTCCATGATATGGATTTCCTGAATATCGGGAGAGGCTTCGAGATCGGCGAGGGTTCTTGATACTTTTAAAATGCGGTCGTGGGCACGGGCGCTGAAGTTCAGGGAATCCATCGCCTGTTCGAGAGTCTTTTCGCTTTTGGCGTCGATTTGGCAATGCTTCGCTACGAGGCGGCTGGTCATGTCGGCGTTGCAATTGATGCCGGGATGATCTGCGAGTCGCTCGAGCTGAATCCGGCGGGCGGCATCGACCCGCTCGCGGATTACCGCAGAACTTTCCCCGCCGGTGTCGCTGCGCAGTTCTTTGTAATTCACAGCCGGGACATCAACATGCAAATCGATCCGGTCGAGCAGCGGTCCGCTGATGCGTTGTCTATACTTTTCGATTTGATTGGGTGAACAACGACAGTCCCGTCCCGGATCACCGAGGTAGCCGCAAGGGCACGGGTTCATCGCACAGACCATGGAAAAGCGGCTCGGAAAGGTAAATTTACCGGCGGCACGGGATATGGTGACGTAGCCGTCTTCCAGTGGCTGGCGCAGAACTTCCAGAGTGGAGCGACGAAATTCAGGCAGCTCGTCGAGAAACAGAATCCCGTTGTGCGCGAGGCTGACTTCGCCGGGACTCGGGTTGCTACTGCCGCCGAGAAGCCCGGCATCGGAAATGGTGTGGTGCGGAGCGCGGAACGGCCGGGTCGCGAGAAAGCTGTTTTTGGTGTCGACCAACCCGGCTATGGAGTGGATTTTTGTCGTCTCAATCGCTTCCTCCTCGGTCATGACCGGCAGAATCGTAGGCAGCCGCTTGGCGATCATAGATTTTCCAGTTCCCGGAGAACCGAGCATCAGGGAATTATGATTGCCGGCCATGGCGACTTCCATAGCACGCTTGGCGTGGGCCTGACCTTTTACATCGTTAAAATCGACTTCGTATTTGCGGATCGTTTGGAAAAACCTGTCCCGGTCGAGCTTTTCCGGGCGCACGGTTCCTTCGCCTTTGAGAAGTTGAAAGGCTTCGCCGATGTCGTTGACGCCGTACACGTAGATCCCGTCGACAATCGCGGCTTCTTTGGCGTTGTCTTTCGGAACGAGGATCGCTTTGAGGCCCAGTTCCTTGGCCTGGAGGGTAAGCGACAATATTCCTTTTACCGGACGAACCCGACCGTCGAGAGCCAGCTCCCCGACGATGGCACATTTTTCGAGAGCGTTGTCCTTGAGCTTGCCGTTTCTGTTCTCATCCAGGGCTGCCATCCCGATGGCGATCGGCAAATCAAAGATCGGTCCCTCTTTGCGGATATCCGCCGGAGCGAGGTTGATGGTGATCGGCTTGTTCGGCCAACTCAGACCGGTGTTGCGAATCGCGGTGACGACGCGGTCAATACTCTCCCGGACAGCGGCATCGGGCAAGCCGACGATTTTGATATCGATATTGCCGGTGGTAGCCGCGTTGACCTCTACTTCAACGGGCAGGGCATCCACCCCGTGAAGGGCTCCGGCATGAATACTTACAAGCGACATAAAACAGAACTTTCAATATGGCGTTCAACTGAACAAATTGTAAACCAAATTCGATCCCATTACGGCAAATCGTGAAAATTTTACCTCAATTTTTAAACAAAACAGCATGGCTGTCGTCTAAACCGATATGCCAACCACCTCAAAAAACCTTTGGACAGACTGGCTCAACGAAAACGGCTCACGCCTGATGCTCTATGCCCGGCAGCAAACCCGCTGCGAAGCGGATGCGGAAGATGTCCTTCAGATGGCACTGGTGAAAACCTGGAAAACCCACGGTTCCACCCCGGATGATAAGGTCATCAGCCTCGCCTACACTAACATCAGACGGTGTGCAATCGACTTAGCCAGAAGCAATCAGCGCCGCACGGCGCGGGAAGAGTTTGCGGTCAGAGAATCGGGAGAAGCAGTCTCCTGGTTTAAACTGCCGGAAGATGACGAAACCCGCATCCTGCAGGTCGCTCTGAGTAAAATTCCGGAGAAATTCCGCGAAGTTCTGACCCTGAAAATCTGGGGGGAACTGACGTTTCAACAGATCGGGGAAACTCTGGAAATATCGGCCAATACTGCGGCATCCCGCTACCGGTATGGCCTGGAGGCGATGAGAAAGGTCATGAAGACCGATCAGGAGCTGTTTCAGTCCTGATTTGTCCCACTGACTCCGGCCCTGTCCCGCGCGGTTTCCAGAGTATCGATATCGTCCACTGATTTATCGCGACGAATCGCTTTTATTCTCGGAAACCGCAGGGATAACCCGGAACTGTGCTTTTTGCTGGACTGTATCGAATCAAAAGCGACTTCGAGAACGATATCCGGCTCGACAGTGTGGACTCTGCCTTTCACAGAGACGGTATTGGCTTTGAAATGATCCGTCAGTTCCTCGATTTCCTCGTCGGTAAGACCGGAGTAGGCTTTGCCGATCACTTTCAGCAGACCGGTTGATTCCTCCTTAACGGCGAAGGTGTAATCGCTGAGAACATGGGAACGCCTGCCGTGTCCCTGTTGCGCTTTGACCACCACGACATCGAGAGTTTCAGCGGCTTTTTTCAATTTCAGCCACGATTTCCCGCGCAGTCCGGGCAGATAGTCCGAGTCAGGATCCTTTACGATGATCCCCTCGTTGCCCCGTTCGCAGGCGGCTTTGAAATTTGCTTCGATTCCCTCCTGGTCGGTTGCCAGGTAGACTTCCGCCAGCCGAAAAGAATCGGGCAACTGCAGTTTCTCGAGCAGATCCCTCCGGGCCCGCAGCGGTGTTTCGGTGAGAATCCGGCCATTCTGCCAGAGCAGATCAAAGACCACAAACGTGACCGGGACGGCTTCGCCGAAAAAGAGATCGCCTTCGTTTCTCTGGCGACCGAGACGCGTCTGGAGGTCAAAAAACGTGAGTTTCCGCCCCTCGGCAAAAGCGATGATTTCGCCATCCAGCACCACATCATCCGGCAGAGACATGGCGGCTTCGGCGAGCTCGGGAAATTCGGCAGTCAGAGTCCGCAGGTCACGGGAAAACCACTCGGCCCAGTCATCGAATTTGTGAAGCTGCGCCCGGATTCCATCGTACTTGTCCTCAATCCAGATATCCGGCTGCTGCGCTTTGACGAATCTTTCAAAAATCTCATCGGTAGACTGCCCGGGGCTCGCCAGCATGGATGACAGCGGGTTAAACGGCGTGAGTTCCCACTGGTCGAGCCGCCCTTCCATGGCGAGAATAGCGGTCAAACCGAGGTGGCCGGTGTACATCTGCGCTTTGCGGACCTCCGCCGGAGGTGAATCGAAGGCTTCGGCAATCGATTCCTCAATCAATCCCTCGCCAAGTCCAATGCGCAAGTCGCCCAGCAGAATCGACACGGTCAGCGCGGCCTCGGCGTGATGTTGCTGTTGGAACCAGTCGACCAGAAGCCCTTCTTTGGCGATGGGTCCCTGCAGCTCGGAAAGGCTTTCGAAAAACGATGCAAGATCTGCAATCGAAGCGGGCTGGTTTTCGCCTTTGCCTTCCAGCAGCAGAAATGCGGTGCGCGCTCCGTCTGCCTGGGAAGCGGAGATCTGCCGGTATTCCGATTCCGAAACTCCGGCGGCACGAATCAGAGCGCGCTTGATGACAGCCCAACCGACACCGGTAGCGCGCTTTTTCCCGTCGGGACTGGCGGCGGGAAAACAGCGACCGCTCAGATACAGGCAAATCAGTTCGATTTTCTTTTTGGACAGAGTCTGGAGATATTTTGAGAGAATTTCCTTTTTCTGATTTTTTCCGGCCACGGAGCGAATTTGATCGCAAATCCGGGTCAGCTCCGCGAGTTCTCCGGATGAGGTGGAATCACTTGAGCCCGCCTTTGATTGCAGCGGGTTGTTGACCAGTCCGAGATCCAGCTCCAGTTGATTTTGCCCGGTGAGTGACCACGCTTCCCTCCCCCGGTTGCGCAGATCAGTGGCAAATTCGGAAGCGTAGCCGTGCAGGGTGTAAACGACCTGAGGATCGACTTTGCCGACAAAATCCAGCAGCTCGTCGTAGCCGGCGTGATCGGACAGAGGAAACGCCTCGTCGACTTGGAACCGGAATTTGGCCGATGAATTAATCGCCCAACCGGTGGCCACCGCGCTGCGGGAATTTTTCAGATTTCGTATCGCGGTGGATTTGTTCACCACCGGTGGCACCACGAGAATCGCACCTTTTGCGCTTTTTCCCGGTTCAAAAGTCTCGCAATCCGGCAGGGAAAAACCGAGTGAACGAACTGTGGCGTTCATTTCCTGCACCGTGGAATGAACCTGAAATTGGGCTTCCGGCAGTCGCTCATGCAGGGCTGCGATCAGTTCCTGGGCTTTGCCGAGAGAATAGCCCTGCACAATGGGGATCAAACCGTCATCGAGAGTAAGTTGAACAAAATCCGTGAGTCGGCCGATGGTTTCCTCAGCGGGCGGGAAAATGAACTGCGGCAGACCGAAAGTCGTCTCCATGATCAGCGTTTTCGCCTTTCGAATCTCGATATTTTCCGAAGTGAGAGACGGCCGCGTTTTGAAATCGCCGGTGTAAAGGAGCGTGTCACCGGTTGCCGGGTCTTCGATGAGGATTTGCGCGGAACCGGCGATATGTCCGGCGGGGAACAGAGTGAACCGGAGACCGTTTTCTTCAAAAGTTTCACCGAAGTCCAGTACGGCAAATTCCGTGTCCCGCTCGCCGAACCGTGATTTGATCAATTCATGTGTCCCCCGTGAGCACAAGATCCGCTTGTGCGAAGCAAAATGATCCGCGTGAGCATGCGACACAAAAGCAAAAGGACATGCCTCGTGCGGATCCAGCCAGAGATTTACCGAAGGCAGGAAAACCGCCTCCCGATACTCAAAAGCTATGGAATTTTCCGGACTCAACAGATGGTTAAGATAACCGGAATTTTATCGGAGTCGTCGGGAAAGTTCGAAGCTTTCCAGCTGGAATCCTAACCCTTCGCCAGCGACAAATACAGGACCAGCACAATCGCCACCATCAAACCGCCGACCAGCTTCGCCGGCTTCCACGGGGTGAGATCTACCAGGCCGGCGTCCTGCTGCACATAGGGTTCGGAGCGTTTCATAAATGTGCCCAGGGCAACCTGGAGAATCACCAAAAACACGAACACCGCCCCCATAAAATGGAACCCGGAACCGAACAGCGAGATCCCGCCGTTGTAGAATGTGCCGAAAGCCATGATGACGAGGCCGACAATTGCGGTGATGAAAGCGGATGTGCCGTCAGCCGTGCGGTTGAAAAAGCCGACGAGGATGATGGTGAGCAGCGGGATGAAATAAACCCCGTTGAGAACCTGGAAAAAGGCAAAGATCCCGTCGCGCCCCATGAAAATAAGCGGCGCGCCTATCGCTGCGAAAAGGGCTACCAGGGCACTGCAGAGTCTTCCCGATTTCACCACCTCTTCGGTAGTGGCATTTTTATTGATCACCTTTTTGTACACGCCGAGCGAGAACAGTGTGGCGCTGGAATTGAGCACCGAATTGAAGGTCGAAAGAATCGAGCCGACAACCACTGCCGCGAAAAATCCGGTCAACGGCCCCGGCAGCACGAGACGCACCAGCGAACCGTACACTTTCGAATCGGCGCGCACGCCTTCGTCATTGAGGAGCGATTGATTAAAATCCCCGTTCTGGTTCGCCACATACAACGCAACAATCCCCGGCAGCACGAGAATGAGCGGCGCGAGAATTTTGAAAAACGCAGCGAGCAGGACACCCTTCTGTCCCTCAGCCAGATTCTTCGCGCCAAAAGTCCGCTGAATGATTTGCTGGTTGGAACACCAGTAGAAAAAGTTCAACAAAAGCACCCCGGTAAACAGCGTCGGCCAGTGGACACTTTCTCCCGGTTTCCCCAGGGACGCAAAAGCATCGGGATTATCCGCTTTGATCTCTTTGAAAACGGCACCAATCGAACCGTCGCCGGCCGCATATTTCAATGAAAACCAGGTGATCATGATCCCACCGATCAAGAGCCCCAGACCGTTAAAGGTATCGGAAACCGCCACCGCTCTCAGGCCGCCGAAGATCGCGTAGGCAGACCCGACGATCGCAATAAACGCCACCACCGCCCAGATCGTCTGCGTACCGCCCAGTCCCAGCAATGCAGGCAGATCCAGCATATCCGACAATGCCTGAGCACCGCTGTACAAGACGAAAGGCAGCAGGATGAGCATGTAGGCGACAATAAAGATCGCCGTGGTAAGAGCCCGGACTTTGGCATCGTAGCGTTCCTCCAGAAACTGCGGGATCGTCGCGATGCCGGATTTCAAATACCTCGGCAGAAAGAACAGCGCCATCAACACGAGAGACATACCGGCGATCACCTCCCAGCACATCACGGAAAGCCCCTCTTTAAACGCCCCGCCGTTCAGACCGACGAGTTGCTCGGTGCTCAAATTAGTCAACAGGAGTGAACCGGCGATCACGAGACCGGTGAGGCTCCGGCCGGCGAGGAAAAAGCCATCCTCCGTGTTGGTGCCCTTTCCCCGGGTTATCAGCCAGGTCAAAACTGCGACAAGTGCGGTGAACAGGACAAAGGTAATAATGGTGATCATAGTCGAACTCCAAGGAAACAATCTTTGCCCCCTGACTGGCAATCGTAAGGTTTGGCTCAATCACGTTTTTAATACCTTGGTACCGAGTCGTCGATCTCCACCGACCAGCGCTCGATTCCCCCGCTCAGGCTCCAGACTTTTTCGAGGCCTCTTTGGCGGAGAAAGCCCGTGGCCTGGAGGGACCGCATGCCGTGGTGGCAATAGATCACGACCGGCCGTTCTTCGTTGCCGAGGAGAGTCGGAGCCAGTTCTCCGAAGCGCGACAGCGGGATCAGTTCCGCGCCTTCGATCCGGCAGATCGCGAATTCGTCCTCCTCCCGGCAGTCGACGAGGCGAACCGGCACCGGCTCCGAGTTGAGCACGGGAAGAAGTTCAGAAGGCAGGATTTCCGGATTATCGAGAGCAGGGAGCGGCAAAGACATGAGAAAAACGATTTTTCACACACCTAACAGGGTACAGGTCGAAATTCAACAGGGTACAGTGCAGGACCTAACAGGGTACGGTCCGAGACATAACAGGGTACGGTCGAATCAAAAATAGCCTTCAGGACGTCCAATCCTCTACGACTAGGCCCGGAACGCGTCTGAATTCCCCGGTGTTGGCAGTAACCATCACTGCGCCAATAGACCGGGCAGTGGAAGCAATCAATAGATCATTGGGACCAATAATCGAGCCGGATTTCTCCAACTCACTTCGAATCGAAGCGTAATGCTCTACGGCATCATCACCGAATGGAACCCAGCAGAGAGGATTAATGATATGATCCACTTTCGCCCGCTCCTGATTAGGTCGTCTGCTCTTCAGACAGCCGAGGTAAAGTTCGGCTCGAACGATGTCTGAGACGCGCAACTCAGACACTTGCTTCGCCTTTAACACATCTATCACTTTAGAATTTTTACGCATCACCGATATGATGATGTTTGTATCGAGACAATAAATCATCAGATCAACTGGTAGAATCCAGATTGATCACATCCAATGGAACTGCGATTTCGTCCGGTTCTTCAATCGTAGATTCCGAAAAAGATTCGATCGTATCAAAATACGCTTCAGGCCAGCTTTCCAAAGGTTTTGCCGCTTCAAAAAGAAGTCTTCCCGCCCAGCTTGATACAGAACGTCCTTGTTCCCGGGCCGCATTCTCCACGGCTTTTAACGTTTCGTCGTCGAGATAAATGGTAAGACTAGCCATCGTGACTATAACTTCACATATAAACGAACGAAGACAATCCGAAAATCCAGCTTCCGATCGGGATCAATTTACGGATATTTCACCACAAATGCCCCGGTGAATCCTTTGGATTTGAGCAGTTGCTCGCCGTCTTTTGCTGACTTGAAAGACTCGTAATCTCCAACTCTCACCCGGTAGAGTGATTTGCCCTGATTTTCGCTGTGAAGGACATCGGTGCGGCCGAATCCGGCTTTCAATTCGTCGGCGATACGTTTGGCGTTTTCGGCTTTGGAAAAAGCTCCGATCTGGACTCCGAAATTGCCGTGAGAATGCTTCGTTGCCTGTGGTTTCGCAGCCACTGTTTTGGTCACAGGTTCGGCCTGTAATGTCAAAAGAGGTCGCAGCTTCACGATGACTTCATCGCCGGGAAAAACGCCGCTTTTTGCTTCTACGAAACGACCGTCAGAAGCTCCGAGATAGACTTCCCAGCGGTTGAAATGCTCGTGCTCTTTTTCATCCTCCATGATGACAAAGGTCTTACCGTTTTCATGAAAAACTGCGGATATCGGCAATGCCATGACTTCTCTGCCGCCGATATTCCGGTCTTCCACCACTACCGTGCCGAAACCGAGCTGCTCCAGCAAATTTGACTCGTGGTGCTCGTGCTCACGTTCATGGTCGTCATGATCATGGTCATGGTCGTCCTCTGCATAAGCAGTACTTACGGCTAAACACAAAAATACGGGAAGGAGGTGTCGAAGGTTCATGCGTGTGTGACGAACAGGGCCGCGCCGATATGTGTAATCCCCTGAATCGAAATTTTGTCCTATAGTGCGGCTACATGAATCGCATCGGTCTTTTTCTCCTGACTTTCTGCTGTCCGCTTTGGGTAGTGGCTCAAAAAGAACATCCCGGCGGCCCGCAAACAAGCCTTGCGGACGAAGTCACCAGTCAGTTGGACTCCTTCGAATCCCTGGTCTACGCCCAATACGGCGAGCGAAAAATGGAGCTGGATCTTTATCGGCCGAAGTCTGCCGGGGACAAGCAGCTGCCGGGAATCGTTTGCATTCATGGCGGCGGCTGGTGGCGCGGCGACCGTTCCAATCACAGCAATCTCGCCAAAGCTCTCGCCGCTCGAGGTTATGTCGCAGCGACTATATCGTACCGACTTTCCGGAAAAGCTCCTTTTCCGGCCCAGATTGAGGATTGCAAAGCGGCGGTTCGCTTTCTTCGCGCCAATGCAGATCGCTTCCACATCGATACTGAAAAAATCGGTGCCATCGGCCTTTCAGCCGGCGGACATCTCACAGCTCTGCTGGCCACGTCAGGTGGAGTCGCCGGACTGGAGGGCACAGGAGGGAATCCGGAGCAATCGAGCACCATTCAGGCAGCTGTGCCGCTGGGAGCACAAACCGACTTTCGCCGCCATCATCAAAATATCGAAAAATCCGACCCGAATCCAAAGGGAGAAAGACCGAATATCTGGCTGCAGTTTATGGGCGCAAAACCTTCCGAAGCGCCGGATCGGTGGAAGCAGGCTTCGCCGATCACCCATCTGAACGCCGCCGACCCGCCGATGCATTTTATCGTCGGCGAGCTGGATAATGAAACCACTCATGCGGAGAAGTTTCGCGGCAGGATGAAGGAACTGGGTATCGACAGTTCGCTGACTGTGATTCCCGGAGCACCTCATGCGTTTCCGGGTCGCCAAAAGTGGTTCGACGCCATGGTCGACGTCGCAGCAGACTGGTTCGACAAATACTTGAAGCCCTAGGAAACGGCCTGCAGAGCAACCGGCTTCTCAACATCGGCAAACATCTCACTGAGACATTTATCCCAGCAGTTTTCGCTCTGTTTTTCGTATACGTCCAAATCCGGATACCACTGCGATTTGCCCTTTGCCACGCTCCATTTCCATCCGGAAACATACGGGAGAAGAACCCGGGCGTGCAGGCCGAGGGCACCGGCCAGGTGGGCAATCGGTGAATCAACCGTTACAAGGTCATCAAGACAGGTAAGCAGTTCGGCAACTTTTTCATAGTCTTCGAAAACTTCCGGTGCCGGGCATCGGACACCGAGACTGGCTAGAATCTGCGCCTCTTCGGGAAGAATTCCGGGCTGGATCGCAATCAGATCGTAACTGTCGGACAGCTCCTCCAGCCAGGGACTGAGCTTTTCCAATCCGGGCGTATTAGCACGGCTGCCATAGGAAAGTTCCGCTTCACTGCAGCCATGGGTTTCAAAATCCCGCCAGCAAATTCCAAAAAGTGGTTTTTCGCGTCTGAGATGTGCGGCCTGCTCCCGCGCCTTTCTCGCGTTGCAGCGCAGAACTGCGGCAGATGGCAGCGCAGCCGGAGTCGAACCGAGAAGGAGAGGCAGATTTTCCACCGGCACAAAATAGTCGTAGGGCTCAAATCTCTTGTCATCGACCCGGTTCACTCCTGGGAGCGAACGCATCAACTCCACCAAATCCGGGGAACAGGATATACCGACCATGTGCGGCTCCTGGGCGAGCAATTGAACGATAAACCGGGAAAACTGCACCTGATCGCTGACACGGTCATTGCCCACTACCACGAGGTTTCTACCTCGCAGCGGTTGCCCGGTCCACATCCGGTTCACATCTTTGAAGTAGTCCTGCTGCAAAGGTGTCAGCTCGCTGCGGGCGATTTCTTTTTCACGAAATCCCTCGCGCCACTGCCCCAAATTCAAGAGTGCTTCGGCCAGGTATTCCCGGGCCACATAGTTGCGCGGAGAGGATTCAACCAGGCGCTCCAAAATCATTTTCGAAGTCCGGAAATCTTTGGCCCGCTGCAGACTGATTGCGGCGAACAGATTCAATTCCACCGAGTCCGGTTCATCGTCGAGATCTTTGTAGAGGCGGTTGATGGCCTCGTGGCTGCGCTGACACTGGGTCAACATCCAGCCCAGATTCGCCTGGTAGGGAATGCCCTTGCTGGTGCGGGTCGTTTTGAGCAGCTGATCGAGCAATTCCGTCGGTACCTTGCCCTCTTCAATCGCACACCACGCCAGGGTATGCCGGGCGAGATCATGGTCATTCTCGCCAAAGTCCAGACTGTTCGCCTGATCCTTCGGGACCCGCAGTTTGTCCCTTGGTGGAAATTGATGAGTTGCCATGTTGTGAAATACCCTTGAGATCAAAATGTTAGGAAAGGAAATTTGGTTAAGCAACCTTTATTATTAAGAAAGTTGTGGCGTTCATTCGGGTCCTGGAATTTCCCCCGAACGGGTCTTTATTGGATGCAATGTCAGAACGACCACCGATTTTGAGCAAGGGAGTGATTGTCTCCGTCCGTGTACCGGGCCGGCTTTACGATGTGGAAATGCCCAATGGATACGTCGCCATCGCGGTGCTACCCAAGGGAGGCCCGACAGCTCCGACCGAAGAAAAAGGCTCAGCTGTGGAAGTTGCCTTTTCCCCCTACGACATGAGCCGTTGTAAGGTTGTCCAGTGGCTCACTGCAAACTGACTTCGAATGCTCCGCTTTCTTTGAGAAGAGACAGGGTTTCCCCGACCAGAAAAAGGGAGCCCGCTACCAGTGTTTTTTCCGGGAACTGCGCAGCGAAGTCCAGAGCCTTTCTGATGCTGTCATTGGAATGGACTTCCGAATCACCAAATCCCGCCTCTTGTAACGCAGCTTCGAGTTGATCCGCGGAAAGACGACGCTCCGACTTAATCGGAACAAAAATCGCGCGCCGGAGAAAAGGTCCCAGATGGCCGAGAATCCCGGCGACATCTTTGCTTTCGGCAGCTCCGAATATCAGCGTCGCACGTTCCCCTTCGCCGAAGGTTTCCCGCCACGTTGCGGCGAGCGCTTGTGCGGCGGCGGCGTTGTGGGCCCCATCGAGAATCACCCTGTCGCCGACTTTTTGAAACCGGCCCGGCCAGCGGGTGGCTGCCAGCGATTCCCGGATTCCGTCGAGCGTCAGTCGTTTGTCCTCCAGTCGACAAGTCGCTTCCACGGCGAGAGCGGCATTTTCCCGCTGGTGCGCCCCTGCGAGCCCGAGCGTCCAGTCGTCGGGCAAAGGATGCGCTTCGATGTAGGGAATACCCAGCTCCAGTGCGCGCCGACCAATGACATCGCGCGCCTCCGGGTCGACATCGGCAACGATCACCGGGACCTCGCGCTTCAAAATGCCCGCTTTCTCCGCCGTGATGGAACGAATGTCTGAGCCGAGCCATTGCTGGTGGTCGAGAGAGATTTGCGTGATGACACTGACATCGGCCTGCAGCGCATTGGTGGCATCCAACCGTCCGCCCATGCCGGTTTCGAGAATAATCACCTCGCAGTTCTTTTCACAAAAGTAGAGCAAGCCGACAGCCAGGGTGATCTCGAAGAACGTCGGATGGGGATCCCAGTCGGCCACCAAATCGCGGATTTGGGTAATTTTTTCGGCGAGAAATGTTTCGTCGGCATTTTCCCCGTTTACCTGAATTCGCTCGGTAAAAGAAACGAGATGCGGACTGGTGAACATCCCGACGGCAACACCGGCGTCACGGAGAATTTGATCGGAAAACGCACATACAGAACCCTTGCCGTTTGTTCCCGCTACGTGGAGGATTTTCCGGCCCGCGAGCTTTTCCGGCAACCCGACTGCGGCGATCAGTTTCGAAACATTTTCCAGCCCCAGTTTGATCCCGAAGAGCTGGGTTCCGTAGAGCCATTCGAGACTTTCTTCGTATTTGGTCATCGATTTTCTATTTTCGAAACAAGCGGTCCAGGGTCGCGAAGTTCGCCTGGTAAGACTCCACCAGATCCGCCTTTTTCGGAAGTGATCCTTCGATGATGAGCCAACCTTTGTAACCCGCTTTTTCGATTGATTTCTGAAAACGGGGAAAATCGACTACACCCTCCCCTATCAGCGCGCGGTTTTCTTTGCAGTGAACTTCACAAATCCTTTCATGGCCAAGCTGAACGACTTCTTCGTAAATGTTGTAGCCCATCCGGTCGGAGTTGGCGGAATCGTAGTAGACCTGGATGGCCTTCGAGCCGACACCGTCAATAATCTTCAGATGATCGTCGGCGGAAAGCTGCGACTCCAGCCCCAGAATCACGCCGTTATCCTCAGCTTTTGCAGCGACCGTTTTCAGCTTTTCGATAACGGAATCCATGAGTTCCGGCTTGCCGTTGATATCCCCTTTGCCAAAAAAGGCCAGCAGGCACACGGAAGGCGCCAGGTCGGGACGCTGCTTTTTCATCGTGGCGATTGTGTCTATGGCATCGCCCACCCAACTGATCGATTCCGGATGTGTGGCGAGAGGCTTCTGATTGAGAATGCCCATACCCAGAGAAGCGATGCGAATACCGGAATCATCGACTTTCCGGTAATATTGCTGCTGAACGCGCGGGTCGCGCAGATCGAAATCCGAGCCCGGTGTGCTGAAACTGACTTGAATCCCTTCCAGACCAATTTGTTTCGCGGTCTCAAAGGCATCGATATGCTGTTTGTGCCCGATTGACCAGTCGCAGGCACCGATGGAAAAATCGGAATTTTCGCGACCAAAAAGCGGCAGCGCAGAGGTGGCCAGAAAAGTTTGCAGCGCAGAACGACGGGTGATCATAGCCCGATCCTACTGGATCTTTGCGGAATTTCTCAAACAAAAAAGACCGATGCCCGAAAGCACCGGTCTCTTCGAAATTACGATTAGGAAAAATCGCAGGAAAGCTTATTCAGCGTCTTTGTCGCCTTTTCCTTTACCCTTACCTTTGCCTTTTCCCTTGCCACCTTTTCTAGGAGCAAGCTCTTCAGCGGAAAGATCGCCACTGCCGTCTTTGTCACGGGCACCGAACAATTTGCCAGGATCTTTTCCATTTTCGGTCATTTTTTTAGCCATTGGGCTGGCGAGGAATTCCTCTTTGGAAACTGCACCGCTGCCGTCCGCATCAAGCTTCTTGAACATAGCTGCGGCTCTAGCTGCCGGATCTCCCTTGCCTTTTCCTTTGCCCTTGCCTTTTTCGTCTTCAGCAAGACCGATTGAGAGGGCTGCAATACAAGCGACAGCGACAGTTACAAATTTTTTCATAGTAGGTTTAATTTTTGTTAGATTGTTTGTTCGAATTTTAAGGGGAGCCTTTGTAAAACTCACCAAACTCAATCAACCCCCGGTCGGGGGTTGGGTTGCAACAAAAATCACCTTTTTTTAACTCTTTCTCAGAGCCGCCTCCATCAGCGAGATATTTCTCGTGATGAGGTCTTTGCGGTCTTCGAGGAGACCAGCTGTCAGAAGAGCACCGTCCAGCAACTGATCGGAAACCAGTTGTGCCAATTCGGGATTTTCACCCTGGGTGTCAAATAGCTGTTTGATCAGCGGATGACGCGGATTGATTTCCATCTCGACTTCCACCGGCGGGGCATCTTCGTCGGGATTCATCGCTTTCATCATCTGCCGCATCTGGGCTGACATGCCCTGATCCGGAGTCAGAACTGCTACGGGACTGTCGATAAGACGCTTGCCGGCTGCAACCTTTTTCACCCGGTCACCGAAGTGCTCCTGCATGAACGAACTCAATGTTTCAATGGCAGATTCTTCGAGAGCCTCGCCCTCCGCTTCCACGGAATCATCCAGCTCCACATCGGACCGGTCGATAGAAACGAGGTCTTTATCTTTAAATTGGCGCAGGTTCTGGATAAGATAATCGTCGACCGCGTCGTAGAAATAGATCACTTCCAGTCCGCGCGCTTTAAAAGCCTCCAGATATGGACCGGCCTCGGCTGTTTTGCGATCCGGAGTGATCAGATAGTAAATCTTGTCCTGATCATCTTTCGCACGGGACAGGTAGTCCTCGAAACCAACCGACTCGCCTTTCTCTGTCATCGAACTTTCGAAGCGAAGAAGTTTCGCGAGGTCTTCGCGATGCTCGAAATCCGTCACCACGCCCTCTTTAAGGAAGCGGGAGAATTTCTCGTAAAACTCCCCGTACTTTTCCGGATCGCTTTTGGCTTCTTTATCGAGAAACTTGAGAAACTTCCGGATAACAACGCGGTTGAGCTTTTTCACCAGGGCGCTGTCCTGCATCGATTCCCGGCTGATGTTCAGCGGGATGTCTGATGAGTCGATCACCCCGCGGAGGAAACGGGCCCATTCCGGAATGAGACCGTCCGGTTTGTCATCGATCAGCACGTTTTTGCAATACAGGGAAACGCCCGCCTCCATTTGTCCGAAACCGAAAAGCTCGGTGTTCTCTGTAGGCACAAAAATCAATGCGTTCAGCTCCAGCGGCGTGTCGGAGGAAAAATGCATCCGGTAGCGCGGGTCATCGAATGCTTTGGAAGTGAATTTGTAGAATTCGTTGTATTCCTCATCGGAGATTTCCGATTTCTGTTTCCGCCAAATCGCTTCCACGGTGTTGACCCGCTCGCCGTTGAGCAGGATCGGGAAAGAAACAAAAGCCGAGTAACTTTCGATAATGTGCTTGATGCGGTCCGCTTTGGCGTATTCTTCGAACTCCTCTTTCAGCTTCACCACGATTTTTGTTCCGCGGCGTTCGCCTTCCGATTCTTCGATTTCATAGCCAGTGCGACCATCACTTTTCCACACCAGGTGCTCACCGTCTTCCTGCCAGCTGTGAGTGTGCACGGTCACATCGTCGGCCACCATAAATGCCGAATAAAAACCCACGCCAAACTGCCCGATGAGTGAGCTTTCCTTTTTCGCCTGCTCTTCGAGAGCCTTCACGAACTGTTTTGAACCCGAATGGGCAATGGTTCCGAGGTTTTCGTGAAGTTCTTCGCGGGTCATTCCGATGCCGTAATCGGCGATCGTGAAGGTTTTATCCTCCTCATTGGTGGTGATATGGATTTCCAGCGAGAGGTTATCATCAAAGACCTCCTTTTCCGTTAGTTGGAGATGACGCAATTTTTCCAAAGCGTCGGAAGCGTTGGAAACCAGCTCACGGACAAAGATTTCCTTGTCTGTGTACAATGAATTGGTCACGATATCGAGTACCTGACTGACATCGGCCTGAAACTCTCTTTTTTCGTTCTTATCTGACATGGGGAATCTGATAGCCATTTGACCGGCAAAGTCAAGGAGATGAGAGTCGAGATTTGTCGAGAGGACGGGTTAACAGTCTCTAACCAATGAAATTATGCGAAAAATGCGCAGGCTTTTCAAGTGG
>JARGOZ010000176.1:0-5368 GCA_029213025.1 Verrucomicrobiales bacterium
GAGAGAAAAATTGTTCTGCACCGTTTCGTAGCGGGTGGTTCCGTGGACATCCGCCGCCCATAGCGATTTCATCATCCCCCAGCTGGTTTCGTTACTGGCGCCGATGACTCGTATTTTACCCTCTTCCACCAATTCGGTCAGGGCACCGAGAACATCCTCATACCGGGTTCCATGATCCGGCCAGTGGGTTTGATACAGATCGATATAGTCAGTTTGCAGCCGCTGCAGGCTCGCGTCCACCGAATGGCGAATCTGGTGTCGGTCGAGAGCTGTCATGCCGTGGCGGACCGGCGGCCGGAACCAACCGTGCCCCGGGCCGGTGATTTTTGTGGCAATGATTACCGAGTCACGCGGTTTTGTTTTCAACCAGCGGCCTACAATCTCTTCGGTGATTCCGAATTTTTCGGCGCTGGGAGGAACCGGATACATTTCGGCCACATCGTAAAAATCGATCCCGTGATCGTACGCCATATCCATGATGGCGAAGCCCTCCTTTTCGTCCGCCTGTTCACCAAAAGTCATGGTTCCCATGCAGATATCTGTCACTACGAGGGCGCTTCGCCCCAATCGTCTTCGTTCCATATGGGGCTGAATCTGATTCGCCCGGAACGGGGTGTCAAATGATCCTCCGGAAAGAGGTAATCTTCTTCCGGAAGATATTAAGTTGCTGTAAATACTTCACCAGGTTAAATTATGGTAATTTAAATCGGATTAAGAATTAATAAAATTTCCAGAGTTTGATATAAATTTCTGTTTATGGCGACAAAAGCGGCAAAAAAGACCTCCTGGATTGGGGACATTGGAATCGGGGCGATCTTCTCGGCTCTGTTGCCCGGTGGTGCCGCCGTGATTTTGCTGTTAGCGTTGATTTCCTATTCTCCGTCCGATCTCCCTTCCTGGGTTCCATTCAGTCGTGAGTCCGGTGCTGCGGTCGGGAACTTTATCGGTCCGGTAGGCGCTTTGATCGCCGGGTACGGGTATTTCTTTTTCGGAGCGGCTTGTTATCTTGTTCCGGCAGTTCTCCTGTGGTGGGCCGTTCAGGTAGTGACGACGGGCCGTTTTCTGCATTCCCGGAACTACATTGCTTTTGCGATATTTATTCTCGCAGCTGCCTGTCTGATCGAGTATCAGACCGTATTGTTTCAGGACTGGATCCACCTATACAATTTGCCGAAAAGTACCGGCGGATTCTTCGGTCATTTTCTCGGTCGGCGGTTTCTTGCCGGATTTATTGGTCAGGGCGGTGCGTTTTTTCTCTGCACCCTGGTCTACCTGGTAACTTTGATCATCATCACCGGAATCCATCCATTGCGGTTGATCCAGCTTCTGATGAAAAAGAAAGTCGCTGTAGTACAACGCAGTAAACCGGTAGTTCGCGAGCCCCGCCTGCCCATTCCGGAAATTATCGAACCTTTACCAACCCGCATTCCGGAAAGCCCGGGCAAAATTATCGATGCTTCGAGGAGTGCCCGAACCGCTCTCTCCGATGTGAAGCTGGCGAACCCTCAATTTGGGGGATATAAGCTCCCGCCACTCGATATTCTGAGTTATCCGCCGGAAGTCCCCGGGGAAATGGACACCACCGCCTTGATTGAAATGCAGGGCATCATCGTGGATACACTGAAAAGTTTTCAGGTTGATGTAGCGCCGGGTGATATAACAAAGGGTCCCACCGTAACGCGCTATGAGGTGCTTCCCGTTCCGGGGTTGAGGGTGAACAAAATTATTGCCTTAAAAGCGGACCTCGCCCGGGCGACACGGGCGGAAAGAATCAATATACTCGCTCCGATTCCGGGCAAAGACACGGTAGGTATTGAAATCGCGAATTCTGACAAAGTTACCGTGGCTCTGCGCGAGTTGTTTGAAGACACCGTTTTCCGCCATACCAACGCTTTGCTGCCGCTTGTGCTCGGCAAAGATGTATATGGCAATACTATAGTGGGCGATCTGGCAAAAATGCCGCACCTTCTTGTTGCCGGTGCTACCGGAAGCGGCAAGAGCGTTTGCATCAACTCGATCATCGCCAGTCTGTTGTATCGGTTCACTCCGGATGAATTGAAGTTCATCATGATCGATCCCAAGATCGTGGAAATGCAGCTGTATAATGAGCTGCCCCACATGGTTGTCCCGGTGGTGACGGAACCAAAAAAAGTGCTGCAGGCGCTGCGCTGGGTGACTACAGAAATGGAGCGGCGCTATTCCCTGTTCGCCGCCAAAGGCACCCGGAATTTCGAAGGCTACAACCAAATCAACGCTGTCGAAGGTGATTCCGAAAACGATGATCTTCCGGAAAAGTTGCCCTACATCGTGGTAATCATTGACGAACTCGCCGATCTAATGCAAACCGCGCCGCGTGATGTGGAAACGGCGATTGCCCGCATCGCGCAGAAAGCGAGAGCGGCCGGGATTCACCTCATTGTCGCTACCCAGACCCCGCGGGCCGATGTCGTGACCGGAATGATTAAGGCCAATATTCCCAGCCGGATCGCTTTTCAGGTTTCCTCGAAAACCGACAGTCGAATCATTCTCGATGAGAATGGCGCCGAAAATCTGGTTGGGAAAGGGGATATGCTCTATCTGCCTCCCGGGTCCGCGCAAATGGTTCGTGTTCAGGGGGCTCTGATTACCGATGAAGAAACTCAGGCGCTGGTCGAAGCTTGCGCCTCGCAGGCTTCCCCCTCGTACGCAACCGGGGATGGCGAGGATGACATTTTCGGATTCGATGAGGAACCGGGGGACAATGAAGTTTCTGATGCGGACGAGCAACTGATCGAAAAGTGTATCGATGCAATTTTACTGGAAAAAAGAGCATCAACCTCATTTCTGCAACGTCGGTTACGTCTCGGATACACCCGCGCCGCCAGAATGATCGACATTCTGGAGAGTCGGGGCATTATCGGCCCCGGAGACGGCGCCAAACCGCGAGAGATTCTTATCGATCTTTATAAAGAATAATGTTATTTTACCCATGTTTTTCATCAGCAGTGTTTTGACCACAAAACCCTGTGTTGAAGAAAAGCCGCACGAGACACGTTTCCCACCAAAACACACACACGAAACACAGAAATGACCTCTTTTGGATCTCAATTCCGTACTGCCAGGACTGAAAAAGGATGGTCGGTTGAATACGTCAGTTTTAAGTCGAAAATTCAGCCTGCGATCATAGAAAATCTTGAGAATGACGAGTATTCTCAATTTTCCAGCTCCTCCTACGTGAAAAGCTTTTTGCGGAAATACAGCGAGTTCCTTGAACTCGATCTGGAAGAAGAGATCTCGGAATTGGAAATCCTCGGTTATTCCTCTGCGGAAACGGCTTACACAGGTTGCGAAGGTGTGAAGGAAAACCTCGAATCGACCCAGTTTTCGAAAAAGAATCAGCGCTACAAGAAGGCCGAAAGAGGCAAGGGATCCCCGGTTTTCCTGGTCGGTTCAGTGGTGGTGTTGCTGAGTGCTTTGGCCGGATTTTACTACATGGGTTCGCAGGCGAATTCCCCGGAGGCGGGAGCCCGTGACATCGTGGAAAATTTTGAAAGCAGAGACCGGGCGTTCTCCCGGGAACGGGAAGCGAAAGAGCGACTCGTCAGTGAAAAAAGGCCGATCCGCCCGCTGCAGACTTCTGTGACCAGCAATCCTCCTCTGGCCAGCACAACCAGTGTGCCGAAAAAAGCGGTGTTGCCGAAATCAATGAATCCGCTCGACGAATTTGATCCGATTGACAAGCCGGATGTTAGAACCTTCCGGGTTCCCGGACTGGATAGTACCCCGGCCGGGACGGGCGCAAATCCCGAAGTTCGCCCCCGCGAGATCAATCCGCTGTTCGATTACTAAAGCGATCAGAACCGGTCCGGATTCTCGATCAAATCGACCTCGCCATTCCCGTAGACAATCGCCACCTTCTCCACTTCGGGAGGGGCCGTTTCCTGGATCACAACGACGGAGGATGCTACGGCTGCGAGGATCGGGCGTTCATGGGGCACCAGTTTGAAAGCGGGCTCGGAGCTGGCTTCGGGATGCGGGCTTTCCAACAGGCTCGCCAATTCAACCGGGGACAGGATTTGTCCTGACAATTCATCCCAGCTCTTCGGATACCTGCCCCGGTTTGCCCGGGAATAGTCTTCGCAGGCCATGAAAAGTTTCGACGCCTGCATACGCGAGGATTCACTTTTTGCTGCGCCCTGGGAACGCTGATAGCCTTTTAACGCGGGGAGAGATGCGATCGAGCCGATTAAAATCAGCGGGAAAACGGCCATCGCGAGGTACGAAATAACAAGGCCAACCTGAGCGAGCCGTCTGCCGGAGTGCAAGCCTTTCGACATGCGTATATCGTGCAGCGCGAGGTGGCCGAGAACCGCACCCGCTCCGGCGAGGAGGAGCCCACCCAGAATCCAGAGAGTCGCAAAACCCAGAATTCCGAGCACCACCGAAGCAATGGCTAGGTGGCTGAGTCCTGGGGAGTGTCCCTCATTGCGGTTAGAGTGCGGCATGGCTGGCTTGATTTTCTTTTGTTATCATGGACTGCCTGGAATGGGAAACGAATTTTCGGTGAATTAAGCAGTGAAATCAGCTTCCTTGCCGATTGTACCCTGTTGAGAGTCAGACTGTACCCTGTTGAATGGCGGATTGTACCCTGTTGAAAGAAGATGGCTGATGGGGGAACGATCTTGCATTCTTAGTGGGGGATGGCACTCGTTTTGAATGCGGCTGCTGTTATTTTATACCCACGATTTCTGGCTCAAACCGTTCCGACAGAATTTGGACGGGGTGGAGGAAACGGAGCAGGAAACCGAAACCCAAGAGGCCGTGCTGGCGCTTGTCCATGCAGAACCGGAGGACACTGGAAGAGAAGGTAAAGTCGTCACCAAAGCGATCAAAAACATCAAGTGGGTGGCCGGGAAATTTGATTCCAAACGTGTCGTGCTGCATTACTTCGCCCATTTGGGAAAAGAATCGGCGCAACACGAACTTGCGCGAGAGATGGTCGAATCAATGCGGGAACGGCTCGAAAAATCCGGCTACGAAGTTCATGTCACCCCATACGGATATTTCAACGAATTCAAACTACACGTCGCCGGCGAATCGCTGGGCAAAGTGTTTGTAGAGATTTAAGCGGAGGTCCGGCATAGAAATGCACGCTCCTGAAAAGCATTTTAGCCTTCCGGATCCGGAAGGCTAAAATGTAAGTCAGGATATTTTTTTGGGGAGGATGCTTATCTGCCGCAAGTGACGGGATACCTTTGGGTGTAACAAACCGGTGTCCGGGTGTAGCAAGGTTTTACATATGTAGTTGGAGTGTAGCAAGGCTGCGGGGTGTAACAAGGCTGCGGGGTGTAGCAAGGCTGCGGAGTGTAGCAAGGCTGCGGAGTGTAAC
>JARGOZ010000176.1:5468-15477 GCA_029213025.1 Verrucomicrobiales bacterium
AAGGCTGTGGAGTGTAGCAAGGCTGTGGAGTGTAGCAAGGCTGTGGAGTGTAGCAAGGCTGTGGAGTGTAGCAGGGCCGTGGAGTGTAGCAAGGCTGTGGAGTGTAGCAAGGCTTGGGTTTGCAGCTTGTCGAAGGCTGACGATTTTGCGCATAGAGACCGGAAGCAGTAGCTGCGAATACGATTGTTAAGATAATAAGTTTCTTCATATTGATTGAGTTGTTGATCGTTGAGTTAAACAAGCGGTTGCTTGCAGATTGGTTTATTGTGTTAGAGGGGAAATTGAAAAATTACGCGGTTTGTTTTACTGGGCGATGCCTGATTGTCTGACCTGACTCAAGTGTCTTGCGAACTCGTTTGGATCGGCATCAGGAGCCAGCACTACATTTTTTTCGAGGAATTGAATCAGCCCCTCCAGTGGATTGGCGGCGACCTGTGGCTGTTGATTCACTGGCGTGGCAGGTGCCGTCTGTGGCTGGTAAGCTCCGGGAAGTCCTGAAGGCATCTGAGCGGTCTGGCCCGTGTAGTAGGGATTTGCTTGCCGGGTGAAACTTGTAGGGACGCTGGAAGCCGGAACTTGCTGAGGTTGAGCCTGAAAAGACTGAGTCGGGTAAGTCTGAACTTGCTGCGGCTGAACTTGATGAGGCTGAGCCTGGTAAGGTTGTGCTTGATAAGGCTGAGTCTGACTCATGTGTGTTGGAGCAATTGTGGCTGGAGCGACTGGTGAATCGACTACCCAGATCTCGGCAGCCCGGTGATGGCTGAATTCGTTGCTACATAATTCGATCTCTTCACCCATTGCCACGATATCGGTTTGGATCTGTAGTCCGTGTTTCCAGTTGAGTTCATTGATATGTTTCCGGACGTTGTCCGCCCTTACGCTGGAGATCCCCAGGTTGGTATCATAAGGACCTGCTTTGTCGGCAAATCCCATCACAACAACGGTGGCATTCGGGCCAAATTGAGGCCTTACACTGAGTAGTGACTGTTCGATATGCTGTTTGGCTTCCCAACTCAACGAGCTTTGGCCCGAGCTGTAGCCAACTTTCCCGATCATTCTCACCTGAGGGGAGGCATAAGAGTAATTCCGGAGGGCCGGGAGGTTCGGATTGATCGGAGTATGGTAATTGACCGTCATGTTGGAGGGCGCGGTGTCGAGGCGGCGAACAAATCCATCCTTCAAATAACTATCCGTGCAGTGGTGCCGGGGAGGCGCGGGGCAATAGCATTTTTCCTGAGGCGGAAGGCAGGGTTTCCGGTAGGTATTGCGCTTTGGTTTGGGGCGGCTTGGTTTGCAGACCGGCTTGGGGCGGCTTGGTTTGCAAACCGGTTTGGGAGGGGACGGCTTGCAAACCGGCCTGGGTGGTGCCGGAGTCCCGGAGCTGCAACTCCCGGCGTAAGTGAGCGAGGTTCCGAAGAGGATCGCTGCCGCAGCGGTCACGGCGGGAAGGGTTGGGGTTGCGACGAAACGGCTAACAGAGTGAGATGGCTGATTGAAGACTTTCATGGTTATAAACTGTTTGAAATTTTGTAATAAGATTTCTAAGACCCCTGTTATACGAGCGTTGAACTTGCCTATGCAAAAATAAGCTAAAGTTTTTGTAAGGAGATCGTTTTGCGGCTCCAACCGGTAGCTTTTAGGGCGGTAAAGTCCTGTCAGCAAGACTGCAAGAAAGGTTGGTCAGACTCAGGTCGGGGGATGAAGCCGTAAGTTTGGCAAATCGGTAAAAACCCGTTCCGCGCTGCTCGGACACATCTTGCCTGAATTTTAAAACGGCCAGAATCTCGGGATCAAAACCACCGCGGCAACGAGCAACAGCAAATTCAGAGGAATCCCTATTTTCAGGAAATCGCTGAATTTGTAACCTCCGGCGCCGTAGACGTAGGTGTTGGTCTGATAGCCAATCGGAGTGATAAAACTGGCGCTGGCACCAAACATCACGGCGACGATAAAAGGTCTCGGATCGACTCCCATCGAACCTGCAATTGAAATCACTACAGGCGTCAGCAGGATGGCCACGGCGTTATTGGTCACTAACTCCGTTAAAATGGAAGCCAGTAGGTATATGGCGGCCAGTATCATCACCGGTCCGGCTCCACTCATCATACCCACCATCCCGGTCGCCATAAACTCAGCTCCCCCGGTGGTCTCCATCGCGCGACCAATCGCCAGCATTCCATAGATGAGAAACAGGATGTTCCACTCAATACAGCGGTAGGCTTCGCGCGTTTCCACGCAGCCCGATACGACCACGATCACCGCCCCGATCATTGCTGCACTACTAATCGACATTACATTCAGCGCTGACAACAATACCACGCCTAACATCGTTCCCACGGCGAGAACGATTTTTGATTTACGGGGATGAGTTACGTTGCTTTCGTTGAGACTGAGAAAGTCCTCCTCCTGCTGCAAGCGCACCAGGCTGTGAGTCGGCCCTTCGATCAAAATTGTATCCCCGAAGGCCAGTTTGATATCCTGATACCCCTCTTTGAGGTTTTCCCCTTTCCGGTGGATAGCGGCCACGACGACACCATAGGTTCTCCGTAATTTTGAATCCCGCACCGTCCGGCCAATCATCGAACTTTTGTTGCCGATAATTGCTTCAACTGTTTTCACTTCGATACCACGGTCAGCTTCGCCTTCGGTTCCGATTTTCTCATGAAGCATAGTAATGCCGCTGGTGGAGCGGATTTCCGCGAGCTTTTTAGAAGTGGCACGAAACCAGAGGATGTCGCCCTCTTCAATGACCAGGGCATCCAGAGGTATATCTTTCATTTGCACACCCTGGCGAATCACTTCGTAGACAATTGTCCGCTTCCGGTCCAGAAAAAGCGGGTGGGAAATCAGGCGGGCTCCAACCAGTGATGACGAACGTTCTATTTCCACGGCAGTACAAAATCGACGCGTATCTTCTGCGTCGAGCAGACTGCTGACCGTATCTCTATTCGGTAGTAACTTTTGACCGAAAAAGTAGAGATAGAGAAAACCAATTAGAGCATAGACGGAGCCCAGTCCGGTAATTTCAAAAACACCGAATGCGGGTTGACCGGCTTCTTTAGCCACACCGGCAACGAGCAGGTTGGTCGATGTCCCCAGCATCGTCATCGTACCGCCGAGAATGCTGAGAAAGGACAACGGGATCAAAAGCTTACTGGCTTTGAATCCGGAAGAGCGGGCGAAGGCCATGATGACCGGCAGAAACACCACCACGATCGGAGTGTTATTAAGAAACGCGGACAGCGGCATCACAATCAGGGCGAGAACCACCATGACGCGACCCGCCGATTTACCGGCCCAGGTTGAAAACCGGCCGGCGATCCAATCAATCGCACCGGTCCGCGAGAGAGCTTCGCTTAGCACAAACATCGCTCCAATCGTGAGGGGCGCGGTATTCCCGAAAACAACTTTGATATCGGTCTCGTCGAGTATTCTCGCGAGAATCAAGATGCTCATTCCGCTGAGAGCGACCAACTCAGGGGCCAGCCACTCCTTCACAAAAAAGATAAAGACAAGTGTCAGAATGAAAAATGTAAAAATCATTTCAACCTGAACCGAAGTCATCGCGAATATCATCGCCGGAAAAAACAATCTAACCAGCAATTCCGCTGCACAATCGAACGATTTTTTAACCCCGCGAAAAAGTTCAACCGGGGCGATCCGCTTGCAGGTGCCGCCCCCGCTTACAGCGTATACCACCGGTGGATTTCCAACGCTAACCGTAGTAGGAAACGTAAATGAAGCATATGACAGGGGGCCACATAACTGTCGCGATCCATGCGAAATAACGCTTTGGTTCACGGCGAACGATGCTGAGCATCCCAAACAAAATTCCAATAATCATACTTCCAACTGTACCGATCATCCCCCAAACCATAACTACTGCGAATGAAAAGTCATTCCAGCCTTGTGCATTAGCTATCAGGAAACCTACTGCGACAGATATGGGTAAAGCCACGAAAGGCCCAAACAGCGCAAGTATAGAAAAGTATGAAGATTTTGTAGTGGTCACAGGTTGGGATAGTTTCAGTTTGCCTGGTTTGCTCTCTTCATCGTGTAAGATCCGGCATGCCGATCACCAAATCAATCAGATAGGAACGGAACAGAGGATTGTCAGACTTGAAAGAAAGTTTGTCCAACCATGCCTTGTCGGCTCTTATGATGCACGTTCAGGATCAATTTTTTAAAGCAGGTGCCCCGTGGCAACCGATGTAATAACGAGAGAAATCCGAATAAGTGAAGTTACTATCTGCCTGCTCATGGTCGAGAGCTTCCATTAAGATTGCATATTTATGTGGGACATTTGGAATTAGTTTTCGGCCTGACTGAATGCCTCGGATGAACTTCAGGCGAGGATTCCTGTAGCCACTTCTCCAGAGGTTTCTGTGAGTCGAAAATTTCTGCCGCCGTAGTTGTAGGTCAGCCGCTTATGATCGATACCGAGCAGATGAAGTATCGTCGCATGCCAATCATGGATGTGCATCGGATTCTCTACTGCCTTGTAACCGATCTCGTCAGTAGATCCGTAGTTCATGCCGCCTTTGACTCCACCTCCGGCCATCCAGAGCGAGAAGCCTTTGTGATTGTGATCGCGACCGTTGACACCCTGCATGTAGGGGGTTCGCCCAAATTCTCCGGCCCAAACGACGAGGGTGTCGTCAAGCATTCCCCTGAGCTTGAGGTCGGTTATGAGGGCTGCTATCGGTTGATCGGTCTGTTGGCAGTTTTTGGCGAGATTTTCCTGAATCAGCGAGTGATGATCCCAGCCGACCGGTGAGGAAATTTCGATAAAGCGCACGCCCGCTTCCGCCATGCGCCGGGCGAGGAGACATTGCCTCGCGAAGGCGTCCGCGCCTTTACCAATGCCATAAAGATCGAGTGTTGATTGGAATTCAGCGGTGAGATCAAGCGCGTCAGGCACCTCCGACTGCATTCGGAATGCCAGTTCGAACGACTCGATCATTCCCTCAATCTGGGGCTGATAGACATCATTCTTGAGCTTGTGGCGATTGAGCCCGCGGATGAGGTCGAGCTGGGCCCGCTGCGCTTGGCGGCTCAGATTTTTGTTCTCGATATTTTTCATCGGAGGCCCCGGAGTTTGGTCTTTCTTGAGAAACGCGGCATAGAGCGCCGGGATTTGGCTGCCGCCAACGCGGGTTCCCTGGCAGATGGATGGCAGAAAGGCGCTTCCATAGTTGCGGGCGCCGCCGTTGTCGGCTGGCGGGTTCAGGGTGATGAAGCCGGGCAGATTCTCATTCTCGGTGCCGAGTCCATACACGGTCCACGCGCCGAGAGAAGGACGAACAAATTGAAAACTTCCGGTATGCATCTGGACGAAGGCCGGAGAGTGATTCGGCAGGTCGGTCTGCATGGAATTGACGATGCAAAGATCATCCGCGTGTTTCGCGAGATGCGGCATCAGGTCAGTCATCCAGAGACCGGATTTACCCTGTTGAGAAAACGGGTGCACCGGCCCTACCAGTGGTGCACCGCCGAATTTTTCTGCCAGCCCCGTGGTCTTTCCATCGGCTTTGATCAGTTCCGGTTTGTAGTCGAACAGATCGACGTGGGACGGGCCACCTTTCATGGAGAGGAAAATGACCCGTTTGGCACGGGCGGGAAAGTTTCGCCCTGCCGAAGACGCTCCGTTGGCAATGGCCGAGAAAGCGAGCCATCCCAAACCAAGCGTGCTAGATTGAAGAAAATCCCGGCGGGAGGATGAGGTTGAATTCAGATTGTTCATTGGGTGTTGGGGCTGGGTGTTAGTCGGCGATTCGAAATTCCGCACTGCTCAACAGGGCCTGACAAAAACGCGTCGCCATGGTGACCTCATCTACCTCGGTAGAGTCGGCGAAATACGCGGAAATCATTTTGCTTTCTTCCGGATCGGGAGGGCGGTTGAAACAGAGCTGAAAGGCGCGCCGGATTCTATCTTCGCGGGTGTTCTCCTCCCGCATGAGTCGTTCCGCAAACGCCGCCGACTGCTGCGCTATGAATTCGCTGTTCATCAGATAGAGCGCCTGCAGGGGAACATTGGTTTCGTCGCGATCACCTACAACGAGACTGGGTTCCGCAAAGTCGAACAGATGTAGTACATCGGGAAGGTTTTCCCGGAATACCGGAAGAAAGATCGATCGATGGTTCGAGCCATCCAGGTCGGTAGGTATCGATTTGTCGAAGCCGAGAATTGCCACAGAGTGATTTGTCACCTCCGCCGCGAGCGATGCGGGCCGAGGGGAAAGATCCAGTCTTCCCGAGACCGAAAGTATCGAATCCCGGATCACCTCGGCATCGAGTCGGCGTTTGTTGGCCCGCCACAGCAGGCGGTTATCGGGGTCTTTGAAAAAACTTTTTTTGCGATAGGTCGAACTCTGCCGGTAGGCACGGGACAGAACCATTTCTTTCACCAGCGACTTCAACGACCAGCCGTTGTCTCTGAAGTTGATGGCCAGATAGTCGAGCAATTCCGGATGGCTTGGCGGTTCTCCGGTATGGCCAAAGTTGTCCATTGTTCGCACCAGCCCCTCGCCGAACAAGTGACCCCAGACGCGGTTAGCCATCACTCGTGCGGTAAGGGGATTTTCCGGATCGGTCACCCAATGCGCGAAGTCGAGTCGACCGCTTTGGTTCTGATCCGACGGCGGTGATGCTACCATGCCGAATAGAGCCGGAACTCCTCGCGCAACTTCTTTGCCGGGATTCTTGAGGTCGCCGCGATAGTATAGAGGCGAATCCTTCATTTTCGGAGCTTCCTGCACTCCCATACACAGCGGAAGGGGCTCTCCGTTGTCATCGACTGCGGCGAGTTTTCCGCGAAGCCCCCCGCGAGTCCAGTAGATTCGGAGCGCCTCGCGAAGGGCGGTATTGAAGTCTTCCCGCTTCATTTTTTTGCCGCCCATCATCGAAGCTGACATTTCTTTATTCTTCCGCTCCTGGGCATTCAACTCGGCGAGTTGGGCTTTCATTTTCGTGATTCTCTCTTTCGAAAGAGACTGCCCGGGCTTCATCTGTCCGGGCAGATCCGGGAGTTTGATCAGCTCGCCTCCGTTGTTATTCTCCGAATCGACCCAGGTTCCGTAGTAAGTTTTCGTGCTGCGAAAAATTCCGATCAGCGCGTAGTAATCCGTCATCGCAATTGGATCGGCTTTGTGGTCATGACATCTGGCGCAGGCGATGGATGTCGCAAGAAAAGCACGGCTCGTGGCATCCAATTGCTCGTCAACCAGGTCGGCGGCAAATTGGGGTTTGTCCTGATTGGCGAGTCCTTTCGGGCCTATCGCGAGGAAGCCGGTGGCAATCAGTAAGCGGGCCCGTTGCGCCTCGTCATCATAGGGCAGGAGATCTCCGGCGATCTGTTCGGTGAGGAATTGATCGTAGGGCACGTCAGCATTTATTGAATCGATTACATAGTCCCGGTATCTCCAGGCATGTGGGTAGACAATGTTGGCCTCCCGCCCATTCGACTCGGCGTAGCGGACCACGTCCAGCCAGTGGCGCCCCCAGCGCACCCCAAATCCTTCGGAGTCGAGCAATTGATCGACGGTCTCTTCCAGATTGGCATAGGAAAACCCGGCGACCTGCTCCGGTGTCGGCGGCAAACCGACAAGATCAAAGTAGAGTCTGCGAACAAAAGTCCGTTCATCCGCGTCTTCCGAAGGCGTCAGATCGTTCTCCGCGAGTCTGGCGAGAATAAAACGGTCTATCGTGGAAACCGGCCAGTCCGAATCGGTTTTGGGTGGTTCGGTTTTTTGAGGTTTTTGATAGCTCCAGAATTCGAGACGAGCTTGTAAAGCCGCGGCGTCGGTCTCCGCGCCACTTGCCATTGCCTCTCTCGGGTCGAACGCCCCTGCCTCTATCCAGGCTTCAAAATCCCGGATGACATTTTCCGGCAGCTTCGGCTCTTTCGGAGGCATCTCCAGATCCGGGTCGGAGTGAAGGATCGCGGTCAGAAGTAAACTTTCCTCTGCATTTTTCGGGATAACGGCCGCACCGGTGTCACCTCCGCTACGGGTGCTCTCGCGGGTATCGAGCCGGAGTCCGCCCTTGGATTTTCCCGATTCGACCGAATGACAATCGTAGCAGTGTTTCACTAACACCGGGCGAATTCGATTTTCAAAAAAGTCTTCACTTGCCGGATCGTCGTTCGAAAATCCAGTGAGGAAAATCCCCAGGATCGAGAGGCTTACCAGTTTCGATTTCATATCAGTTTTGATTTGGTTTTTTACGTTCAATCCAGCCGGCCGTGGACTCAGCGGCCCAGCCCTTGCTCAGCACTCGCGTCTCTCCGCGCTGTTTCCAGACCACCCACTCGACCTCACCGGTTGCTTCGTTAAGCCGGGCGAAGGAAAGCTCTTCGGTATTTCGCCACCCGGGCAGCGTCCGGCATTTGCTATTCGGGCGGGGTAGGGATATGAGATCCACCTTGCCACTCGATATATCAACGACGGCAACGGCGTCAGTGTCGCTTTCCACCACCGCTACCCGCGTTCCATCAGGCGAAGCGGTGAAGAATCCAAGATTCATCGGTAGCGCTCCTTCCGGCGTGGGAACCCGAAGTAATTTCCGGGTATCGGGAAGGTAACGAAACAGCGCTGATCCGGGGAGTGTCGTGGACGCTTCTGCCGGCAGCACCCCGGTCTGGCTGGAAAAGAGAACGCTGCGATCAGGCAGAACTTCGAGTCGGGGAAGAAAAGGGATAAGCGCCGTGGCGAGAATCTCTGTCGTCGATTCGTGATCGCGGGCAAAAGAGAAAGATTTCAACTGCTTCAATAAACTTTCGGAATCGGCTACCGGCGACAAAGCGAGCACCGTGTGGTCATCCTGCCAGGCGTAGGCCGGGAAAACGCGTTTTGCGATAGGCGTCTCTGATCCGTCCGCGATGGTGATTGAGACCAAATCGACCAGTGTTTTCTCGCCGTGACGGCGACCCATTAAAACGCGATTGCCATCAGGAGAAAGAGCGGGACGGGTGAGTAGCGTCGCAGTTTTCAACAATGGGGTAGTGGTTCCGGTTTCCAGTCGAACCACATCGATCTGATTGAGAAAGTAGCCAATCGAGTCGTCATTTCCCGATTCCAGTTTTGCCCTGAGTTTTGGTGACCCCGATAGAATGTCCCGCAGGGTTTCAGGATCCCGTTCGTAGCTCAGATAAAAGGCGTTTCGCAGGAGGTCCGGTTCTTTGGTCCTCAATCGACCGAAAATTGCGTCAACACTGTCGGCCACTCCTCCAAGCGCGATTGCCGTTCGGGTAACCGCCGGAATCGCATCTGCCAATTCTTCGATGCGACGGGCCTCATCTTCCGGGAATTCGGATTTCGCGATATCCCAGCTACTGAACCCCCGAAGGCGATGCGTGATCAGGCTTTTACCATTGGAAGCCCACTCCACATATTCAGCGCTGTTCGATTCTCCATCGATCCCGGGGAACTCGGGAATGGTCAACGTCTTTCCGGTCGAGTCAGTAATTCGAAGCTGCCCCTTCACTACGACTGCAGCTTTGTCACCTCCCGGCGACCACCAGAATCTTTCCGATGGAACGCATCCCGTGACAAGCCATGCCGTAACCAGACAGCAAAAAGTATGACGGTAAATTTTCACGGTTGTTGCCTCGTTGAAGGAGTCGGAATGGAAGTTTCGATGCCGCCCGAAGCGATGCGATATTGAGCCCAGGGGCCGGGCGTACTATTGGAAAGTAGAGAGGTCGAAGCAGGACCGGTAGAGGATGACAGATCGGAAACGGCGGTTCGATTCCCGGCCAAATAGCCGCCTGCACCGGTCACAGCCAGCAAGGCAAATGCGGCAGCTACCTTCAACCAGGTTAATCCGGGAAAAGGAAATAATTTAGTTTCGGGGTCAGCTTCATCCGTCCAGTTGCAACCTTCCTCACGAAACATGTCCGGGCGGGACGAAACCGCGATTTCTGTGACCGAAACAGCCTCTTCGATTCCTGAGACAAATTCCTGCATTTGCGGATTGGCGTCGAGATAGGCGTCCAGTAATTCCGATGCTT
>JARGOZ010000176.1:15487-16739 GCA_029213025.1 Verrucomicrobiales bacterium
CGGGAGAAAGTTCGCCAAAGCTGCGGTCGACGATGAGAGCTTCGAGTGATTTTGGATTCATAATTCTTGCGGGGTATCGGGATTGTCTTCGGCGAGACGGTTGCGGATCAGGGAAATGGCATTGTGCAGCCGGGATCGAACGGTGCCGATCGGGATATCGAGAGTCGCCGCCATCTCGGCATAGGAAAGATTTTGGTTAAAACGCAGATCGAGAATTTCGCGTTGCAGGGCAGGTAGCAGATCGATCATTTCACAGGCGGCATCGACTCGCGGATCACTGGAATCCCCGGCGGCGATCGATTGAATGGGAACTGTATCCTCGAGAACCGAGTCTTTCGATTTTTGCCGCCAGGCAGCCTGACTGACGTGACGGGCGATACCGAAGAGATACGCTCGAAGGTGTTCCGGGCGCTTCCCGCTTTCGAGACTCTGCGCCATCTTGAGAAACGTCTCCTGCACGAGATCGTCGGCTACTTCCCGTCCCCCGTGGCGCCGGGAAAAATAGCGCGCCAGATCAGCCGAGGTTTCCCGGAAGAGTTGTTCAAGATTGGGCGGCTGTTTGATGGCGATCAAAGGGTGATGAGCGTTATCCGATCCCGATGGACCGGGTGTTCACTTTCTATCGTGCCAAAAAATGCCGAAAAAGTTCAGTCGAATCGAAATATTTATTCCCCGCGCCCGGGGAGGTTGGGGCTTGCAAGGGCTGTAACCGACCAATATCGGCTCTTCCGGGTGAAATACGGTACCTCCAATCCCGTAACCACTGTTTTTCAACCCGGCAGATTCATAGTTTTTTGCAGAAGCCCGGAAAATCCCTATAGACCAGGCAAATAGGAATTCGCTATCCGACTATCTGCCTGGTTCCCTATTACTCGTCAAGGAACGACGACAATCCTCTCGTCTGCGGAGCCTTTGCCAGTGCCCTCACTGCTGTCGGCGACAGGATTGTCGCCAGTCCTTGGGTCTATCGCACGGAGATTCACTGTGTTGCTTTCGTAAAAGTTGCGCCGCCGGGTAAATCAAGGAATGACGACAATCCAGTCGTCTGCGGAGCCTTTGTCAGTGCCCTCATTGCAGCCGGCGACAGGATTGTCGCCAGTCCTTGTGTCTATCGCGCCGGGAGGTTCACTGTGTTTCTTACGCAAAAGTTGCGCCGCATAATTGGTGTAGAATGGATTGCTAATCCGTTCCGTGAATTTGAGGGACGAGAATTCACTCCACAAGCAGCGCCAATGCACCGGCGGGTAGGCTT
>JARGOZ010000177.1:0-1275 GCA_029213025.1 Verrucomicrobiales bacterium
AGCCCTTTGTTGCCAACGCGACGGGCCGATCCGTCGGTGAGATGTTCCTTCGCTATATTGTTATCTTCCGGGTAGATGTCAGCCGCGCCCTCCACCACCTGCACCTCGGTTTCATTGAGTTCCGATACACTGACATGAAATCGTGTGCCGCGATCGACGACCCGACTGCTCGGCGTATCGACCCGGAAACCTTCCGCCCCTTTGGGACAATGAACCGAGCATTGCCCGGTATCCAGAGCAAGCCGGTCGTCCGACACCACTCGAAATACCGCAGGTCCTTCTATGATTGTCCTCGCTCCGTCGGGGAAGGCCAATTCCACCGCACCGGATACCAGCGAGTAATTGCGGTTTAGCTCGGGATGAGAATTTACCGGCGGCACCAGCTCGCCGAAAAAACTCGCCTTCCCCAGACCGGTAAACTGCGCGCGACTCCGGGAAAATTCATCGCCACGATCCCCCCGCCCCACAAACAAGCCGATCATCAACAGAGCTGCCACCGCCCAACCGCCATAGCGGACTAATAATCCAAATGAGTTAGCAGCCGTTGGCTTAACGGGAGCGGCAACCGCTTGAGATGCCTTCTCAACGCCACCGGCTTCGCCGAGCGTTTCATCCAGCGCCGCAACCAGTAACCAGTGCTCGGCAAAATCACGACGAAAGTCGGGATCGGTTTTGATTCGCCGATTGGTTTCCGAATCGCTGTCCGGTAATTCAAAATCGATGTTTTCGTGATCGGATTCCTGATTCATGATGGAGATTGGCCTTCCTTTCTCAATTGTTCCTGCACACAGAGCCGGAGAGTTTGATGAGCCTTTTTGAGAAGTTGATGCATCGCGACCCGCGAGCGATTCCAGCGTTCCGCAATTCGGACCACCGTGCTTTTATCGACATAGCGTTCGTCAATCACCCGGCGCTGCTTTTCCGGCAGCCGGCTGAGACATGTTTCGAGAGCCGCAAGTCGCAGCAGTTGGGCGGAACTCAACTCTTCGACATCATCCGTGAGTAATTCCATGGCGTCGTCGTCCAGAGCGATCGGCAATTTGGTCTGCGCCCGGCGCCACTCCATCACCTTGTAGCGGGCGATTTTCAGCGCCCAGGCGCCAAAATCCGTCCCCGGTTCATATTCATCGAATTTCCGCCAAAGCAGGACACCCACTTCCTGAGTGACATCCATAGCCGCCTGTCGATCATGCAAAAGAGACAGCGTAAAGCCAAACAGCCGGGGCTGCGTCTCCAGCAGCAGGCGCGTAAAAGACTCCCCCCGGTCAAAATCGA
>JARGOZ010000177.1:1285-16659 GCA_029213025.1 Verrucomicrobiales bacterium
CGGGTCAGGATTTTTCAAAGACTCTTCCGGCATTCACACAGGTAATGATACCGGAGAGGGAAGTGTTAAGTGGTTTTTGATGTTTTTTACGTATGACAGCAACACCACAGGTGAATGGTGAAATAGCATTTTGAACTCGCCTTGCCTTCGTCGATAATACGGAGTGATCTATTTCGACAACAACGCCACCACACAGATCGATCCGGAGGTCGCCGACGGGATGGAGCCGTGGATTCGCGAACAATACGGCAATCCCTCTGCGGGCTATCGCTTTGGAAAAAAGGCCCGCGCTGCTATCGGGGAAGCACGGGAAAAAGTGGCTGCCCTGATCGATGCCGATCCGGAGGAAATCATTTTCACCAGTGGCGGAACCGAGTCGAACAACACAGCGATCACTTCGGCCATACGGATTTGGCCGGACCGGAAAAATCTCATCTCCAGCTCGGTGGAACACAGTGCGATCTACGAACCACTCAGTTTTTATGACTCAACAGGGTACAGTCGCAGACTTAACAGGGTACAGTCCGACGGAAAACCCGACCTCGACGAATGGCGCACTCTGCTTGCAGAAAATTCCGCCGCATTCTGTTCTATGATTTGGGCGAATAATGAGACCGGTGTAATCAGCCCTATTGTTGAGGCCGCAGAGATCGCCAATGAAGCAGGCGTGTATTTTCATTCCGACGCCGTGCAGGCTGTGGGAAAAATTCCGGTGTCTGTGAACGCGGCACCCATTCACTCCCTCGCGATCTCCGCCCACAAATTTCATGGCCCAAAAGGAGTCGGTGCCCTCTATGTGAATCGACACACCCGTTTCAAGCCGCTTCTTTTCGGAGGCGGCCAGGAAAATGAAAAACGCTCCGGGACGGAAAATGTTCCCGGCATTGTCGGGATGGGCATTGCTGCGCAGCTCGCCCTCAGTCGCCTCGCCGACGCGAAAAAAATGGCAAGCCTGCGCGACGACTTTGAAACAAAAGTGATCGCCGCAGTCGAGGGCATCGAAGTAAACGGCCACCGTACCGACCGCCTGCCGAACACCACGAATCTTTACTTTCCCGGCGTCGACGGCGAAGGCCTGCTCATTCTTCTCGATGAAGCAGGGCTCTGTTGCTCGCCCGGTTCCGCCTGCAGCACGGGTTCGGTGCAACCCAGCCGGATCCTCAAAGCAATGGGTTGTTCTGCGGCACGGGCGCGCAGCAGCGTTCGTTTTTCATTGAGTCATTCCAGCACTCAGGCCGAAGTCGATGCCGCAGTGGAATTGATTCAGACTGCAGTGGGCAAATTGCGCATTACCATGCCGTCGGGCGGAGGCGTGAAGATCAACACCGGGTCATGAACTTGCCACAGCCCTTTTAAAGGCAAGGTTTTCGTTGACCATTGAGTACTTTAGGCGCATCCTTCGCGCTCACAAAATCGCTAGTCATTATGCCAGCAAAAATCTATACAGATAAAGACGCCGATCTTGGCGTTTTAAAAGGGAAAACCCTCGCCGTTATCGGCTTTGGTTCTCAGGGTCACGCACATGCTCTTAACTTAAAAGACAGTGGTGCGAAAGTTATCATCGGTCTCACTCCGAGAAGTAAGTCACGCAAGGTGGCTGAAGAATTCGGATTCGAGGTCATGGACACAGAGGAAGCCGCCAAGGCAGGGGATGTGATTTTCATGGCAGTGCCCGACACAAAAATCGGCGCGATTTACAAAGAGAGCATCGAGCCACACCTTATCAAAGGAAAGACACTCCTGTTCAGCCACGGTTTCGCTATCCATTACGGAACCGTTACTCCTCCGGAAGACATCAACGTAATCATGGTTGCACCGAAAGGTCCCGGCCACACGGTTCGTTCCCAGTTTGTTGAAGGCAAAGGTGTGCCTGCATTGATCGCGATCCACCAGGATCCCGGTAAGAAAGACGCGAAGAAAATCGCTCTCGCCTGGGCAAAAGGAGTTGGCGGCACCCGCGCCGGTGTTTTCCAAACCACTTTCAAAGAAGAAACCGAAACCGACCTCTTCGGTGAGCAGGCCGTTCTCTGCGGCGGTGTTTCCGCACTGATCACTGCCGGTTTCGAAGTTCTTGTCGAAGCCGGTTACCAGCCGGAGATGGCCTATTTCGAGTGTCTTCACGAAATGAAACTCATCGTCGATATGATCAACGAATCCGGTATTTCCGGAATGCGTTTCTCTATCTCCGAAACCGCTGAGTACGGTGACGTAACAGTTGGACCGAAAATCATCGACGCTTCCACCAAGAAGAGAATGGAAAAAGTTCTCAAGCGGATTCAGAACGGCCAGTTCGCCAAAGAATGGATCAAGGAAGACGAAGAAGGTCAGCCCAACTTCAACGAGCTGCGCAAAGAAGGCGCTGCTCACCAGATCGAAAAAGTCGGCAAGCGCCTCCGCGGCACAATGCCCTGGCTCAAGAAGCGCGATCTCAAAGGTGCCCAGGCATCTTATCATTGATCAATTGATCCGGAGTGAAACTCCGAATGAATTTGGAAAGGCCGGAGTGGAAACACTCCGGCTTTTTTTTCGGCTGAATTCGCCGATCGGGACGGTACCTCTCTACACTTTCACAATACCCGGTCGAGGAGGTTCTGAATCCATCCTGATTTCCAGCCGAACCAGAGCGCGGCAAGCAACACGATCAGCGCGACGATCAGGCAGGCACCGGACCGCGAACGGGATTTCTCTGTCTGAATTTCCATTTCCGGCGGAGCCTGAGTTTTCCGAGCCGATGGAGCCCGCGCTTTCGCCGGTGCGGGCGGAGCATCTGCAGCATTTCCCGGCTTTTGTGCAGCCGAGCGCGGCGGGACAGGTTGTTGGAAAACTTCGTCGTCCACAGCGAATTCCTCAGCGGCCATCTTGTCCGACCGGTCCGCAAACACGGCAGGAGCCGGGGCGGAGGGCATCAGCGCCGGGCCTGACTCTGACTGAACGCCCAGGGTAAAAACCTGTAAACTCTCCACCTTTTGTCCGCCGGGTTTTGCGCCCTCGGACTTTTCCTCCCGGCATACGGAGATTCTCTGAACCATGGACGAGTTCTCAATCCAGTAGTCGCTGTGAACCGATTTGGTCATCACCCGCACCATTACCATGGCACTCTCACCCTGAGTCTTCACGGTAAGAGGAAATACGATGGTCGGGGAATCTTTTCCCTGGATCAACTCGACTACCCTTTCCTCTTCAAGCACTTCAAAATCATTGGTTATCACTTCGACTTTCGTCGCAAGGGGCAGCAGCTCCTCACTGTCCGCCTTTCGCTCAAACGCTACCGACATAAATTTGTCCCGGGTGTCAGCTTTCACCGGCGCGCCCGATATATCCGTTTTATCCGGCAACTCGTTGCGAAGGCCTTTCGAGTCCGGCAGACAGATTTTTGCCCACAATTCGACAATATCGGTTGGCGTTACCTCCGCGGGAACGGCGACATCCAGGCGGCGCTCCTCCTCGACGATTGCCGGCAGCGAAAGGGACGGAACAGCTACCGGTGGCGATTCGTGGATTCTGGTCAGGATATGCTGAAGAGCATTTTCCTCAAACTCCCGCAGATCAGTAAACTGCCAATACAAGCCTTTGAACTCCGATTCTGCGCCTTCCATTCGCGAAAAGAACTGATCCACTATCGCCTGCTGCGCAGCCTCACCCCCAGTCGGTACTACGTTTCGTTTCCGGTAAATCAGAATATTGGGATAAGCTGCGCCACCTTTTTTGGCTTCGTATGCGGTGACAAATTCGTATTCGGTTCCAGACAAATATTCACGCTGAGTTGCGGGATGCGTAAATGCTGTGCCCATTCTCTGCCACAGTATGCAAATGACCAGGTAACACTCGGTGACGTGGCAGGCGCGATCCACAATCATTTGCGGTTCGCTGCCCATATCCGGAGCCACCTCTTTCTCATAACAGAACGGTCGCAAAACATAGTGATCCCGAATTTGCGGCATCCGGTTGATCCTTTCGATCGTCCGGATCAACGCTTCCCGCTCAGGACCGACATCGCCAGGAGACGAAACGAACACATCCAAAACCGTAACCTGCGGCAGCGACGGATTGACCGGTTGGGGAATCGGAACATCCGCCCCGCAATGCGGGCAGGTCGTGTTTTCCCCGCCAGGGACAGCGGACGGTTCAAAATTCTGTGAGCACTTCGGGCATGAAATTTTCATGGCAATGACCGGAACCTGCCGTTGCTGCCAGGGTTCGTCAAACCCTCGTTATTCTTTGCTATCGGGACTTTCCATCCGAATCAGAGCCAAAATGAGAAGCGGTATCATCCAGTGGGAACTTCTCACCACCGTCTCCATCAGCCATGGATCCAGAGACGGACCGCTGCATACCCGGGCGAATGCCGTCGCCGCACCCCACACAATCATGTAACAAAAGGCCAATCGCTGAAGTGGCTTGAGGAAAAGGGCCGCTGCGGCGACAAAATCCAGAATTCCGGCGATATAGAGAAAACGCAGAGTGCCGACTTCACTGAGACCTAGCAACGCCGAGGTCATCGTCCGATATTTCAAGGGCACAGGATGAAAACCAAACGCATACAATCCGTGGCCGACAAAGGTAAGCATCGTGGCAACCATCGCCGCCACACACCAGGCCTTCCCCCCGCCCGGCCATTGCACCGCAGCCAAAAGCAGTAGCGGACACCCCCACTGCGAAGAGTGCTCAATACCCATGCCAAACTGATTTCCGCTATCGATGAAGCGGGCAAACGCATCAATCACCAATACACCGGCCAACGGAATGAGGAGCCATCGCGACCAACGCAGTTTCGGCAAATCAATCAACCACGGAATGACAGCACAACCCATCAGCACGACACCGAGAGTCTCCAACCCGCGGGTAATCGATTCATCCGAACCGGTAGCGAATTTCGTCCAGTCGATTCGCCCACCCCACCAGCCTTCATTCCAGAATAAACCACGTATCGGACTGTCCCAGCGCCAGGTGAGCCACCCGCGCGCCAGAAGCGTGACACTCACGCAGGTCTGCAGCCCTGTTATCCAGAGATTTGATCCCATCGTTCCGCAGGAGGAAAAATCAATCCTGGCGGTCACCCGGCACAATCAGTACAGATCCGCCTTTCGGCTCCCACAGTTTCAAAGTCGGGTTTTCGAAGATTTTAGCAGGATCAATTTTCTTTATATGAATCGGATTTTGAATCATCACGGTTTTCACTTCGATGCGGTCCGGAGTGACGAGAATCCAATCGAACCCGTTGAATGATGCGGCATCGATCGTCCACGGTTTGGAATCATCCGCTGCCCGCAGCGGCGCACCCCAGCAACCTTCGCCGATGTAAACGGTGGCATTTTTATCGTTCAGAGATCGGGAAAAGCCCTCGGTTCCATTGCGATCAGGTTTCAGCGGCAGGGTGCGTTTCATTACATGCGAATCGGACTCAATCGCGAGGTCGAGTCCGCACTGGTAAAATGTATCCGCCCAGAGAAGCGGGTTATCCCCTTCCGATTTTTTTGATACATGCGGCCGCATCGGCTTATGATATCCGGCCACAAGATGAGTCGTGTTTTTCCGGTATTTCTTTAGTTCCGACCGCAACCATTTCCCCTGCTTTCCGTCGGCCGGGATTTGTGAATTTAAAGTAAAGTAACGAAACATATCGTCGCCGATTGCCCAATGGTAATAGGCATCCTCCGGCGTGTCGAAGTAGTTGTAAATCGATTCGGGACGGGATTCGTGGTTCCCCCGGTGCGGTACAATCGGTATGATATTGCCTTCGCTGTCAATCGTCTGCTGCCAGTCTTCGAGCCACTCCGTCCATTCCTCCTCCGTATCACGATTGATCATATCACCGGTGAAAGCGATAAAAAGCGGCTGCAGTTTGGTGCAAATCTGATTGGCGTGAATCCTCGGCTCCCGGAAATTGCGGGAATCTCCCCCGGCAATAAACGTAAACTCTATCGGCTTATCCGGTGCGGTAACAAAAGTGAGTCGCCGACTTACTCCCTGTTTATCTTTGATACAGAAAAAGTATCTGGTATCCGGCTGCAAATCCGATAGCGAAGCAAAGCAGTTATTGATCGATTCGGTATAGCGGAACGTGCGGTGAGTCTTTTGAGATTTCGGATAGAGATGATGTTTCCTCCCGAAATCTTTCGTTCCGTAGTGAACGACGCCGGGGTCGCCCGATTTCTGATTCCAGGCGACAGTCGCTTCGGTAGTCGGATCTTTCGCCCAGACCAACCGGTATTTTTCGGTGCCGGAATCGTTACCGTTTATATCCGCCGCTACGCCGAACTGAAAAAGCAGCAGTAAACAGGGTACAATGAGCCACTGTACCCTGTTGGATGTCTGACTGTACCCTGTACGGTTTCGGATTGTACAGGGTATGATGTGAGAATATCGATTCTTTTGCATAGTTGAAAATTCGATTCGCCGCTTATACATACTACTCTCCCCGGCTCTGACGCAGCATTTCGCCGATACTGATCGGGGTATCCGGAGTGATCCGGCGGGGCGCTTTATAATATTTCGTCGTGGCCCGTTCCATTTTTTTCTGAGGCACGGTGGAAGCTTCTTTTAAAGCGCTCTCCGCCACAACACGTAATCTTTTTACAATCTCCGGATTTTCAGCGGCTACATCAACCTGCTCTCCAGGATCGTTTTCCAGATCGAAGAGCAACCAAGGTTTGGGTGCAGCGGTATCCTCCCGGTCGGCCGGGGAAGGATACTGCCACGGCTGCGCCTGCTCGAACGGCGCTATGATGGTCGCGCCATCGGGCCCGCGTGGATCAATCCATTCATCCCCCCGTTTGCCGCGGGGACGCGACCTCGGGCGGGTAGCATGGAGTTTCCATTTCCCCTGCCGTACCGCAAGAAGCTGAACACCGTTCCAGGTATAGATGATTCGTTCGTTATCGGAGTCGACTTGCCCGGAAAGAAGCGGCCATATGTCCTGCCCGTCGACATCTAGATTGTCTACATCAATATCCAGCAGTCCAGCTACAGTGGGCAGTATATCCACGGTGGCTGCCGGGGATTTGATTTCGCGACCTTCGGGAATCCTGCCGGGCCAGCGGAAGATTGCCGGAACCCGGACCCCGCCTTCCCATCCCGAGCCTTTCATTCCGCTGAGGCCACCTGTGCTGCCGCCGTACCAGGGACCGTTATCGGAGGAAAAAATCACCAGGGTCTTTTTGTCCAAATCCAGCTCCTTCAGTCTGGCGAGCACTTCCCCTACGGAAGCATCCAACTCCCGCACCACATCTGCATACAGGTCATCGCGGGTTTCAGGAGTATAGAATGTATCGGATGCAGCCAACGGTTTGTGGGGCATGGCATGGGGTAAATAGAGAAAAAATGGTTTATCGCGATTTTCTTCCAAAAAAGCCAGCGCACGATCTGTATATCTACGGGTCAAATAGCCCTGAACGACCGGGTATTCCACAGCCTGCTCGTCTCTGCACAACATAACCGGGCGCATGTCGTTTGAGTAAAGGATGCCAAAATAGGAATCAAATCCGTGCCGCGTTGGATAGTAGTCCTCCAAATGTCCGAGGTGCCATTTACCAATGATCGTCGATGTATACCCCTGAGGCTTCAGCAACTCCGCCAGTGTGGTTTCGTTTTGGTGAATTCCGTGGTCACGCCCTGCATCCGGAGTCGGGTTGGACGGCACACCCGTCCGATACGGAAAACGCCCGGTCAACAAAGCCACCCGCGATGGAGCACAACTTGGAGTAGCCACATAAAAACTTTCCAATCGGGCCCCTTCCGCTGCCATCTGATCGATATGCGGCGTTTTGTATTTCCCGTTTCCGTAACACGAAAGATCCCCCCAACCGAGATCGTCGGCATAAATCAGAACAATGTTAGGCCGCTCTGCCGTTTTCGCCCCGAAGACGAAGCCGCAGAGGGAGATCAGAAAAGTCACCAACAGTCGCATCATCTCCCACCTTCTACTTGCGGGTGATCCAAATCCAAAACCTTCCTGCCACGGCATCGCGTGCATGATTGCCAACCGAAATTGATAAGAAAATTTACAATCGTAAAAGTAATTGATCAAAAAATGATCAATACCTATTGAATTTACGGTATTGTTTCTGTTTTACACGTTTTGTAAATCTCTCAACGCGAGCGAATCCCTGATAGTTTCGAAAAATTTTAAATTTCTGGCACAAAAGCTGCATTCTTCCGTTTATAGTATGAATCGAAGCAAGCTGCCGGTAGAGCAGCTTCTTCAGCAGAACAAAAAATCCCCGAAAATCCCCCACAGTTAAAATTCCCAACAATCCCCGGAAAAAACCCCCACCCTCCACCCCCAACCCTCATTTTATCGCTGAAGGTCTTCCGTTTATTCCTGATTTTTTGTTTGATTCTGATTCAGTCACCTTTGTTCGTGTTCGCATTGGTAACCGAAGAGGATCCGGAGATCTCGTCGCGGGAGGAAGCGCTACATTCCTACTTACAAGCCCATTACCCCGGCTGCACCAGGTTTCCCTACTGGAACCGCCTCGGTAAAGTAGGGCTCGGTACAGGCATCTACCTGGGCAATAGCTTCGTCCTCACAGTGGCTCATGTCGGCGAGGGCATTTTTACTGCTGCATCCGGGAAGGTGTATTACCCGGTCCCTGGCTCAGCCAAACTGTACCCGAACCCGGGAGGGACACTCAGCGAGTTATGTATTTTCAAAATCAAAGTGGACCTCCGTTCCCGTGATCTGGAGCATTCGCCAATCCCCGTTTCGAGGTTGAATCCGGAGCATAAAATCATCGTTCTGGGAACGGGATACAGCCGGTCAAAAATGAGCGTTACGTGGACCGATGACGGTAAAACCAGATGGGGTATCAATTCCTTTCGGAGTAACGGCAGCAAACCTCTCGAGTTCGGGAAGTGCCGGACAAACGGATTTTTCGCAATCTTCGGAGACGCGCGCTTCGATTGCCAGGGTGCTCCCGGAGACTCCGGAGGTGCCGGGTTCCAATACAATTTTGCTAGGAAACGCTGGGAACTCACTACAGTGATGCTGGCCTCAACCGCCCCTCCGGATGTAAACCGAAGCCTGAAAGGTGACAAAACCTTTTTCGCCTGGCTGGATCCCATGAATCGCCAGCCAGTCAGTATCAATACCCCGAAATTCGCAGACAAGCAGAGATCCGGTCGCAATACCTACTTCATGCAAGGAGCGGTTTCACAACGTGACCGTGCACATCGGTAAGCCGGAAATAACGTCCCTGATATTTGTGGGTGAGTCGCTCGTGATCGATTCCCAGCAGGTGTAATACCGTCGCGTGGAAATCGTGAATATGGACACCGTCTGATTGGACATTGTAGCCGTACTCATCAGTTTCACCATGGCTGTAACCGGCTTTCACACCGCCTCCGGCCATCCACATCGTAAAGCAGCGCGGGTGGTGATCACGACCAAAACTGGTGGCTTTGATTTTGCCCTGACAATAGTTGGTCCTGCCGAATTCCCCACCCCAGATCACCAGGGTATCATCGAGCATTCCGCGCTGTTTCAAATCGGTAATCAGAGCAGCGGAAGCCTGGTCTGTTTCTTTCGCCTGTCTCTTTATACCACTGGGAATACCACCATGCTGATCCCAGCCGGGATGATATAGTTGAATGAACTGAACGCCGCGCTCGGCGAGGCGACGCGCCATCAGGCAGTTGGCAGCGAAGGTTCCCGGAGTCCGGGCATCTTCGCCATACAATTGATAGGTCGCTTCCGGCTCATTCTCCAAAGCCGTGACTTCCGGAATCGATGCCTGCATTCGAAAAGCCATTTCATACTGGGCTATGCGGGTCTCCAGCTCAACGTCTCCGGATTTCTCCAACTGATGCTGATGCAGCTCACCAAGGCGGTCGAGCATTTTGCGACGGCTCGCCGGATCAATTCCATCCGGGCTGTTTAAATAGAGAACCGCATCTTTATCAGCGCGGAACCGAACCCCCGCGTGTTTACCAGGTAAAAACCCACTTCCCCACAGGCGTGATACCAGAGGTTGGCCGCCCTTATTTTTGGTTACAAGAACGACAAAGGAAGGTAGGTTTTCATTCGACGAACCGAGCCCGTAACTCAACCACGATCCCATACTCGGGCGTCCCGGAAATTGCGAACCGGTCTGCATAAAGGTAACTCCCGGACCGTGATTAATCGCCTCGGTATACATCGATTTAACGAAAGTTATATCATCCGCAACCTTCGCCGTGTTAGGTAGAACTTCACTCAACCAGGCACCGCTTTGCCCGTGCTGTTGAAAGGCAAAGGGCGAACCGACGAGCGGCAAACTCGCCTGATTTCCCGACATACCGGTAAGCCGCTGGCCCTTGCGAACCGAATCCGGCAATTCCTCACCGGTCTCGTCAACAAGACGGGGCTTATGATCAAACAGTTCGATTTGACTGGGACCGCCGGACTGAAACAGATAGATCACCCGCTTCGCTTTCGCCGCATGGTGCAAGCCGTGTAGAACTCCGTCCGCAGCACTTCCTTTATTTCCCATCAGGCCGGCCAGAGCCATGCCGCCAAGGCCACCGCCAAAGCTTTGCAGAGTTTGCCGACGGCTCATTCCGACAGGCGAGTCGAATCCGGTACATTGTGGTGTGCGGGTATTCATCGTTTTGTTATCGATTCGTCAAAGTTCATCAGTGCGGAGACAAGCACGGTCACTGCCGCGAGGCGTGCGTCTTCTCCCTGGTAATCCGGGCTTTTGTCCCCGGTGGTAAAATAGGCTTTCGCCTGCTCTGGAGATTCCGAAAACTCCGCATCTTGTTCGTTGAGCAGATTTTCCAGGATTTCCCGCTCCCTGTTATCCGGCGAACGACTGGTAAGCAGACGGAAACTTTCGTCTATAATTTTCCCATCGTCGTCGCCGTGTTTGTGTAGCAACTTTTCGGCGGTAACCCGGGCGGCTTCGACAAACTGGGGCGAATTCAAAAGAACCAGACTTTGCAGCGGCGATGCGGTTTCCTCCCGCTTTACCCGGCAGACATCTTTTTTCGAGGAATCGAGCGTCATCATCACAGGCGACGGTCCGGTCCGTTTCCAATAGGTATAGAGACTCCGGCGGTAGAGAAGATCGCCTTTATCCGGTTTCATCGGCTTGAAAGACATCTCCAGATCGTAGGGCTTCACCGAAGCGCCCCCAACTTTATCAGAGAGCAGTCCGGATACAGCAAGCGCATTATCACGAATCATCTCGGCGGGCAGTTTGTCAGTGGGCCCGCGCGCCAGCAGAAGGTTCTCCGGGTCACGCGTCCTGGAGCCATTTGTTTGAGTAAATGATGGAGATCCCAACCGTGATTAATAAAATCGCGTGCCAGCCAGTCGAGAAGCTCCGGATGAGTCGGCGATTTTCCCTGACTGCCAAAGTCTTCCGAGGTGGAAACCAAACCGTTACCGAACATCATTTGCCAGTAACGATTTACCGCAACCCGCGATGTCAGGGGATGATCGGGCCGGGTTAACCAACGGGCCAGATCCAGCCGGTTGGCGTTGTCCTCTTTCTCCATTGGCGGAAGTACCTCCGGAGTATCGGGTGATACTTTTTCACCACGGTCACTATACATACCCCGGTGTAAAATAAAGGTTCTACGGTCTTCACCGGGGAGATCCCGCATCACCATAATTTCGCGAATTTGCTTTTGAATCGCACTCCGCTTTTCCCGCGTCGCCCGCAGTTCCGAGCGCTTTTTATTTACTTCCGGATCATCAAAAGAAAGATAAAAGTCGCGCTGTTCACCTTCGTTTACCCCGGCTGCCGGGTCGTGCAGTTTCTTTACTTCATAACCGGAAATCTCCCGGTCGTAGACATGAAATTCATCGACTAAACCGTTTTTAAATCCATTATCGCGCATCCTTTGCCCGAGACCGACAAAGTCATCTCCGCCGCCAACGATTTCCCTCGTCAAACTGTCCCGGACTACCTCTGTCTCTATTTCGTTTCCGTCTACATAAATCCGCACACCGTCGGCTCGACTGGAACCATCATAGGTTACCGCCACATGCTTCCATTGGTTCACCGTCAGGGGTTGTATTGAATGAACCCGAATCGCATTACCGGGCCAGAAGTGTATCAACCCGACGCTGAGTTTTCCGTCCTCCAAAAGCAACTCGTAGCCCCGGCTGGCCGCATCCGTCCAGGCCTTCGAGCGGCGCACAATCACCGCCCGCTTATGAGCCACCGGAGTGTTGACCCAGAGCGCCAGGGAAAACGGCTGATCCCGCGAAAAATTCCCCACTCCTTTCGGAAGATTGATCGCGTCGTCACCGGTCAGCTTCACTGCATTGCCTACTTTACCGGCCACAACTTTGTTATTGCCAGTCGTCGAAGCCGGAGCCTTTTCGTCAGCCAGGTTGGTAAACTTGTTCCCTTTGGAATCTTCAAAAGCCAAATGCACTTGTAATCCCGGTTTCGCAGCGCTGTTGGCCGCAAAATCCCATTTTTGAAATGAGGCACCGGCTTTCTGACGCGCTGCCGCTAATTCATGCTCCAGGCGCTCTACCAGCGCTTCCGCTTCCTTCAACTGCTTTTCTTGTTGTTCAGTAGGTAATTCCAGTGCAGGCGTCGGAGTCGACGGAGTAAAAAAGGAATACAGTCCCGACTCATCGATATTCGCAAAAAACGCGGACAACGAGTAATAGTCTTTCATCGTCAGTGGATCGTATTTGTGATCATGACAACGGGTGCATTCCATAGTTAACCCGAGAAAGGCTGTGCCGAAGGTATGCACCCGGTCAGCTACATATTCGATCCGAAATTCCTCCTCTACACTTCCCCCTTCGACCTTCTGGGAATGAAGCCGGTTAAAGGTGGTGGCAAGAATCTGATCCCGCGTCGCTCCGGGCAGAAGATCCCCGGCAACCTGTTCGGTAACAAACTGATCGTAAGGCATATTTTTGCGGAAAGACTCGATCACCCAGTCCCGCCACGGCCAGACCTCGCGGGGTCGGTCAACCTGGTAGCCGTAGGTATCCGAATAGCGCGCCACATCCAGCCATTCAGCCGTCATCCTTTCTGCATACGCTGTCGAATTGAGTAGTCGATCTACGACAGATTCACAGGCATCAGGAGAAGTATCGCTCAAAAACGCCGCCACCTCTTCCAGAGTTGGCGGCAGCCCGGCCAGATCGAAAGATACTCTTCGCAACCACTTTTCTTTTGCTACTTCCGGCGAGGGTTGAAAGCCTTCTTTTTGCAGCCTCGCGCGGATGAACAGATCGATCGGGTTTTTCGACGGCTCAATCGTACCCTGTTGAAGGTCGGACTGTACCCTGTCAGGTCGGGAACTGTACCCTGTTTGATCGACTACCGGCAACTCGATCTTCTCAGGAAGCTCGATCAGGGACCAGTGTTTTTCATAGTTCGCTCCCTGCTTAATCCACTGATCAAGGATCTGCTTTTCCGCATCAGTAAGCGCCATTTTCGACCTGGGAGGCGGCATCAGTTCCGATGAGTCATCGCTATGGATTCGCCAGTATACTTCGCTTTCTTCCAGGTTACCGGGCACTACACCGGTGACACCGTCGAGATCTTTGGTAGCCTCTTCAAAGGAATCGATGCGAAACTCCGATTTCTGGTTTTTCGCATCCGGCCCATGGCATTTAAAGCACTTGTCGGAGAGGATCGGTCGCACGTCCCGCTGGAAGGAAATTTGATCTTTCCCGAATAGAGAAAACGAAATCCCCCAAACTACCAAAATGATACTGATCTGATTCATAGAAAACTGCATCTGACTACTTGCCCTGAGACAAAACTTTGATCTCGTCAGGCGAAAGAACTTTGTTATAGATCAAAAACTCATCAATTCTGCCGTTGAAACTCCGGATTGGGGACGAACCGGCCTGCGTCTGCCAGTTGCCTATCTCGGCACTGCCAAACCGGAGTGCAGGTATAACTTTCTTTACGTGGCGGGCGACTTCAGTTCCATTCAGGTAGTGAATCACTGTTCGTGTGGGCCTGTCAACCGTAACCGCTACATGCACCCAGCGCCCGAGATCATCCGGGTGAATAACGGGTGGAGAATAGGCATTAATCCCGGGTTGCGCTCCGGCGATGCCGAGAATCAATTCGCCTTTATCACTGATCTGCCAGTGTAATTCGCCCTCGTCGTGGTCATCGGTCAAAATCAGCGAACTCAACCAGCGGTCGAAGCTGCGAATGTGTATTGAAGCGGCCAGAGTTAAGGATTCGTATTCACCCGGGATATAAAGGCGAACCCGGTCTGAAACCCGGCTGAAATCCAATGCCTGTTTTTCCGCCCACCGCCCGGTAGACCATTGTGCTCCGATAATCGCCGCATTCGATCCCGGCCGGGACTGATTCAGTAACTTGCGATCCCATGGCTCCTGATCTTCAAAATCAAAATAGAGCAAAACCGATTCATCCGCGCGGCGCTCCCCGGTCGTCTGATACCATTGATCAAAAGCGGTCTTCGAAGTATCCGAAGCGAGATCCTGCAACTGACGCCGACCGACAAACGTTTCCGGGTCAGCCGCCAGGTTTTCCAAATCTGTAGTCCCGCCGGTACGAACCCCCATGCCGCCGGTGAGATGGGCGAGTTGTTTACCCGCCAAATCATCGAGGCGAACTTCCCCCTCTATCACGTGAACTTCACTTCGCCCCCGGGGAGTTACTGACATGGCAAATTCAGTGCCAAGATCCACCGCTTTAAAATCCGCCGTTTCAATCGTAAACCCTTTCGCCGGTTCCGGAACCGAGACACGAAGTCGCCCCCGGTGACAGACGGCTAACCACATCGAACGGATATCGAGTTCGGCAGGCCCTTCCAGAATTACAGTCGAGCCACAGAAAAATTCCAACTGAGCAAAGCCGGATTCGATAGCGAATCGCCCGGGCCGAATTTCGTCGCCTTCAGATACCGATGAAATATCCCCTACTAACCGGCTAACTACCGCAACCCCGCCTCCCCGCGCAAGAGGCTCCTCATCAACAGTCGATCCCGGCGGGAAAAATATACTGATCAACAGCAGCACCAAACCGCCAACGAGGGCAAGAGGCGCCAATATATATTTGTTTCGGACCGATAATTTTTTTTCCGGTTTCGGCCGATCGATTAACTGCCCGATCTGCTCCGCCGCCGACTCGCCCTCCATTTGGGTAGCGAGAGTTGCATGCATCTCGACCAGGTCCAGGTAGTGCTCACAAGCATCCGGGTCGCCCTGGAGTAGATCGTGTAATTCCGCCTTTTCCGGATCCGAAATGATTCCATCAAGCCATGAAGAAGTCAGTACACTGACTCGGGCGATTCGTTCCTTTTCAGTCATACCGCACCCTCCTTTTTCATTTGCGATTCGATACACTTTTGCAGAGTCGCCCGAATTCGAAACAGAGCCTGTGAAATGGCCGCTTCCGTTTTACCGGCCGCTTCAGCCATACTTTGGACCG
>JARGOZ010000178.1 GCA_029213025.1 Verrucomicrobiales bacterium
AGCCTGTTCTACGGGGAAGGGGGCTTTTACCACAGGCTTTGCGGGGCGTGCATAAAGGCTTTTCGGGTTGCGGACAGGAGAGTGTCGCGTCACGGCGGGGCGCTGGAATGGTTGTAGAACAGGTTGCCAACCTGTTTGCATTGCAGGAGCCCGCATCCTTCGCTAACAGGTTGGCAACCTGTTCTACGGAAGGAAGAGCGGCCTCAGCTGAGGTGCTTTTCGAAGAACGCGATGGTTCTTTGCCAGGCGAGGTCGGCCTGCTCTTTGTCGTACCTGTCGGTGGAGTCGTTGTGGAAGCCGTGGTTGGCACCGGGGTAGAGATGCATGGTGTAGGTCGCCCCGAGTGCTTTGAGGTCCTTCTCATACTCCGGCCACGATGCATTGACCCGCTCATCGAGCTCCGCCAGCTGTATGAGTAGCGGCGCTTTGATGTTTTTGCGGATTTCTTCCGCTGCCGGTGTTCCGTAGAAGGGGACTCCGGCGTTGAGTTGATCACCCAGCACGGCGGCCAGCATATTTACTACATAACCGCCGAAGCAAAAACCTACGGCACCCAGTTTGCCGTTGCTCTTTTCATGGGCTTTGAGAAATTTGGCGGCCGCGACAAAATCGTTCTCCAGCTTTTGCCGGTCCATGGAACGCTGCATAGCGCGGCCTTCATCATCGTTGCCGGGGTAACCACCCAGCGGGAAAAGTCCGTCCGGAGCGAAGGCGGTGAAGCCGGCTTTTGCGACCCGGCGGGCAACGTCTTTGATATAGGGATTTAATCCGCGGTTTTCATGAATCACCAAAACGGCCGGGCCTTGTTCTTCGAGAGCGGTGGGAACCGCGAGGTAGCCCTGGCATTTTCCGTGGCCGTCCGGTGAATCGAAGGTTTCGTAGGTCGCTTTGATCGCGGGATCGTTGAAGGAGACCTGTTCCGCCTTCGAGTAGTCGGGAGTTAGCGCGCCGAGTAAAACGCCCATGGTCAAAGTGGTGGTGGTGATGCTGCGCAGGCGATCGAGAAATGTGCGTCGGTCAATGATGCCGTGGGCATATTCATCATACCAGTCAAAGGCTTCCTGCGGGATGGGGTGGCTACTCGTCTCGGTTACTTCCATGGAATCACATTCTGTCGCGGAAGTGAAATTGCAAAATGAATCAACTGAATTTCTGCGTTATAGCGCAAAGTTTTTAATTAACTTTAATTTATTTTAAAATTTAATTAGAAAGTTATTAAAGATGAGTTAATTTTACGTGTCGTTTAACAAATCTAAGAAAATGAAAAAAAGAATGAAATTACTCTCACTTCCGGTCCTTGCTGCTGCTACTCTGGTCATTCCGGGTCTGGCTCTCTCCGGAGATTATTGTTTCGAAGGTGTCGGTGACTCACCGGACTGCGGACACACTGGTTATATCTTCGCCTACGGCGGTGGATTCTTTGGTTATGACGTGGAAGGCCACGAGCCGCGTTTTCCTTCCAATGAAAAGATGGATATGGATTCGGGCTATATCTTCGGTGGAGGTGGCGGTCTCTACCTTGATTTCCTCAACGGAAGCCGTCTTGAGGTGGAAGGTATCCACGCCAGAAACAAGATCGGTCGGATCCGAAGCGATATTTTCGGCGGGGCCGGTTTCGTTGATTACGGATTCCGCGGAGATGTCGAGACAAACTCCGTCATGGTCAACTTGCTGAAAGAGATTCCATTCTGCAATTTTACCGGTTACTTCGGTGGTGGTGTCGGTTTTGCGGAGCAGAATATTACCATCTACGATCCGGCAAACCAGGGCAACCCTGAATCAGACGCGGCGCTTACCTACCAGTTTATTGCAGGTGTAGATGTTCCTGTTTCGGATTGTGTGGATCTGTTTGTTCAATACAAACTCATCGGAATTAACGAAACTCACTACGAGCGGATCGACCTCGTAATCGACAGGCACGTGACAAACAATCTTGTCTTCGGAGCCCGTATGTCGTTCTAGAGAATCGTCAAAACAGATAGAGATTATTTTTATAAGGTCCCGTTTCGGCGGGGCCTTTTTTTTGGGCGGTAGAGCGGAAAGAGTTTCTTCCGGTTTCCGGTTCGTTTATATATACTCCAGATCAGGCCGCCCACCAGGTAAGCGATCCCTGCCAGAAGAATCCAGTGTGTGCTGCCGCGAAATACCAGAGTACTGCTGGTAACCGCCCCGGCGAGGAAGGCGAAGGTAAGCCACACGGGGACAAACAGTTTCCAGTTTTCCACATGATGGCCCTTCATTTTCATGCCCAGATAAATGCCGAAATCGGTAAATAAACCGGTCAAATGTGTAGTTCGCAAGACCATGCCCCTGTATCGGCTTGCCATTGCATTCTGGGCACCGCACACCGCGCTGGTAATTGCTATAGCAAGCAGTGGAAGATGCGGCTGGGTAAAATGAGCCGCGATCAAAAATATACCGAATGAGGAAAGGATTCTACCATAGGGCAACTTTATCTCGAGGGTCGGGTGGTGCAAAACATATCCCGACGCTACCGCTCCTGAAACAAACCCCAGCGTGGCGAGGGTGACGCTGATAATATGGTAGCTGTTACTTTGCAAACCGGAGGTCAATCCCGAGCCTATTCGGGCAATATCGCCGGTGAGGTGACTAACTGATGTGCCCGTGCTCACCAGGAACCCGGTGTTCAAAAAAGAGGCCCCAAAGGCCAACAGACAACCTCCCCGAACCAATTGCCCTGGTGAGAAAACTTTCATCTGATAAATGTCGAATGCTCAAAGCGCGACCGGACAACGGCCCCGCCTGCGACCGGGACGGTAGTGGAAATCGATACAAAGTCACGCTGAAAACGGGTGTTTGTCAGGAACTTTATTCGCAGCAACCGGCCGGGAATTTTAGTGCGCCGGTAATTCGAAGCCGGTCGAGGTAGAGGTCATCGATGAAGAAACAAACGAGCCGTCGTCCTGCAGCATAGGCATCCGGAAGTGGGTTTTTGCGCCGTTGGCATCCACTACATAAACCTGGCCGGGTTTGAGACCGGCGACTTCCAGGGGAATGCGGGTCTGAAACGGCGGGTTGGGAACTCTGTTCGTACCGGTGCCGCCCAGCGGTGTTTGTTCATAGACCTCGACGTAAATGACGTTGCCTTTGCCGCGCGATTGTTTGGTATCCACGAGCTGAGCGGCATTGGACGAAAGCCTGCCTTTGATGTCGGCATAAATATCGGGCCGCCCGTAGAAGTCCGACACCTGAACATCGACCTGCTGCACCATTGTTCGTTGTTCCGGGGGGGCGTAGGGAGTCGTCTTGCAACTCACCAGGAGAAACAAAGTTGAGGAAAATAAAATTGATGGAGTGACTATATTTTTCAAAACTTCGTCAATATATCACAAAATCTTGTAGAAAATATTAATATTTAGGAAAAGTTAACTAATTTCCGGCCGATTTTTAGATTCAATGAGTGATTGATTTCAAATTAGAACACCGGTACCCTGTGAGCCTATGGAATTTGACTGGCTCAATTGTCCTTTTGACCTGAAGAAAACGCCTCCCGGTGAGGTGGCGGAAGCGTTTGAGGACCCGTTTTCAATCCGGCTTCTGCCGGAACTCGAGGATGATGGTGAGACACGCTATTTCATGCTCGGCAAGACCGTGGAAAACCGCTATTTGTTTTCCGTATTCTGGACGAACGGCAAACAATACCGGGTGATCGCCTGCCGCGACTGCACCGAAGATGAATGCTCGTTCTACGAACGAAAGAATGCCGAGTGGCTGGCTTAATCCTCCGATTCCCTGAGACGGACGGTTAGACCGCCTTCCGAGTCCTCCCTTACCTGACGGGCGACTGCAGCCGCCACGGGGTTCACTTCTATTTCCTGCTCGATCTCCTCCAGTTCGAGGTTTTTGAATTTCCGAACTTTGCAAAACAGAATCCTGATTTCCTCTCCGAGCAGGATTTGGTCGCCGTCGCGCAGCGACACAGGGCGATTGGAAACCCGGTTGCCGTTGGATTTGGAGCCGTTTGTTGATTCGAGATCGCGGAAGTTCCACTGTCCGGAATCAACGTCCCTGGAGAATTCACAGTGCCTCGAGGATATCGCCTGGTTATCCAGCCTGAGGTGGTTGTTGGCTCCCCGGCCGACTTTGACATGGTCCTGCGTCAGTGGATAGCAGCGGGGTGTGTAATCGGGGATTGAGACAATGAGAACAAATTCTGTGTCGGTGACCATGATGATAAACAGCAGGTAGCAATATACCGGCCAGCGCCTTCCGCGGCGAGTGTAAATCGCAGATTTTCCTTACTTCGCTTTGCCGAAGGGAACCGAGAGGTGGGGATTGCCTGCTTCGAGAAAGCGCCATTCCAGTTCCTGTGCCCGGGAGATGCCGATTCGCCGGTCGGCGGCGACAGGGAGTTCTTTGCCGGGGTGAAAACAATCGGCGATATCGGTGCCGTGATCTGTTTTACCGATTCCGAGAGCCATGCTCAGTTTGCCCGGGCCGGAGCACAGGTCGGTAAGTTTGGTTTTGTTGCGGCGCTTCTGCATTATGGAGATGCCTTGCACCGGTTCCAGGGCACGCAGGAGGACGAATCCGTTATTTCCTGTCTGCGGGTTGATGCAGAGCACATTGGTCAGCCAGTACATTCCGTAGTTGAGGTAAACGTAGGCCGTGCCTGCCGGGTTTCGGGAGACAAAATCGCGGGCGGAGGGCCGGAAAAATGTGTGGCAGGCTTCATCGCCGTGTTCGGCATACGCTTCGGTCTCGACGATGAGTCCAGCACTGTCGCCCCACTGAAACAGGCAGCCGATCAGCTCGCGTGCGCAGATTTGCGGGTCGCGCTCGAAGAAGGATCTGCCGGGCCTGGTCATCGGTTATCGTAGTCTTTCCGACAGTCCGTCCACATAGCCGGCGAGTTCGAGATAGGCTCTGCCGACGGTTTGGCCGGTGGATTTTTCGATTACGTCACACGCGCCCTCCCAGTAGGGAACTCCGGCGAGTTTTCCGGTCATTTCCTGTTTTTTCATCAGCGGCTGAACGAGAAATGTCCGTTTCTCTCCGGAGGCGGGATCAATGGCGGTAAACTCGGGGCTGATCGGGTAGACCGCGCCGGTAATTTCGCTCTTCCAGTCACCTCCCGGTTGCCATTCGAAGCTGCCCTTACTTTGGTGCGTCAATTTGCCCTCCCGGTCGATCCAGACCATTTTCGACCAGGGGGAATAGCCGCCGCTTTTTAATCGAAGCATGTAGGCCATCAACTCGCGTCCGTCGTCGAACTGCACGCTGACCCAGTCCCAACCGGTCTGATCCTCCTCCAGCTGGCTGCTGGAAATTTCGTGATCCATCCATGCGGAACCTTTCACCGTGTGGTTTTTGCCATGTAAAGCCATTGTTCCCTCCGCCTTCAGTCTTGGCCAGGTGATGTAATAGCTGGCGGCCGTTTCGCTATTGCCTTTCCGGGAAACTCCGTTTTCCCCGAAGATCACGTGGGGCTTTTCCGGCGTGAGTTCGAGCGAGAAGGAGCACCGTGACTGGATCGATCCGGCCAGTTCCAGCACACCGTCCGGGCGGCGTTTTAGTGACCAGCTGCCGTTGCGCACATCGAGATCGCCGGTTTTCGACCAGGCGTTCCAACCTTCCCGGTTGAATCTTTCTTCGTGATAAAACTGTTTTGATTTGAGATCGGAGACGGCCATGTGGGCCATGTAGATCTGGTCATCATTGAAGAGTGAATTCGTTTTCTCAGTTCCGGGACGGGTTGCGATGCGGAAAAAGGTGGATTCAAACCCGAAGCGATCCTGCGCTTCATTGAAAAGGTGCCCGGTGATATACCACCATTCGATTTTGAAATCCGGATGATTGCCGTGGTCGGCGGGGAAGGTGAGTTTCCGCTCCGGCGTCGCGAAAGAATAGGCGGCCGGTTCGGCCAGGCAGTGGGCCGTTGCCGTGAGCAGGATGGAGAGGATCGCGAGTTTCATTTGCTTACAGTTCGTCATGACCATCACTCCGGGATGCCGGGCTTCCATAATTTTGTGGTATTTTCGTCGAATCTTTCCTAAAACTTTGACCCTGCCCCGCCATTTTTTACGGATTTCCCGGAAAATATCATGGGCGAAGTGTTTTCCCCGACCTGTTTCTCGTTGCGCTGGCATTCCTGGCTTCCGGCTTTCTGGTGCGGGATCAACTTTGGCTGCGGGCGTAGAAAAGTAGCCGTCAGCGCTTTTTCTGTTGTTCCGGTTATGGCCGAAATGATAGACTGTGTCTGTGCCGGAGATTGTCCAGATCCAGTTTGCAGAACGGGCTTTCGAGTCCGCGGATCTGGACGCGCTTGAGCAAATCGAAAAAGAAGCGGGAGACGCCTGCTGGTCAAGGAGCCAAATCAAATTGTCCAGTGATGACCTGGAGATGGATACCCGATTGATCACGGCTCCGGAAGCTTTCGGCCAGCCAATCGGGTTTTATGTCGTCGAGCATGGGGATGATGTTCTTTACCTCTGCAACATTGCCGTGGCAGTGGATTGGCGGCGCTGCGGTGCCGGCCTGTTCGCGCTCGATGCAGCGGCCCGCCTCGGACGGGAATTGAGTTACAAAAAGCTGGCTTTACACGTTCAGGAGGAGAACCTCCCGGCTCAGTTGCTCTATCGCAAAGCGGGCTTTCGGGTCGTGGATATCAAACGCGAGCACTACGGGACCCAGGACGGGTTCTATATGGAACAAGAGCTGTAATTGCCGCTGATCCTCCGCGCATTACCGCTTTTCCCGTCTTTTTTCAGGCCATGACGGCCGTTGCTCCGGAACAGATTAGATGATCTGACAACGCAAAAACGTAACCAATCAAGAAAGTTAAGGTTGATTAATCATAAATTGATCCATATTATCAATCGTGATAACTATTCTTGAGAAGTTTCGCATATGAGCACACATCAGACACCACCTAATATCGGACTGGGCAGCGGTCGCCCTGCGAACCGCCTGTCGCTTGAAGTGACCGAGCACGACGTCATTCGCCACCAACAGGCTTTCTGCGAAGTGGAAGAAGGGCGGACGCCGCACGCATTGTTTGATGATTTGCTCGCCACCACGGAAACGAGTTTCGGAATTTTGGAAAAGGCCAATCTCGGTTGGCTTCTCAGTCAGTGTCTGCGCAGCACCGAGGGGGCGGAACGTTTGAGGCGGGATCTGAAGGCCATGCCGAAGAGTCGGCAACTGCCCTTTTACTTCGCCATCGCCCTGCAGCGGATCAACCGGTTTGAGGATAGCGCCTCCGTGTTGGAAGTTGTTTTGGAAAGGTCTCCGGAAGACAATGTGGCGCGCAAATATTTGGCCAATGCGCTGATGAACACAGGCCGGTGGGCGGAAGGTCTGCGGGAAATGGAGCTGTCCCGCGACAAGCTGCCGGTGATCCAGAAGCCCTATCACGCGGATCTTTCCCGCTTGTGGCAGGGACAGGCACTCGACGGGAAATGCCTCGTCGTCGTCGGGAACGGAGACAGAAGTGATGAGATTCAGCTCTCCCGTTTTCTCGGAGTGTTCCGCAATCTGGGAGTTCACAAAATCGGGATGGTCTGTAAAGCCGAATTGGCTGATTTGATGAGAGGTATCACCGGAATTGATCGGGTTGACTCCGGGTATTTTGAGCCTTTTGACTACTTTATCACGCTCGACAGTCTGCTGCACCGGTTCCGCATCAATGCGGCAAACATTCCGCTGCCGCCGTATGTCAGATGCAGTGCCCGGAGCGTTTACCGGAAGAAGGCTCAGCTGAATAATCAAAAACCGCTTCTCGGGATTTGCTGGAGAAATCCCGATTCCCGTGGATTTGATAAAAACGATCTCAACTACAAAATTCGGGCCAATACGATTGATCCCTGTCTTTTGGAAGATCATCTCACCAGGGCGGCGAAGAGTTACGATATCATTTCCTTTCAACCGGATGTAAGACCGGAGGAAAGAGAAATTCTGCAACGGATTGGTTGCCGGATTCTGGATGTTTCAGCGTTTGAGAACTACGCAGGTATTGCGGAATGGATGTCCTGTCTGGATCACTTTGTCACCGTGGAATCGCCGCTGGCCCACCTCGCCGGTGCGCTTGGTATCGAGGCGCATGTGATGCTGCCGCATTCCTCAGACTGGAAATGGATGATTCAGGGCAACGAATCTCAGTGGTATCCGGAAGTGAATGTCCACTTGAAGAAATCCGAAGCCTGCTGGCAGAGCTGTGTGGAAGAGGTATTCGCCTCTCTCATTGAGCCCGGGCATGTGACACAGGCTGCCTGAGCCCGTGTCGGGTGCGCAAAAAAAGCAGGAAGTGACAGCATTCTGTTCACTTCCTGATGGGCGTTTTGCGCCGTCTGAGACTTAACAGGGTACAGTCCCGAATTAAACAGGGTACAGCCTGAGACTTAACAGGGTACGATTCTGCTCCAGTTACTTTGTAACCTTTCCGCCGGTTTCCATAACAGAGTACCAGAGAGGGGCGGAAACGATGAAAATCTACTTTGGAATGCAAATACTACGATTGTTACTCATGAGTTTTAACACCCCGGACGGAGCAGAAGGAGCCAGCCGCTCCTGTGATGCCTGCAAAGGAGCCACCTGCGTGACAATCTGCCGGAAAGTTCAGCAGAAAAAACAAAAGGGCATTTTCACCGAAACCATCTTCGATCTTCCGCTTTCCCTCTTTGGCGGCCACAAAATCCAGGTCGCCGGCGTGTAACTCAATCGCTCAACAGGGCTGATGGCCCCAATCGTCATTTTTGAGAGATTCCTCGTAGAGAGCCATTTGCTCTTCCGGGCTGAGTTCTGCCACTGAGTCCTTGTTCTCGACTTCCTCAGCGGAGTTTGGCTCATCGGTTTCGGTTTCGGGTTTTTCGTCGCTCATACTTACTCTTTCATTTTTTCTTTCAGCTCCGCGAGCTTTTCGACAACGGTTTCACCATGGTCGGCCGCTTTCACTTTCTGATCAATAAAAGCGATGTTTCCCTCCGGATCGATATAAAAAGTCCAGCGCCGGGGAAAAGGCCGTGTTGCGCTGACGACGCCGTAGGCTTTGGCCACCTCTTTGCCTGGATCACTGAGAATCGGGTAGTTGAGATCCAGTTTTTCGGCAAAAGCTGCATTTTTTTCGGCGGAATCACAGCTGGCTGCGAAGTAGACGACATCGTATTTCCCAAGCGCTTCACCACTCTCACGGAGTGACTGGCATTCTTTGGTTCAGCCTCCGGTGAACGCTTTGGGGAACCAGGCGATTACCACCGTTTTGCCTCTCAAATCGGAGAGTTTCCAGGTTTTTCCATCACTCCCGGGAAGGTTGAATTCGGGGGCGGGATCTCCCTTTTGTAGCTGAGCTGTGGAAAAAATCGGCATAAGTATAAAGCTGCAAAATATTGCAATGGTTAATGTTTTCATGAGAGACACTTTCTATTCGATTCACAGCGGGTCAAAAGGCGCTTAACAGTAACCCGGTCTGTGGTAAAGTCGGAGCGGAGTTTTGAAAACGATACGACTCATCGAACACAACGGTCCGGAATTCGGCGAATGGCTCGGCCTGCGGGAGGAAGTGCTGCGAAAGCCGCTGGGCCTGACTTATTCAGATAGCGACATAGCGGCGGAAGCGGATCATTTTCATCTCTGCCTGTTTTTCGGCGGGTCCATTGCGGCGGGTCTGATATTGCAGCCGCTAAACGGTGTTACCTGGAAAATGCGCCAGGTAGCGGTTAGTCCCCGCGAGCAGAAAAAGGGCCTCGGCCGGGAGTTGGTCGCTTTCTCCGAAGAATTTGCCAGAGAGAACGGGGCGCAAAAAATGACTCTCCACGCGAGGCAGACCGCCGTTCCATTTTATCTTGGATTGGATTACCGGATCGAAGGCGATGCTTTCATGGAAGTGGGCCTGACCCATTTTGCGATGGGCAAAAAGCTCGTTCCCTGAATTCGCTTACTGTTCGAGCAGGCGGCTGGTCCGGCAGCGTTCTCCCTGAACGATGGAGCAAAAGGTGGCGAAATCCTTCTCCTTCGAAGCGCTGATAATCGTGTATTGGTAATCGGTCCAGTGTTTCATTTCCTCCCGTGCATTGGCGAGGCGGAGTGCCAGTTGATCTTCTGTTTCGGTGCCGCGTGAACGCAGTCTTTCCAGAAGGGCATCCCCGTCCGGAGGGAGGATGAATACGTCGATCATCGCGTCGTGAATCATCTCGTTGCGGTGGCGGCGGATCAACTCCGCTCCCTGAACATCGATATCGATGAGCACATCGTGTCCGGCGGTGAGGCGTGTGATGACCTCGCTTTTCAGAGTGCCGTACAGATTGCCGTGGACCTCGGCATGCTCGAGAAATTCGTTGTTGCCGACACGGGCTTCGAATTCCTCCCGGCTCAGGAAGTAGTAGTCCTCGCCGTCCATTTCGCCTTCCCGGGGAGGGCGAGTCGTGGCGGAAACGGCATAATCGGCTGCCTCATCTTCATCCGCAAGGCGATGACACAGGGTTGTCTTGCCGGACCCGGAGGGACCGGATACGACGCAAAGAAGACCAAAGCGATGGAGTTCAAGAGGATTCACTGCTTCTAACTCTGGGCAGGTTCGCACATTATGCAAGAATTACTCGAACACGAGGCGAACTGCGTTTGGCGGGTCTTTTTCCAGAATTACCTCATCATTGCCGCTGCGCAGAGTCAGTTGTAAAGGTTTGCTGAAATCGATTTTCGAAAGGGGAATTTCGAGGCTCAAATTGTCTGTAGGTGCGGCGCCTTTCCTGGAGGCGATGATGCCGCTGCTGTTACTCAGAACGATCGGGTCGACGGTCGCAGCTTCCTCGAAATCGGCGACTTTTGCCCGCAAAAAGCATTTCGAAAATGTAGCAGCTTGTGCTTTCAGTGTCGAAAGGTCAAAGGTGGCCTGCAATTCGCCCCGGGTTTTTTCCGCATCGAGGAAGTAGTGCTTTGCATATTTGAACCCCGGGTGTCTTTCGGCTGCGAATTGATTGGCGATATAGGAAGGCTGCACAGTCATTTTACCGCCGGATGTACTGATTTTGTTGGCTGGACCTGCGATGGACGACGCGCCTGTGCCACTATACAGAGCCCTCACTTCTTCCGGAAGTAGAGCGCGATCATAGACCAGCAGATTATCTACAGCTCCTTTGTAGGGATTGCCATAGCCCGGCGATCTGGCAATCGCAAAGTAATTCCGCCCCCAGCCGCATCCCGCATTGTCGGAAGCGTATTCTTTGCCGTTAATATAGAAACGCGCACGCAGTGAGAGGTGCTCATATACCGCCGCAACGTGTGTCCACTTATTAAACTCTACCTTTTCGGTCCACACAGTTCCTCCGGCTCCGCAACTGAAAGCCCACATCACTTCATCGTTATGTTCTCTGGATACCCTGTTCTGAAATCCTCTTTGGCTGCCGGCGCCAGGTGAAAATAACACGGCGATATTTCTGTCTCCTTTTTCAGGCTTGAACCAGGCGGACACGGTAAAGTTAATCATATCGACCGGGCGGATGCTTTTGGCGATTTCCAACCGGTGTCGATCACCACCGAAATAGGCGGCATGCTGATTTTCCGCCACTCCGTCGACTCGCTTTACGTTTACCGCCAAACCGTGGTTGCCCTCTCCGCTTTGGTCCAGTGTGCCGTCGCTCTCTTCAAAATTGCAGGCGTAGACCAAACCGTCGCTCAATGATTTGCCCTTTGAGGCAACAGGAAGCGGTCGGCGATGTGGTTGCAGGCTTTGCGGAGGGACTCTGAAACTCTCTGCAACGAATTTTTGAAATCGGGCCCCGCTGCGAATTGACTGGATCTCGTTCCGGTCGAGGATTCGGTTGAAAATACAAATGTCGTCGATCAAACCGGTGAACCCTTTGGCCGGATTTCCATTGCCTATATAAATTTCCTTAAGGCCTCGGCCATGGCAGCCCCGGGTCTCAGCCATTTTACCATCTATGTATAGTTTGATGACCATCGTTTGGTGGCTGAATGTCGCTGCGACAAACATCCACTGATTGGTGGGCACGGAAAAATTTTCATTCAGCAAAACTCCGTCGGCCCCCCGGAAAACTCCCCACGTGAAAGGCTTATCTTTTCGTCTTTCGAATACAATAGCGCGGTCGAGACCCGATCTGTCGTTGGTAGAGAATACCTCTGCATTCCTTTTTGGATCTCCTTCCGTCTTCACCCACATGCACACGGAAACTTCCGGGACTTCGGCCGGACAAATATCGATCGGCAGAATCAGTTTGTCACTATAGGAACGAAACTGCAGCGACCGTGATGAGTTTGGAGAACGCCCCGGTCCGAATGATACTCCTTCAGCTCTGCCGTGGTTTTTCCGGGGGCTTTGGTCTACGGAACCATCAGACTTTTCAAAATCGCACAAATAGATGAGATGTTGAAGAGGGGGCGCAGGTTTTTCTTCCGGCGAGACAACCACCGGAGGCGGTTTTGTGGCAGGAGCGGGGGGCGTCGTTGGCACATTTGGCGGCGCAGGCTTTTGACTGGTCGGAGTTTTCTGTGAGAACAAAGCATTCAGTTTTCGACTGCTGGGGTTTTCGCCGGGTTGAAGTTTGACCATTTTTTCCCATGGTCGGGCTTCCCCTCCGGTCAGCGATTTGTAGGCATCGATTCGGGATTGCGGTGGAGCGGGGTGGAGGAGCAGTGACAGTTCACGAAGAAAAAGTGACAGGTTTTCGGCTTCCGGTTCGGCAGGGCTTTTTGTGATCGCTCCGGCCATCGACCACAGTCTTTCAGCTACGCTACTGATGCTGTCGGTGAAGTAGGCGGTTTTATCAGGTTGCTGTCCATTGCTCAATCGCGCGTGGGCCCTCCTCGCGTTTACGCTCAGTGGATCGAGACAAAGGGCGAGAGCCAGGGCTCTTTCCTGCAGGTCGCTGTCGATGATACGGCTGTCCGGAAAATTACAGACAACCGAATTAAGAGCCTCGACCAGGCTTTCCACCAGATTCGAATCGAGGTGGAGCGCATCTTTTTCGATATAGCATTCATCAAAATTCGGTTGATCGAAAGCAACACCGGGCACAGCTGCGGAGATCAAAAACAGAATAGAGAAAACGGGAAGAAAACGAGTCGAAAAATCCATGATTTGAAATTCATCAAATTCACAGATCATCGTATCCGGATTCAACAAGCCGGTCGATCTTTTTGCGAGAAAAATTGGGCTTTATGCCTGAGCGTCAGGCTAGGAGAAGAGCAGTCCGCCGTTGGTGTCAAGGTTCAGCCCGGTCAGGAAGCTGGCGTCGTCGGAGGCGAGAAATGCAACCGTCTTCGCGACTTCGGCGGCGGTGCCCTCCCGGCCCAGCGGGGTGCCGGCTGCAACGTTTTGGCGAACTTCACTTTTGGTAAAGGTATCGTGGAAAGTGGTACTGATCATCCCCGGGCAAAGCGCATTTACCCGGATATTCCGGGGGCCGAGTTCTTTTGCCATGGCACGGGTAAATGTCATGACGGCCCCTTTTGCAGTGGCATAAGCGGCAGCTCCGGGTCCACCTCCGTCACGCCCGGCCTGCGAGGCGATGTTGACGATGGAACCGCCCTCATTCATTGTTGCCGCGACCGCTTTGGTGAGGAGGAACGTGCTGGTAGTGTTGAGTTGCAGCACGTGGTTGAAGAAATCTTCATCCATCTCGTCCAGAGTCTTGCGGGCCACGATGCCTCCGGCATTATTCACGAGAATGTCGATATGCGGGCCAAAAGCCTGCATCGTTTTTTGCACGAGATTTTCCGCGTCAGCCGTCCTGGTCAGATCGCCTTTCACGGCAATGGCTTCTCCTCCGGCGGCGGTAATTTCGGATACTGTTTCTTCAGCCGCTGCGTTGCTGCCGAAGTAGTTAACAGCGACCTTCGCCCCGTGTCCGGCGAGTTCAATGGCAATAGCTTTTCCGATGTCCCGGGCGCCTCCGGAAACGATAGCGACTCTGTTTTGTAATTTCATATTGTTGCTGAGTATTTACCACAGAATTCCCGAGTGTGGCACAGAAGCTTTGTGATCTGGTTGCAGTCGAAACCGTGCGATGCGGACCTGTGAGCCTGGAGGCACGGGTTTTTGCAGCTACATTTTTTCCGAATGTAGCTGCGAACGTAAGGAGTAGCGTTTTCATCGGTCCGGGCTTTGCGTAGCACTCGTGGCCTTCTAAGTCGACGTCTCTCAGTCATGGATATTCTTTAGTAGTTACAGATTCAGGCGTCCAAATGAGCTTTTTCTCCATGTCATCCAATTGGAATTCGACCCGGTCTTCTCCCGGTAAAACTAAGTCGAAGTTTAAATGAGTCGAAAATTTCTCGTAAACCTTTTTTCCATGCGAATCATATATTCGCCAATATCCAACGGCTGCATCATTGGATCTCCATTTTGTCATTTGAAAGGTTGGGATACTATTCCTGTGCGTCAACTCTGGCAAAAGCTGGCTATTGGTACTTATTCTCGAATTCGATCGCATTCTGAATCAACGGGAGGTGCGCTTGTTTCGACATCTCGACTTGCTTTGCGGTAATGAGTTCGCCGTAATTAGATGTTGCATCAAACGCTTCAAGGACAAAAAAACGGAAGTCCAGAGCGCCTGCATGAAGTTGCAGGCCTGCAGCCAGTTCGGTTGAAGTAAGACTGTGGCTTCCCGCCTTCATCGAATAGTGTCTGTCTGCGAGGGGTTCATGCAGCACATAGGATTGTCCGGATTTGGTATCATTAATCTTTAATTTCACAAACGTGTCGCTGTATTGCCAGGCATTACTAATTACGAAGAGGCGCTTTTCCCCCAGGGAAAATTCATTGCAACGAATCAAAGGGGTATCGGGAGGTATGACGACGTCATTTTCGCGATACTTGTTGGAGATATTCACCTTTGGTTGGGGGCTGGTCGCTTTGATGGAATGTTTTTGTTGTGCGTTGCCGTCGAGAACTATGTCCTCGAAACGGCTGATGGCACGATTCGCATCAGCAAGGGCGTTCCAATACCTCGCATCATACCCGCAGGGGAATAAGTAGGTGAGTGCGCCGTCCCATCCGTTTACAAAACAGGAGAGAGTGTCGTAGTAAATGCCCTCTGGAATAGTCATCCCGATATCGACACTCTGATAACCATGAGGAAAGCCGATTAATTTTGGGCGTTTAGTGACGTCCGGAACGAGTTCGGCCACCCTACCGTGAATCTGGCGGGTGTCTTCGTACATTTTCAAATGTTCTCCGCACTGGTATTTGTAGTTATCTCTCGAACGCCACATTCCGATGTAGGGTCCCCATGGTTCTATCACAGCCAGTTTTTCGATGTAGTCTTCAGGACGGTATTGCCTTCCGGAAAGCTTTCCGCCTTCCGTGAAAAACCAGGAAGAGACCTCCGGAGTGAAGTGCGCTTCCAATCCGGCCTCTCTACCGATTTTGTTCACACTTTTCTCAAATACGCCCATCATCCGGCCGTGTTGCCAGCTGCGGAATTTAATCCATGTTTCCCGGTGTTGATTGATAATTTCCCCGGGCCACATAGCGTCGACGTGCGCAGCTTCCAAATTTGAATAGGCGGTAAAATCCTGTTTGCAGCGCTGGCAGAAACAACCTTTAAAATCGAAATCGTAGGGTTCCCAGTTGGGCATAATATCATCGGCCAAACGCTCTTTAACGAGAACGTTGCGAAGAGGTTCCTCCACACTTGAGCGGTAGTAACTTCCTTCGGTTATGACTTCCATGGGACAGATGGCGTTGTTGTAGTACGTGCCGTCTATCAATTGAAAGCGCACGGAATCCGGTTTGTTTTCAGATCCGATGGTGTACCCATTGACCAGAAACTGAGTGGGTTGCCAGTATCTTTTTATGCCCGTATTTTGAAAGGACATCATGACGGGTTTCGGCGCTTCTCCAATGTGAATGACATTACATCCTTTGCCGGCATAATATCGACTCGACAACGAAACCGCTTCTTCAGACAGGTAATCAAATTCACGTGACAGGACAGCGCCCGACTCAAATCTTTTTGGAGCTACCGACTTGCTGTCATTGATGATTTTGATACCAAATTCTTTAACGGAAGATTTTGAATCACCGTCTTCTACACTGTAAAAAGCGGGCAGCACCTTTTCCGATACCACCAAATCGTTTGTTAAAAGAAAATGGTAAGCATGGTAGTAATGAATCTTATCGCGGAGAATCCCATATTTCATATCACTTACATCAAATCGATAACGGGTGTATTTGTTGCTACCATGCATCACATCTTCTTCATTGACGAGTTTGATGGGAGTCCGCCCTTCAACTACACGAATTCCTTGTGGCAATCCCATGACAATTACGGGACGATCCACCTTTACGCTGGTCTCGTTCAGTATGTTGAAGGTCATGACGGCAGGTTGTTTCTCAGCAAGACAATAGAGATTGTCGGAAAATGACATGGGTGTGAGATAAATGGAAAGGCCGCTCTCGTCCTGAGTTGCTTCATTAATGGTTACGTCATCTATATC
>JARGOZ010000179.1:0-6194 GCA_029213025.1 Verrucomicrobiales bacterium
GACCGCTTTTGTACAGGGAATTTCCTAAATTCTTATGAAACTGCGAGGTACAGTTGGCAGGAAATACTATCGGAGACCGAGAACATCCTGCATGTCGTACAGACCCGAGGTATGCCCCTGCGAGCTAACCCACTTCGCTGCGCGGACCGCACCGTTTGCGAAAGTGTTACGGCTGGAGGCTTTATGGGTCAGCTCAATTCGCTCCCCGTCAGCCGCGTAGACTACGGTGTGATCACCAACTACATCTCCGCCACGCAAAGCGTGAACACCAATCTCGTCGTCCGTTCTCGCCCCTACATCACCAAACCGACCATGACGGCAATCTTTTTCGTAGGACAAATTACGGGCTTCGGCCAGAATTTCAGCTAGGCGCCGCGCCGTCCCACTGGGGGAATCTTTTTTATGCCGGTGATGCATCTCTACTACTTCGAGATCAAAACCTTTACCCAGAATTTCGGTGGCTTTCGCCGTCAGCCAGAAAAGAGTGTTCACTCCCACGGAAAAATTCGGTGCATGAACAATCGGAATAGTAGATGAAGCGTCTTTGATCAGCGCGAGCAAATCATCATCGTGCCCGGTGGTGCCCATCACGAGAATTCTTCTGTGTTTTACCGCCGCTTCAACCAGCTCTCTCGTGAAGCCGGGAAGGGTGAAGTCGATCACCGCATCACATTTTTTGATAGCAACATCCAGATCATCACCCATATCCACCCCGGCTGCCGCCACTGTATCAGGATCCTGATTGGAGCATTCCGTCACGGCCTGTCCCATCCGCCCCCGACATCCCGTAACCAGAATTTTTAATTCGCTCATAGGATTAAACACTAAGCGAGATTCAGATTTTGAAGAACAGTAAGAAGTTCGGCCTTTTTGTCCTCCGCCATCCGCACCATCGGCAAACGGACCCGGTCGGAGCAAATACCAGCGAGCGAGAGGGCCGCCTTAATCGGAACCGGATTGGTATCGAGCTTCAAAAGACTTTCGAAAAGTGGCGTATATTTTTCGTTTAAAGCCTCGGCCTCCGCTATTTTTCCGTCGAGCATGGCAGCTGCTATATCTGCCATCACTTTGGGAATCAAATTGGAAGCTACGGATACGATACCGCAGCCACCGACTTTCATAAAATCGACCGTCAGGGCATCATCGCCGGACAGAATTTCAAAATCATCAGGGAGTGCAGCCCGTAAATCGACCACTCGTTGAGTGACACCGCCGGCTTCTTTGATAGCCCGGATATTCGGGCAGGCTTCGGCGAGCCTCACCACGGTATCCACCGCGATTTCCACGACACATCGGCCAGGAATCGAATACAACATCAATGGAAGTTCCGTAGCATTGGCAATGGCCCGGTAATGCTGAAAAAGCCCCTCCTGGGAAGGCTTGTTATAATAAGGCGCCACAAGAAGCGCCGCATCAGCTCCGATCTGCTCGGCGTGCTGAGTCATAGTTATCGCTTCGCGAGTGGAATTGGAACCCGTTCCGGCGATAACAAGCCCCCTTTTCTTTGTATGTTTTACCGCCAATTCGATAACAAGATTGTGCTCTTCGTGAGAGAGCGTCGGAGATTCTCCAGTCGTTCCGGTCGGGACGACGCCGCTGATTCCGTTCTCCAAACTGGCATCGATCAACTTCCGGAATTTTTCGGCATCAATAGTGCCGTCATCAAGAAAAGGAGTGGCCAGTGCGGTGTGTGCGCCTGCAAACATAGTATCGGTTTTGTGAGTAAAGTATTTTGTGAAGTGGTGAACAAATTGAATCAGGACAATCCGGGAATAAGCAGAGTGCCCTCAAAAGTAAAATCGGCAGGGCCGAGAAGGGTTACATTTTCATAACCCTCTGAGTTTCGATCAAAATCGATTTCCAGAACGTCACCTCCGGCAACCCGGACTTTGATCGGCCCGTCGACGTCGTTCAACTCGGAGTAGATCAATGCCGCAGCAGCCATGCCGGTGCCGCAGGCGAGGGTTTCGTCTTCCACACCACGCTCGTAGGTGCGTATCCGAATCGCTGCAGGGCCTTCGATCGCAGCGAAATTGGCATTGGTTCCTGCCGGCGCAAAATGTTCGTGGAAGCGGGTAGCCGCACCGAGGCTTTTGATATCGACACCGTCAAGGTCATCGACAAAAATCACCGCGTGCGGAACCCCGGTATTTACGGAATGCACGGTGTGTGACTCGCCGGCCAGATCCAGTTGCAGATTCAGAACTTTATCGAAAGGCGAACTCAAAGCGATACGAACCTGATCACCGACAAACTCCGCCCCGATCACACCGGCTATGGTTTCAAACGATGTTGACTCGAGGTTGCCCCCTTCCAGGAAGTTTACAAAACGAGCAAAACAACGCGCCCCGTTTCCACACATCTCCGCCTCGCCACCGTCTGCATTGTAGTAACGCATCCGGAAATCCGCCCCGTTTTCCGCAGGCTCAACGGCGAGAAAACCGTCTGCCCCGACGCCCCGTTGACGCTGACATAGCAACGCAATCTGGTCCTTCGAGAGGTCCAGTGAGTGATCACGATTGTCCACGACAACAAAATCGTTGCCGGCACCGTTCATTTTCCAAAATTTCGACATAAGTAAGTGGGTCTCGTGTGCTCGGAAATTATACCGACTTGGCCCCGTCGACAAGCGGTTTGACGAACGCTTCGACCCTGGCGGCTACGTCCGGATCATCGGCGTATTTTTCGACTACCCGAACAATCGCACTGCCGACCACAACGCCGTCGGCAGACTGCGCTACAGTGGCACTTTGCTCCGGGGTCGAGATCCCAAAACCAACCACTACCGGCACATCAGTATGTTTACGGATATTTTCGACATTTTCGGATATCCCTTCCGCCAGACTGGTTTGCGCTCCGGTAACACCTTCCCGGGAGACGTAGTAGATAAATCCCTCAGCGGAGGATGCCAGGCGGGGGATTCTCTCTTCCGGTGTGGTCGGTGCGATCAGGCGGATATGCTTCAATTCTGAAGTCTCCTGGATATCGTTGTTTCGCGCCGCCTCTTCCGGAGGCAAATCGAGCAGCAACACGCCATCGACACCGGCAGAGGCGGAATCTTTGTGAAATCTTTCGAATCCATAGGTGTAGACCGGATTCAAATAAGTAAAAAGTACGACGGGAACTTCCGATGTTTCGCGGAATTTTTTTACCAAATCGAGAACGCCCGGAAATGTACCACCCGCCTCAAGAGCTCGATGAGATGCCATCTGGTTAACGATCCCGTCGGCCATCGGGTCGGAAAAAGGCACTCCCAACTCAATGATATCCGCCCCGGCTGACTCGAGAGCTTTCATGATCTTCAACGACTGATCCATATTGGGATCCCCCGCGCAGACATAGGCGACAAAGGCCGATTTGCCTTCGGCCTTCAAATCTGTAAAGCACTGATCGATTCGATTGGAGTTGCTCATTTTTAGTCGGCGAATTATCGGCGGGAATTCTAATTTTGAAACCGAAAAGCTCTGCTATATCTTGCCGGATCAAAATCCACACAATAGATCTCAATTTTCAAAATGTCCCGGAAGCAATCGCTTCTTTCCTTATCGAAACACCGAAAGGCCTCATTTTAGTCGAAACCGGACCGGAATCATGCCGGGAAAACCTCCTCGAAGGAATGCGAACTCTCGGGTTTTCTCACGACGAAGTAGAAGGGGTTTTTGTGACCCATATCCATCTCGATCACGCCGGGGGCGCCGGTTGGTGGGCGGAACAGGGTAAACAGGTCTTTGTTCACCCGAAAGGTGCCCGCCACCTGATAGATCCATCCCGTCTGGAGGAGAGTGCACGAATGATCTACAAAGACAGATTTGATACGCTGTGGGGCGCTCTCCGGCCGGCTCCGGAAGACAAAGTCACAACGGTAGAGGACAACGAAACAGTTTCCGTCGCCGGATTAGACATACGGGCATTGGAAACTCCCGGACACGCCTTTCATCACCATGCTTTTGCGATTGGCGATGTCGTTTTAACGGGAGATTCGGCAGGAGCAAGGCTGCCGGGTTTTGATTACATTTCAGTGACTTCAGCCCCGCCGCAGTTCGACCTCGAACACACCCTTGCTTCGATTGATCGCCTCGCTTCGGAAAGCTTCCGGGAATTGTACCTGACCCATTTTGGAAAAATCGAAAATGCGGCGGAACATTTATCCGATTACCGGAATGCCGTGGAACTGAATGCTGAATTCGTCAGAGCCCGGCTGGCCGAAGGAATGGATTCGGAATCCCTTCATGTTGCTTACGAAGCTTTCAACCTGGAACAGGCATTTCGACTTCAGGTTCCCCATCATGACTGGGGTAGATACCAAACAGTCAACGGAACCGCAATGTGCGCGGACGGCATCCGGCTATACTGGGAAAAGAAACAATCGTAACCCTCTACATAACCGGCACGTCGTGGTGCGCCGAACAAAAGGCATTGGACAGAACCAACTCCATGGAATCTTTGCCGTAGGGTTTGGTCAGAACACCGTCCCATTCGCTCATATTACAAATTTCCGGCGAACTGTCGCCACTGGACAGAATGATTTTTACGCCCGGATCGATCTTGCGAATTTCGCGCATGACTTCCAGACCGCTCATTCTGGGCAGATTCAGATCCAGTATTACAATGGAAAAGGATTTGGTTTCCCGGAACGCCTGCCTGACAAGCATCACAGCCTGCTCACCGTCTTCGGCCACGACCGGCTCAAGTCCTATGTGAGCGAGAATTTTCGAAGCCAGTTTACAAATCCGGGCATCGTCATCCACTACCAGAACCCGCATCAATGACTTTTCGTGCGACGATTCTTCCAGAAAATGGCGGGTGGCCCTGGCATGAATCTGCTGAGGTAATACAGACCGGACATCATCCTCTACCGGCGTTGTCACAGTGGCTACGGGAAGAAAAATGATGAACTCTGTTCCGACATTCTCCGCGGACTCCACCATAATTTTCCCTTTGTGTCGCTCCACAATCTGCTTGCAGGAGGCCAGGCCGATTCCTGTTCCATCCGGCTTGGTGGTGAAGTAGGGATCAAAAACTTTGCCAATCGATTCACGCGGGATACCACAGCCACGATCACGAATGCCGACAACTACATAATTACCGGCCGGAAGCCCAAAGGAGTTCCCGTCTGACACAGAAGCATTTCGAGCGGAAATATGCATCGGGCCGCCGTTTGGCATAGCCTCGCAGCCGTTGATGATGATGTTCTGAAAAACCTGGCGGATTTGAACAGAGTCGATTTCCACATCCCATAAATCCTGCTGCACGGAAAGCTCCGGCGTGACGTTGTTTCCTACAGTAGACATCCGGGCCGTCTTTTTCAGCAACCCGTGCAGATTAACGACCCTGAGCTTTGAATCTTCCCCTCTGGTGAATTCCAACATCTGAGTCGCCAAATCAGCGTTGGCATCCAGTGAAATATCGGCGTCCTCCGCATACTGAAGAATTTCGGGATTGTCACGTCCCGCCATCCGAATCAAATCCAAAGCAAGTTTTGTCGCTACCAACCCGTTGCGAAAATCATGCGCAATTCCGCTGGAAACAATCTGGAGAGACTCGAGGCGGCTTTTCGCCAAATCTTCGTGCAGCGAATCTTCCACCACTTTGGCGGGTGCGGATTTCTCAACAGATTGCAGACGAATCGTAAAATTGATCGTCTGCCCGAGGGAGTCTTTCACCGGAACAATCGTCCAGTTAAATCTTTCGCGGCCACCATCCTGTAAATGCAGGTCTTTCTGAACAGGGAATGATTCGGTCGATTGACTGATCAGAGGAAGTCGACGCAGAAATTCCGGCAGATAATCCCGGTCGAAAAGCAGTCCCAGAGGTTGCCCTAAAATGTCCGCAACTTCGTATCCGGTGAACTTTTTCATCGCTTCGTTGGCGAATACCACCCTCGGTCCGATCGGAGTGTGTGACTCGGCTTCCACGATCAGGACTCCTTCGGAAACCTGATCAAGCGCCAGACGCATGTGATGATTGATTGATTGGATTTCTTCGACCGAATTCATAAACTTCTTAAGCGATTTTAACGCGCGGAAAAAATGACATCTCCCGGCCGTCGCCCGACAGAGCGACAGCACACATTTTTAGTTAGCGGCACTATGTTATTTAGGAAAGTTAAATTTCGAGCAAAATTGATATTTTTTTATGCGATTTTTCTATTTATTAGAAACAGTTTCAAAGAGTTGCTGCTAATTTGATTTCTA
>JARGOZ010000179.1:6214-16001 GCA_029213025.1 Verrucomicrobiales bacterium
GACCCGGATTTCTCCGGGCCGCCTTGTATAAATCGAAACTTTCTATGCCTCAGTCCTAGCCGAACAGAGCCGGAATCGGTTTCCCTTCGGTAATAATCCGATCCGTAGCGCGATCTCGCTTGTGTCCGGCCACGAGGAATGGACGACCTGACGGCGCGTAAACAACCTTATTCAGATCGAGCCCGAGAGCGTGAGCGATGGTTGCGTTGAAGTCACGCGGATCTACAGGATCCTCTTCCACTGCGATTCCCAGCTTATCCGTTTTGCCGTATACCTGCCCACCGGTGATGCCACCGCCGGCAAACATCGTGGAGAAAGCACGCGGGTGGTGATCGCGACCGGAATTGGCGTTGATCTTCGGTGTCCGCCCAAACTCGGTTCCGAGAACGATGAGTGTTTTCTCGAAAAGTCCCTCAGCTTTGAGATCGTCGATCAGGGACGAGAGAGCTTTGTCAAGCGCTCCACCGGTTGTCTGCATTGCACCGTCGATACCGTTGTGCATGTCCCAACCGCCGGATTGAACTTCTACAAAACGAATACCGGATTTCACGAGGCGCTTGGCGAGCATAGCTCCTTTACCTACGCGACTGTTACCGTAATCCTGAAGCTTTTTCTGGTAATCAGGCTCATTGGTGAGCTTGAATGTTTCAAGATCTTCTGACCGCATCAGATTCATGGTTTCATCATAAAACTGGGTGTATGCGGAAACTTCATCAGTCTTGAACTTGCTTCGGAATCCCTCGTCAAAGGAGTTCATCAAATCAAGCCTCTTGTCGAACTGACGCTCGTCGACTCCACGGGGAAGCTCCGAATTCTGCACACCGCGTTCCGCATCACCAATAGGCAGCGGAGCCAGTGCAGGGCCAAAGAAACCGGCTCCGGGATGGTTACCACCGCCACCGATCACAACAGAATCGGGAAGCGTCTCGTGAGCTTTTCCGAGAAGAGTTTGTGCCCAGGGACCCATGGATGGGTGGACAATCGTAGCCCGGGGCTGGTAACTGGTATGCATCCAGTACGAACCTCCACGGTGATCACCTGTCTTCTGGGTCATCGAACGCACCACTGCGATATCCTTGAAACGCTTCGCCAATCCCGGCAGGTGATGCCCAATCTCCACACCGGCCACACCGGTGGAAATGCCTTTTGTATTTCCACCGGTTTCTGTTCCCGGCTTGGGATCAAATGTGTCGATGTGAGTCATCCCACCGCTCATGTAAAAGAAAATACAATGCTCGGCTTGCCCGCCACCTGCGGCGAGAACTTTCGGTGATGCGCCTGCGAGTGGCAGAATGCTGACTCCGAGTGCTGTTTTAGCCGTTCTGGCTACGAATTGACGGCGGCTAAGCTCATCAAGGTTGTTCAATTGGTCTTTAAGATCTTGTTTCATTATAAATTGTTTAGGTAAATGTTTTTCGTTTCAGTTTCGGTCGATATTACTGGATGAACATGAATTCGCGGGTGTTCACCAAAGCCCAGACCACGTCGCCTATCGCTTTGACTTCCATCGCCTGCCGGTCCCGGTCCGACATGTTGCGCGATCTCGACGGACGCATTCCGGAAGACGCTTTTCTTGCTTCGTCAGGTGTCGGCATTCGACCGAGAACGCTGAGGAAGATTTTATCCACTTTGTCGCCTTTCCTTCCGGGACCGTAGATCACCTCTTTGATCAAATAAGCATCCGGGGAAGAAAGCACCTGATTGGTAATTGTTCCGTTAAGCAGAGCCATTACCTGAGGAGATGAACCGGCCGTAAACTGGTTTTCGATCAGGTTTTTGTCGGATTGACCAAACATCCGGAGAAAATGCCCGGGACGCTGTGGTTGTGCCATTTCTGAAGCGCGAACCATGGTTTCCCCGCCAACTCTCCCAGCGTTGCGATCCATCATCATTTCCTCGCCGTTTGACAAACCGCGACCGATGTTGCGGAATTTGTTTTTGTAGGCTTCGATTTGAGCGAGAGTGGTCAGCTTGGTAGTATCGGTATGCATCAACTCGCGGTATTCCTCCCAACCCCGTCTTACCATCCCTTCAGGATTGTCAGTCGTCAGGGTGACAAGTGAATCCCAAAGCTGCTCGGCAGACATCCGGCGCAGGATCGGTCCGGGGAAATGATAAGTCCCGTTGTCCACTTGAGTGAGTGACGGAGTCATTGTTTCCGCCTCGCTCTGATAAGTTTTCGTATTATAGACCACCCGGAGGAAATCTTTGATACTGAAGTCCACGTCCTGCATCAGCGCTTCGAGAAAAGACAGCAACTCATAGTTTTGAGCCTGACCGTCGAGGTGCCCGGGAATATTGTAGACCGGTTCGATCTGTCCCAGTCCGAAGGCCATCTTCCAGAGACGGTTTACGATATTGACGGTAAATCGGGGATTCCCCGGAGAAGTCAACCACTCGGCAAATGCAGCACGCGGGTTTTCGTGTTTTTCGAGGTTCACAGTGTCTCCGAAATAAGCAGCAGGTCGAAGTTTCTGGTTAGGTTCGCCGTTGTCATACTTGTAGTCGTGCGGAAGAGCCACCTTCTGATTCTGAGTGTCATTCACCAGGGTGCGGCGGGAATTCATCACGTCCTGAATCGTTCGGTCAATCGTATCGTTCATCCGCAGTTTGCCGGCATCTTTGAGAATTTTACTCATCCTGGCCAACTCCTGACGGTCGCTGGGACCATCCATCATCCGCATCCCTCCACGACCGGCGCGGGTCTCCGTAGTCCCCATAAAACTGGCCATGCGATAGAAATCGATCTGTTTGACCTGCTCAAAAGGGTGGTCGTGGCACTGGGCACAGGTGATCTCTGTTCCAAGAAAGATGGTGAAGGTATTCGACACGTTACAGAGTCTCATCCCTGCATCGGAAATGATGTAGCCGGTTGCAGGGTTGTCCCAGATGTGACCTTCTGCAGTCATCATATCCCGAACCATTTGATCGAATGGCTTATCGTCTTTCATACACTGCTTGATCCACTCGATGTAAGGATCAACTTTCAGGTCGCCATTGGCCATCATCATAACTCCTTCGCGAACCCGCAGAAGATCGGAGAAAAAGTTGTACATCCTCATGGCGAAAGCTTCTGTATCCAAAAGCTCATCGATCAATGCCGCTCGTTTGTTGCGATCATTGGAATCGAGAAAGTGTGCCGCCTCATTGTAGGTGGGAATCCGCCCCGCAATATCGAGGTAAATCCGACGCATAAACTGTTCATCCGTTGTCAGCGGATTAGGTTTACACATTTCCATCTCGCGCTCGATTTCCTCCTTTCGCTTCGCTTTATCCGCGTTATCCAGATCTTTGTTTGCCGCTAACTCGGCAAGGTCGTCACGCAGTCCGTAATAACTTTCCCTCAACTTATTGAGAACCAGTTTATCGATCTCCGCAGCCAGAGCCGCCGGGTCGGAGGGAAGTGAACTTTTTACGAAAACCCTGTCGAGTTCACTCAATTTGGAAACCGGGTAATTGACAATAGTACCATTCGCCAGTTTCAACTTTACTTCGGCGGTATTCCCCGCTCCCTGAGTCCCTACAAACTCAGCTTGTAGCTTTTTGCCGTCTTTCGAAGTCCAGTCGCGCATCTCAGCAAAAGCAGAGGGAACAGACAGGACCAATGCGCCGACAGCGGCAAGCATGTATTTGGTCTTTTTTCGATTCATAGTGTTAATAATCAGTAGTCAATAGGTTGAAAGGAAAAGCGGGACACCTTCCCTAAGGTTCTCATCTTTGTGTTTCCGTAGTAAATAAATTTTCTATTTCTTAAACAATCTTTGAATGGAGCGGGTGGAAATTGCCTCGTCATAAATTGAAATCCGGTCCAGCCAGCCGGGAAATCCGGACTTCCGCAAATCGCCAATCCTCAATTCCCCTACTGTGCCGACTGAGGTGCCGCCACCACTCCACGAAGTGATTCTTTCCTGATGTCCATCGACATAGAGATGAATATGAGTCGCCATTTCCACGCTTTCGCCGCCGATGAACCGCGCTACAATATGATGCCATTTCCCGTCGGCGAGATCGGTCGTCCCGGTGATCATCGACCCGGCGTTGCGCACGATCAGTGCACCGCCACCGTCGGCATTCCGACAGCCAAATTCCCAACCGGCCTGCTCATTTCCCCAACCGATTACATAGTCGTCGGCCTCGCGACCAATCCGGGGGGGAATTTTCATCCAGAACGCAATCGTAAACGGCTTTTCCAACAGGAAATCCTGCGACAAAGGGGTTGAGAGTGTTCGACTCCCCTCGAAAACCAGGCATCCGCCGCTCAGACCCGGGGCTCGTCGCGGTTTGGCATCAAATTCACCCAGTAAACTCAGATCATACGGACCACCTTTTTGCAGATTGCCGGTATCCAGCAATTCCGCACCACCGGATTCATCGAACTCATAATGAATCACCGGGGATGCATCCTGCCACACACCGGCGGTCAGAGAGAAGCGATCTCCACCATACGGAATCGGCTCCAACGCACTGAGGGGGCGTGAGTCAGCTTTCAGAGCGAGACCTTCCCGGACCCGAATACTTACTGCATTACCGCTGGAACGACTCGCTTCCACGACACCCTGCATCACATGCAACTCGGTCTCCCCGTTCTTCGCTACGGAAACACCGAAACGCGTCCCGATGTCCACGATATTCATTCGCGGTGTGTTCACCGTGAAACCCGAAGCTTCGCTGGCAACCTCCGCCGTGATTTTGCCTTTTTGCAGAAAAATCCGGTTATTCGACTCAACACTCAACCTCGCAGGGCCCTCGACAAATGCTCTGGCACCCGAGTTAAATGCGATCTCCGCCACCCCGTCTTTCAAATCAACCATTCCGTTGGAGATCCAACCGTCTTCGCGAATCTCGGAATTACCGATGGTGCCCCAAACCGCATTTTTCGTGGATTGAATCCGCGCTAAATAACTGCTCTTTTTCCTGTTTTCTTCCGTCAGGGAAGGAACGGAATTGTCTTTGCCCCAATTTACCGTCTGCATGGCGGAAATCGCCACCACAGCGGCGACCGCAGCGACTGCGGCCGATTTCAAAAGATCCGGCCAGCGCAGAGGAACAATTTTTTCCTTTTCCTCGAGTATTTCGGTCAAAACAGACTTCGAAAATTCGCGATTTCCGTCCACGCCCTCCATTTCGAGACGCGCCACCACTCCGCTGGCAAATTCGGCGGAAGACACATCCGCTTCTCCGGTGAACAGCACTTTCAGAGCCGCATCCATCCTCATTTGCTGGAAGTAGACCTCCCGCAATTCCTCATCATTCCGCAAAGCGGACTCCACAAAAGCGGCCTGATCTCTCTCGAGATCACCGGTCAAATGTGCATCCAATAGTTCCGTCTTCAAAATTCCTGTTCCTTACATGTTTCCCGCGGCAGCTTCTTTTTCGTTAATACAGCTGCGTAACGCCGTGCGGATCCGGCAGAGTGTGGTTCGAACCCACGCCTCACTCTTTCCAAGGGCACCCGCCATTTCGCGGGATGACTCGGCAAATGAGTATTTTCGCTCCAACAGAGCTTTCTGATTGTCCGGGAGCTCCTTGATACATTCCTCCAGCCACGCCACCACAGCAGACTCGGGTCCATAACCTTCATTCGCTGAACTTTGAATCAGACAGTGATCGAGAAATTTCTCCTGATTTTTTGCCGTTCGCTGATAACGAAGCGTCTCCTTGCGAATCAAATTAAAAGCGATGGCCCGCAGCCACTTGCCGAAATCGGTCCCCGCTTCGAAGTCGTTGATGTGCCGGTGTGCAAAAACAAAGGCTTCATGGGCAATTTCATCAATCAAATGGGGCACCGGCAACTTCATCGCCACAAAAGCCCGCAAATGAGAGGAATGACGGTTAATCAGCGCCTCGAATGAAGCCAGGTCACCGCCCTGCACGTTTTTCACCAATGTTTCTTCGTCTTCCAACGTTATCGTATATCCGGAGACAGATTTTTTGTTACAAAGATTTTCCGTTTCGGAACGGCCTCTGTGCGAATGATCACGACCCTTTTCATCGCAGCGGGATAGAAACGGAGAAAATCCACTTCAAACCCTTCCAGATTAGCCTCCAGCTCGCGTTCCATTCCGCGAACTTTCGCCAAATTCGGAGAAGACGCAGCCACCCTTGCCAGAGCGTCTGCCACCCCCTCGATCTGACCGTAACTAAGCAACCACTGCTCGCTGATCATCCGCCCGATCACCGCCGCTGCATCTTTCGGCGCTTGATCAATCACCGAAGCCAAATCGCGATGCACATCTTCAATAAAATCCTCCAGCCCAATATCGGGACTGAATTTCGGCCAGTGCCGGTGTAGAAAAAAATCGTAGAAAACGTCGATGATGATCCCCGCGTACCTCCGGTTTTCCTCCCGGAGACGGCCCCTGCTCATTTTCCAGGCCTCATGACTGTCGGTAAAAGCATCGAGAAAGCGGTGCTCCATGATCCCCTGCCATACGGCCTCGGAATGCCGATCATCCCACGGCAATCCCTTCACGAAATCCCCGAGAATATTGCCGAGACGGGATTCAGGAGTCGCCTCGGCGAGATGCAGATGAGCCAGAAAATTCATAATAATCTTCGACCCAACAGGGTACAATCCCGGACTTAACAGGGTACAGTCCGCGATTCAACAGGGTACGATCCGCCTAAAATACTCTTCCTGCGCGACATGCTCAATGGTGGGATTGACATAAATCCAGCCACCCCGCATCCTTTCCCGCTATGAAACTGCTATTGCTGTCACTTTTTGTCTGCCTCGCCGGATATTCCTCCGCCGAAGAAGAGCCACCGATCTACGATGAAGATAAAGTCCCGGAATTCACCCTGCCGGACACGCTCGTTTTCGAAGACGGCACCCCGGTGACCAATCCGGCCGACTGGGAAATTCGAAGAGCAGAGATCCTGAACCTGTTCGCCGAGCACGTCTACGGCCACGTCCCTAAGGGAATCTCCAACGAAATCTTTCCCGCGGTGCGCAAAGAAATCGATTTTCTGGAGGGAAAAGCGACTCTCAAAGAAATCCGGATTCACTTCGCCAAACCGGACGGCCCATTCATGGATTTGCTCCTCATCGCCCCGAAAGGAACCGAGCGGGGTTCGCCGACCTTTCTCGGCTACAATTTCGGCGGAAATCACATCATCCACCCCTCCACCGAAATTTCCCTGCCGGAGTCCTGGATGAGAAAGTCCAAAGTGAAAGGCGCTGTAGTAGATGACAAAGCCACCGAAAAAGGCCGAGGCACATCGACACGCTGGCCGGTGGAAAAATTCATCGATCAGGGAATCGCACTGGCCACGATATACTATGGAGACGTCGATCCCGACTTCGACGATGGATTCGAAAACGGGGTCCACGCCCTGTTTGGAAAACCCGAAGTCAACGAATGGGGCTCTATCGGAACCTGGGCCTGGGCACTGAGCCGGGCGCTCGACTACCTCGAGACCGACCCGCTTTCCGACGCCGGAAAAGTCGCTGTCTTCGGGCACTCCCGCCTTGGTAAAACCTCCCTCTGGGCCGGGGCCACCGATCCGCGCTTCGCCATGGTTATCTCCAATGACTCGGGTTGCGGCGGGGCAGCCCTGAGCCGCCGCCGCTTCGGAGAAAGAGTGGCCAGGATCAATACCTCCTTTCCACACTGGTTTAATGACAAATTTCCCGCATACAACGAAAACGAAAACGCATTACCGGTCGACCAACACCAACTCATGGCACTGATCGCTCCGCGTGCCCTCTGCGTAGGCTCCGCTTCTGAAGACCAGTGGGCCGATCCCAAAGGCGAATACCTGTCGGCCGCCGGTGCCGATCCGGTTTATCAACTGCTCGGCAAGCAGGGACTGGGAAAAGAAATCCGCTATCATCTGCGCGCCGGCAAACACGATGTCACTGATTTCGACTGGGATCAGTATATCAACACCTTTAAAACTGAGGTAATTGGCGAGTAACCGTTCTATAGAAAAGCTATGGTTCTCAATTACATCTGGATCGCCTTTTTTGTGATCGGCTTCTTTGTCGCACTGATCAAACTCTTCCAGGGAGATCTATCGATTTTCCCGGCGATGGTCGATCAAATACACAGCCTTGCCAAAGTCTCCGTCACCATCTCGCTCGGATTGATCGGTGTCATGGCTTTGTGGCTCGGCTTTATGAAAATCGGAGAAAACGGTGGAGCTATCGGCATCCTCACCCGGTTGGTATCTCCCTTCTTCAGCCGTCTCTTTCCGGAAATCCCGAAGAACCACCCCGCGATGGGTTCGATGATGATGAACTTCGCCGCCAACATGCTCGGGCTCGACAACGCCGCCACTCCTCTCGGGCTGAAAGCGATGAACCACCTGCAGGAGCTCAACCCGGAAAAAGAAACCGCCAGCAACGCACAGATCATGTTCCTGGTTTTGAATACTTCCGGACTCACTCTAATCCCCGTTTCCATTATCGCCCTCCGCCTGGCGAACGGAGCCGCCAACCCTACCGATATATTTATACCCATTCTCGCCGCGACAAGTATATCAACCTTAGTAGGTCTGGTTACCGTCAGTTTAATACAGAAAATCAATCTCCTCCAGCCAGTTGTCCTCGCCTACCTCGCCGGGGCCGTATTGCTTATCGGCGGGATGATCACCTACTTCCGCAATCTTGACCAGACCTGGGCACCGACCCGGGAAAAGCTCATGGCGGAAATGGCCGATCTGAAAGCACTCGGCGACACAGCCTCCGCCGAACAGGTCAATCGACTGGCCGAAATCCCCGACCTCATCCCCGGACCGATGGGAGAGCAAAGCGCCTTTCTCGGTTCCTTCATTATTTTCAGTATCATATTTGGATTCATCGCCCTCGCTGCGATTCGCAAAGTGAACGTCTACGAATCCTTTATCGAGGGAGCCAAAGAAGGCTTCGAAGTCGCCGTAAAAATTATTCCCTACCTGGTAGCCATGCTCGTCGCGATCGGAGTCTTCCGCGCCTCCGGAGCGATGATCTATATGATGAACGCCTTCCGTTTTGTCTTCAGTCCCTTCGGAGATACCAAATGGGTTGAAGCCCTGCCCGTAGCCATCATGAAACCACTCAGCGGTTCCGGTGCCCGCGGAGCAGCCGTCGACGCTATGCAGACCCACGGTGTAGATTCCTTTATCGGTTCTCTCGCCTGCACCATGCAGGGCTCCACCGAAACCACATTCTATACCCTGGCAGTCTACTTCGGAGCTGTAGGAGTCATCCGCACCCGCTATACAATTGTAGCCGGACTCATCGCCGACCTGGCAGGAATCATAGGAGCGATTGTGATGGCCTATTTGTTTTTTGGTGCGCGGATGTAAAAGCAATAAATATACACCCGCTACAAAAAGCGAATTTTCACTTCAGTATTTCGTAGCATCGTTCATCACTCATTCGATATTCTCCTTCCTTGAGCCCGGACTTCGCCGGATTGCTTCGAATATACATCTGGAAAGCAACCAACTGACCTGCGTCGCGGACGATGTGGTCATAGCTCTCTCTTTGCCAGAGAGATCCTTCACTTCCGGTAATTTGATTGATTTTATTCGAAGTAAAACTCTTCACCGATTGAAGGATATCTTCCAATTCATTGCCTGCGATTGGAGTCAGCAATACGTGGACATGATTCGGCATTACTACATAGTCGCCGGTCCAGCCCCTCGATCCATGGAAGAAGGTCAACGAATCCGCAACAATGCCTGATAGTTTGTTATCACGAAACAGACACGAGCCAGCACCGGAATCGAGGGCTTTATTCCATCGATCAGCCACCAGTTTTTCGAATTCCCTCTCTTGTTTTTTTGGCAGCCGGGCAAA
>JARGOZ010000179.1:16011-16383 GCA_029213025.1 Verrucomicrobiales bacterium
TTTTCTTTCCATTCTTCCAATCCAGGATCGATACCATGGCTTTGCAACCAAGATTCCCGCTCTTCGCGCAACTCGCCAAGCACAGATTGAGGCAGCTAATCCGCGAGGCGGAACGTGACAAAGCAGGTACAACCATCCTGCCTCCAGTGGGGAAGCAAACCGTGCTGGTAGATCCGCACCTCGCCGAATTCATTAAAAGGATAAAATGGGATTACAGGTTCCATACGAGACATCTCTCTTTCCGTAGCAGAGGCTTCCAGCCGCCGATAGAACAAAAAGCCATTGAGGCTTGTTGTTCGCCGCGAAGCAATCGGACGTTCCATTCCCTATCGATATTCTTCGCGGCGAAACGATGCCCCTCAACGGGGCATC
>JARGOZ010000180.1 GCA_029213025.1 Verrucomicrobiales bacterium
TGTGCTGAAACTGGTCGTCAGCGAAGACCAGGCGCGATGTGTTTAAAACGATCGCTCCAGTAGCGAATTTGCGCCTCTCGAGCCGCCTCGTTGATTTGGCGGGCGGTTCGATGGGCGTTGTCAGCAAGTTGAATTCGTTTGTCAGGTGACGCTATCAATTCAGCAAGACGTGATCCCCAATCTGAAGGGTTAACCAGAAATTCAGATTTATCACCCAATACTTCATTCCACGGCGGACATGCCGAAATTAAGGGCACTCCACCCACGCATGCAATTTCAATCAATTTTGACACTGAACGCGCCCGATTCACCGGTGTATCCAACAAAGGGTGTATCACGATGTCCAACTCGTTATTACGAATCCATCTTCGATATTTCTGCCAGGGCAAAGGCTTTAAGTTACGAAGGCAGTAAATGCTCTGAAGCGAGTCTGTGGCATGTTTGCCGGAAAATATCGTAAAATCAATATTATCGATATTATTAAATACCGATTTCACCTCACCCAGAATTAACTCCAGATCATTCAGGTGAGCGCGACTAGCCAACCAACCAACCCGAATTCTTCTTCCGGGCGTTCTTTCTTTTGGCTGAGACTTCAAATCAGACCAATACGGATCAAGGCGGACAGTTTTGCACCCACGTCCGGAGTAGAAATCAGCCAACAGGGAGTTCGAAACCACCACCTCACTGGCTGAAACGACGATATCACCCCAGGGTCCTTCGACAAACTCAGAAATTCGTCGACGATACTCGTCCGGAAGGTTCACATCATCACAAATCGATGGCAGGTCGTCATCCACCATATAAACAAAAGGATGCCGAATCGATTTTAAGTCTTTGAACGTTGCATATCTTACCACAACCGTTTCCTCACCGGCCTGATAAATCGTGCCGGGTATCTCGGATTCTTTTCGTGTTAACGCGAAATCCTTCATGGCGTCTTTCAGGTACAGACTGGCTGTGGGTAAGACATCTTTTTTCTTAAATCGATATAGCATTCTCATTTAACGGTCACAACTGATGCGATATTGCGGGGTCAGGTCGGGTAATTTGAAGAGCAATCCATGCCGCAAAGCGGACTTCTAATTCGCCCGCAAACCGGGATTTTCGAGATTGCGAATACCAATCGTTGTGTTATCGATTCAGGCGGAATCCAATGGCAACCCTTCACATCGAAAGCCTAATCGAAGTCCTGCTGTCGGGCAAAGGAAATTGCCTTTAACCAGGGGTGGATAAGTGAGACACAATTAGAGAATCATGCTGATTCTCTTGGAAAACCGCTTACGCAGAATACCTTCAGAATGTCACAAGGGGGGCAGATAATGAGATTGTTAATGACTGGTTCCTCCGGGCTTGTTAGCGGACGTTTCGTTACTATGTTCGGTGGACAGTATGATTTGATTCAATTGATATCTGCCATGGTCAATTAGTTTGCCATGGCTCATGACTTTAGGGAAAATCATCTATTCACCATGGGACATTTCGAGTCCCAAGTGGATGGTTTTGAAGGGGGAAAAAGTGATCGCTCATGGCTGGTTTTGAGAGATCGCTGACACCTAGTTGAATTCCAGACTATCAGTAATTAGCCCAGCCCTCGACCTGGACTTTTATAATTTTTTGCTTGTGAAACTTTTTCGTACCGGTACATTTTCGAGTTTCAGCAGGAGCGGTGGTTTCTTTGAAAATTTGGTTATTTCTTAATTGAGATAACCAATGGCGGCAGCTTGCCATTAATGCCTTACTTCATTTATCCGATTCAAACGTCAGCCAGTTTCGAATCGCTGAAAAGCTAATTAAAACTAGTAATAAACCTCCTTTTAACATTGATCTGTTTTAAAAAAAAATCATTTTTCGCAGAAAGGATTCGACTTTTTTTAAACCTTTGATAACAATTTCTTCTTTCTCAGCTAACACTTTAACAAACAAATGGCAAAGAAATGATTAATGCTGAAATTGACCGGTTGTTCAAACTTGATCCCAAAGGAGTCGTCAGGGGGCAGCGCAGACGGATTCTCATCGTGCAGGCGGACTGGGAACTGGGGATGGCGCGCCTCGGACAGGACCTCAAGAAAGCCGGTCACTCCGTGACCAAAGTGGCACTGACCACCCCGGATCTCTTCTACCGCCTCTGCGGCATCGAGACAGTTTCCTACCGGGCGCCCCTGGAAGAGTTCGAAGTCTGGCTGGATGACTTCGTTGCAACCCGCGAGTTCGATACCATTCTCATCTACAATCCCTACCGGCCCTACAACCGCATTTCCTCCCAAGTGGCGGAAAGGCGCGGGCTTGGGGTGGTGCAGTTTGATCAGGGTCTTCTCCGCCCTATTCACGTCAGTGTCTTTTTCGGGAGCCGCTTTCCCTTCGAGCAGATTCGAGAGCTCTGGGCAGACCGGGAGCTGCGGGGCCACTGGCCGGCTCCGAAACCGCCGGCTCCGGTCAGGTCCGTATCCTCGGCGCGAAAGAATTTCTGGCTGGGGTTCTTTGTCCTCATTGCCTTGGTCTGTCGTTCTCTCTTTCCTCATTACCGGGACCAGCAGAAAATGTGCCTCATCACCCAGCTCATTGGAGCTATCATGTATGGAGTCCGGTACTACCAGAAGCACTGGGAGCCTGCCCACTACACCCCAAAGGTCACCGGGGAATGGAGTGGCAAATACTACCTGGTCCCCCTACAACTCGGTCATGATGTGCAGATCCAGCACAATTCGCCCTTCCATGGAATGAACGAGGTGATAAATCTGGTGGCCGACTCGTTTCAGCGAAATGCGGGAGCAGAGGACAGGCTGGTCTTCAAGATTCACCCCCTCGACAGGGGGTATCGGACCTTTAGGGAGATATTTGAGGAACTGCAGTTGCGCCTCGGTGAAGATCGGGTTTTTCTCGTTGACCGGGTTGATTTGACTACCCTTATCCAGCATTCCCGTGGGGTAGTGACAGTGAACAGCACCGTCGGTCTCACCGCTCTGCGAGAGTGCGCCTGTGTCAAGGCCCTTGGCAACGCTTTCTACGATTTGCCCGACCTCACCTTTCAGGGATCTCTGGATCAATTTTGGTCAGCAGATCACCGCCCCACTGAAGAAAATGTCCAGCAATATCTCAACCTGCTCGAATGTACCATCCAGGGCCGCGGTGCCCTCTCCGCCCGCTGTTACGCCGGGGCCGGGCACACCGGAATTCTCTGGCCGACCCAAGTAGGCAAAACCCTCAACCTCGATTCCTTCCTCTATCCGGTTCCGCAGGAAGACGATGCTCCAGTTCCTGCCAACAAAAAGAAACAGTGCTTAATCTGAGCCGCTGCGTGGCATGTTACACAGAAGTTGTAGATTTCTTCCGATTCAGAAGTTGTCTGGTCAACGACCTTACTGTGTATTAACGTGTCGAACGAAACGAATCGAACGAAACGAATCCATGTTCGATTAATTTGTATTCAATTGAAGACCAACATGGCGACAAAAGAAAAGCTCGGTCTTCCCGTGTCGAAATTCCCGGAATGTGCCTCGCTGTCTAAAACGATCCGAGAATTTTACCTGTCCCTCTTCTTCCTTACTTCAGAACGAAAGAGAAGAAAGAAGGTAATTGCCGATTCGGGACTATTCGACACAGCTTTCTATCGGAAGAACTATCGCCTCAACCTCGCGGGAAGGCTCTTCCCGCTCCGCCATTACGTGGTCCGTGGGGAAAAGCGCGGGCATTTTCCCAACCCCAATTTTCATCCCAGGGCCTACTGGTGGAAGTACCTGCCAGATGGTGCTGACGAATCCCCGCTCTGCCATTTCATCGAGACTGGGAAAGCCCAGGGCTTCGACTGTAGCCCCCCCGAATGCGAATTTTTCGCACCAGAGGTTTCCCCCCCACCTCCCTCTTCGGACCGCGCCGTGGTAATCCATCTTTATTACCACGATCTCTGGGAAGAGATGGAGATCTACCTCCGCCGTATCGAAAGGGGATACGACCTTTTCTGCACCATCGTTTCTCATCGACAGGGTAGCTATGAGCGCCTCAGGAAAAAAATTCAGGCCCTTAAGCCAGATGCCCACTGCTACGAATTTCCCAATCACGGACGGGATATTTTTCCCTTTATACACCTTATCAACATGGGACTGCTCGATTCTTACTCCCTTATTGCCAAACTCCATACCAAAAAAAGCGTTCACCTCAGTTATGGAGATTCCTGGAGGCAGTCCCTTCTCAATTCCATCATCCCGGAAAACGCGGAATCCTTGTGGGAGACCTTTCTAAAGAACGACGCATGCCTATGCGCCGTAGCACCTGGCCAGGTCAAGATAATGCTTCCCGACGGATGCCCAAACTACGCGAGGACATCCGAGCTTGCCGCCAATCTGAGCCTTAGCATTAAGAAACCTATCGAATTTCCGGCAGGTTCCGTTTACTTAATAAAACCAACCATCGTATCCGGGTTGAAGGAAATAAAACTTTCTATGGAGGATTTCGAAGGAGAATGCGGTCAACTCGACGGAACCACTGCACACGCGGTGGAAAGGCTGGTAGGCCATCTTTGCTATAGAGGGAACGAAGAGGGAACTGCACTTATGACTATAGACGCTCTGACGCAAGGACGCAGCTTGCAGGAGGAGAAGCCGTGTTCCCATTACTCGTAGCCCGCCTTGTGATGCATTGAGGCAAAACTAAGGAAAAGACAATACGAGCGTCAAGTAAACTGTGAGTTTATTCCAGAAATTTTCCATAAATAGGATGGATGCTACGCCAATAAATGAGATAGGCATTTCAGCGTAAGTTAATTTCGCAACCTGATTGTTACTTCTTTTGAACCCATGTCAATCCCGGTAAGGCTCCCCAATAATTCCGCCTGGAAAAACCAGAAGCTCGTTTGGTCGGGTCTTTTTGTGCGAGAGTGCAAAACGCGATTCGGGGGAAATAAGCTGGGAATTTTCTGGGCTCTGCTCCAACCTCTTACGCTGCCTTTATTGCTGGGGGTTGTGTTTGGTGTCTTGCTGGGCAATGGCTCTACGTCGGCGATGCCTTACCCGATGTTTGTTTTGCTGGGATTTCTACCCTTTAACTTGTTCCGGGGTCTGGTAACACAGTCCATGAATGCTTTCAAAGCAAACCAGGGGTTGTTGATTCACCAAAAACTCAAGCCGTCAGACCCCATTTTTGCCCGGGTGTTTTTTGAGTCCCTCCTTGCGTTTATTGCGTTTTCTATCTTCGTGGCTGTGGCCACCTTCTATTTTGACGCCCAACCTTCGTTTGCCGATTCCCTCAGTATCCTGGCGGGCTTTGCTTCGGCGTTGATGTTAGGAACAGGATTCGGGTTTTTCGCAGCGGTAGCTGAACATAAGAACAAAAACGTGGCACATATTGTGAACATCTTGCTTCAGCCACTTTTATGGATTTCATGTGTCTTTGTTCCTTTGAATATCCTTCCCGATTCACAGCAGAAGTTCCTGGTCTGGAACCCCTTGGTTCATGTAACTGAGGGCATGCGGTTGAGCATGTATCCGCATTATTCCACTGGGGATGTGAATTTGCTATATTCCTTGGTGATCGGTTTAATTGTTTTTTGGTTTGGTATGGCCTACTACCGTGCAAACCTCTCCGTCCTTTATGATCTTGGTGATTAGTCTATCGTAACCGACCTTACATGATTGAATTCCAAAACGTTACGAAATACTACCCCACCAGGGCGGGACGGCATTACATTCTGAAGGATGTCAGTTTTACGCTCCCTCCCCTGACCAACATTGGTCTTCTCGGGCGTAATGGCGCGGGCAAATCGACGATGATGCGCCTCATCGGGGGAGCCGAGAATCCTTCGGCCGGAAAAATTATCAAGGATTGTTCCGTCTCCTGGCCGCTGGGACTTGTCGGAGGCTTCCAGGGAAGTATGACAGGTGTGGAGAACGTGAAGTTCATCTGTAAGATCTACGGGCTCGACATTGCTCAAACCCGTGACGTGGTCGAATATGTTAGCGAATTCTCTGAAATCGGGAAGTTCATGGATATGCCGGTAAAAACCTATTCCAGCGGCATGAGAGCTCGAGTGACCTTCGGACTCTCCATGGCCATGTATTTTGATCTCTACCTGGTCGATGAACTCACCGCAGTGGGTGATCCGCAGTTCAGAGCCAAAGCGGAAAAAGCGTTTGATGAACTTCGAGCCCGCTCCACAATCATCTTTGTCTCCCATAACCTGGCTACTGTGGCAAAGGTCTGTGACACCATTGCCGTGCTTCATCAGGGCGAGTTTCAATTGTTCGAGGACGTTCAGGAGGGAATTGAGAATTACACTTACTGGACGCAAAATAACCTTGAGCCTCCTCTTAAGCGCTATCCCAAAGAGGTCGTAAAGAAAAAAAATTCATCCAAGAAAGCTCCTGCCAAGAAAGCTCCTGGAGGAACTTAACGTGGGAATTTAATTTGCTTCAACACAGAGATCGCTGAACTCCCCAGGCTGAAAGCAGTTGATCTTCAATCAGGACTCCTATGCTTAAACATGCGGTCTTATTGGTTTTGGAAACTCTTCACTTACCAATCTCGAAAGAATAAACTTTAATGAACACCCAAACTTTATGAAAATTCTAATAACTGGCGCTGCTGGTTTTATTGGTTCGGCCTTGGTCCGGGACCTCCTTAGCCAGGGGGATACAGTGATTGCTCTTGACAAACTCACTTATGCCGGAAATCTGGCATCCCTGCAAGAGGTCGCCGCCCACGAAAATTTCCATTTCGAACAGGGAGATATTTGCGACAGGGAAAAGGTTTCTGAAATCCTGGAAGAAGCGACTCCCGACGGGATAATGCATCTGGCAGCCGAATCGCATGTAGACCGGTCGATCGATGGTCCAGGAGAGTTTATCAGGACCAATATCGACGGAACTTATCAACTCCTCGAGGCATCCCGTACCTTCATAGCAAAGCGACCGAAGCGGAATTTTCGTTTTCACCATGTTTCTACTGATGAGGTGTACGGCGACCTTAGAGGGACGGAAGATCTCTTCACCGAGGAGACACCCTATGACCCAAGTTCCCCCTATTCTGCGTCGAAGGCGGCCTCGGACCACTTGGTGCGGGCATGGGGCAGAACCTTTGGGCTGGATTTTGTCCTTTCCAACTGTTCCAACAACTACGGTCCACGTCATTTTCCGGAGAAACTCGTCCCTCACATGATCCTGAATGCTCTTCGCGGAAAACCGCTCCCGGTCTACGGGGATGGCAACCAGATCCGTGACTGGCTTTACGTGGAAGATCACGCAAGGGCGCTGGTGAAGGTTTTCAAGGAAGGGGAAAAAGGGGAAACTTACAATATTGGTGGCCACAATGAGAAAAAGAATCTTGAGGTGGTGCAAACTATCTGCGAACTACTCCGCGAATTGGTGCCCGATTCTGAATTCCAACCTCCGACGTCCGATTTTCTTTCCCTCATCGAGTTTGTCCGGGACCGTCCCGGGCACGATGTGCGGTATGCTATCGATGCTTCCAAGATCGAGCGCGAACTCGGCTGGCATCCAGCCGAAACTTTTGAGACTGGTCTTCGCAAGACGGTTCAGTGGTATCTGGATCATTCAGATTGGTGGAATGCTATCTTTTACGGATCTTACAAAATGGAAAGATTGGGCACCTCCTGAATCTATAAACAAATCCAACGAAGCTGAAACTCGTGAAACTTCAATTGGCAGTAGAAGAATGATTGTTATAGAAACAAAACTTTCCGGCGTTCTTGTGATTGAACCCAAAGTATTCGGCGACGACCGGGGCTTTTTCCTCGAGACCTTCCAGAAGCAGCGCTATGCTGATTGCGACATCGATCTGGAATTCGTCCAGGATAATCATTCACATTCAAAAAAGGGGATTCTTCGGGGAATGCATTTCCAGAAAACAAAACCCCAGGGCAAATTGGTTCGTTGCGTCCGGGGCGAGGTCTTCGATGTCGTTGTCGATATCAATTCAACATCGGATACCTTCGGCCAATGGGAAGGTTTTCATCTTACTGCTGAAAACAAAAAGCAGGTCTGGGTTCCTCCGGGGTATGCCCATGGCTTCCAGGTTCTCTCGGCCTACGCCGACTTTGAATACAAGTGCACCGACTACTACGATCCCGCCGACGAAGGATGCCTCCTCTGGAACGACCCGGCGGTGGGTATTGAATGGCCGATTCCAAATCATCCCGTTCTTTCGGAGAAAGATCAGGATGGATTGAGCTTTGGGGAACTAGTAGTTTCTGATAAGTTATGATATTGGTAACCGGTGCCCGAGGGCTTATAGGCACTCGTCTTTCTGAACTGTATACGAAAACCGATTCCGCCGAACCGGCCCTCGTTTGCGCAGACCTTCTCGACGGCTTCGACATTCTGGATCGTGAAGCTTTGTTTTCCAGAGCCAAAGAGGTAATGACTCCGGATTCCATGATCATCCACCTCGCCGCGTTCACTGACGTTTCCGGGGCACACAATCAGGACAGTGACGAGGGAGGTCTCTGTTACCGGCTCAACGTGGAAGGCACCCGAAATGTCGTTGACCTTGCTAACGAGTTGGGAGCCCATCTCGTTCACTTCTCGACAGATTTCGTGTTCGACGGAGAGAAATCGGCTCCCTACACGGAAGTCGATGAACCGAACCCCATCGAGTGGTATGGGAAAACCAAGCTGATTGCGGAGGAGGTGGTTCGGGATAATGCAGGTTCCTGGACTATCATGAGGATCGCATACCCCTACCACCGGGTTTCAGGGGTAAGGCTGGACCTGGTGTCAACGATTCGTCAGAAACTAAGCAATGGTGAAAGGCTTTATCTGTTTGGTGACCAGATCATCACCCCGACATTCGCGGACGACATAGCTCAGGCAGCAATCAAATTTTCCGAACGAAGGCTGAAGGGAGAGATTTTCCACGTCATGGGCCCTGCATCGCTATCTCCTCATCAGTTGGGAGCCAGGATCGCCAAGCTCGACGGTGGAGATAGATCTTTGATCACTGAGACCAGTCTTGAGGAATACATTAAGAAAGATCCTCGTCCCCGGCAAAAGAGATTGGCCATGGATACCACGAAGTTTCGCACCTTCTGCCAGTCAACTGGCATTCCACTTCAGAGAGATCTTGAAGAAGCGCTAGGGGACTGTCGATTTATTCCAAAATGAAAAAACTACGAGTCGAAGAAGTGGAGTTTCCTCCACGACTGAGATGAAACGAAGCCAAACGGGAAAAGGTCCACAGTGAAAACAGGTCGATTTTTCGTTTTGGAATAAACCAACAGGTGCCTGGGGTAAGTCCAAGTGCTCCATGATTCTAATAGTAGAAAAGCCGGGGAAAATTACTCTCCGTTAATTCGAGAGAATTAGTATGCTTTCTCTGCTACTATTCACATCAAGAAATGATAACCAATAAAGAACAATGAAGCGGAAAGGAATCATTCTCGCCGGTGGTGCGGGGAGCCGACTTCACCCTGTCACCCTTGGAATTTCCAAGCAACTCCTTCCCATCTACGACAAGCCGATGATCTACTATCCGATTTCGGTCCTGATGCTGGCGGATATTCGCGAGATCCTAATCATCTCGACTCCCGAGGATCTGCCTGGGTTTAGGCGACTCCTCGGCACCGGCGACCAGTTCGGGGTGGAGTTTTCCTATGCGGAACAACCGTCCCCGGATGGCCTCGCTCAGGCTTTTCTAATCGGCGAAACGTTCATCGGCAACGATCACTGCGCCCTTGTCCTCGGTGACAACCTCTTCTACGGCCAGCACTTCACTCGGATGCTGCAACGCACCGCCGGGCGTAGCAATGGAGCAACCGTTTTTGGCTACAAGGTCAAGGACCCGAATCGATTTGGGGTTGTGGAGGTCAATGAAGAAGGAAAGGCCCTTTGTATTGAGGAGAAACCGGCAGAGCCGAAATCGAATCTCGCCGTGACCGGGCTATATTTCTACGACAATGACGTCGTGGAAATCGCCAGAAACATCAAGCCCTCGGCGAGGGGTGAGCTGGAAATCACCTCAGTCAACGATGCCTATCTTCAGCGCGGAGACCTGTTTGTCGAGATGCTTGGTCGAGGCTTCACCTGGCTCGATACGGGAACGCATGACTCGCTGATGGAAGCCTCGGAGTTCGTGCGGACGATTCAGCATCGCCAGGGATTGTATGTCTCCTGCCTCGAGGAAATTGGCTACCAGAAGGGTTGGATCGGACTCGAACAATTGCAGCATCATGCCGAAGGTCTGGGCAAGACTGATTACGCCGGTTATCTGAAGAGCTTTGAGACGAAAACGCAGGAAGATGAAATGGTCGCTCAAGGTCGAGGTTTGCCGTGAATTTCAAGAATGATCTCCTCACTTCGACGATTTTCGAAATTGATAAGCATTGGCTCTCATTCGTGAATCTTCGCATTTCGAAAAATGAGAAAAGACCTCAAAGACGTTTCCTTTCTGGTTCAAGTTCCTGCAAAGCTCTAATCGACCTCGCATTCAATGAACCGATCAAAATTTATCCGGATAGCCGCAGAGACGCGCCGAATCTTTCGATATTATGGCACTCTCATTAGGTCGAGAATGCTGAATCGCAAATTTTATCAAAAGCAGGTATATTCCTCTCACTTGTTATCAAAGGTCTCCCCATGCCTGCATTTCATCCTGATCGGCGAAAACCAGAATCTCCAGCCAAATGCAGCATTTTCCCCCCTTGGTTATTTGGTTCGAAATCCGGACATCGCGTCGGATCTGCTCCCTCCGTTATTTCATTATATCCGATTTGGCCAGGCGGAACAAAGGAGCACCAATTCCGTTTCCTATGAATCTGCGGCAAAAACCGCCATATCCCTGTTTAACGAGTGCGGAAAGGATTTCAGAAAACCGGAAATGCTCCTGACTATGGTTGCCTGTCAGCCGAAGGAGACCTGGAGAGGAGGCACCTCGGCTTTGGTTTTTCAGGCAAGGAGTTTGTGGGACCACCCACATATATTCGAAAGGTTGATTAAGGAGTATTGTGAGATTTCAGAACGCAAAATCATTCACCCGTGGGAGTTTACTGTGTCACTTGTCGCTTTGGGAGTATACGCGATCAGGAATCTGAAAGAATGCCAGGCGATATGCGCCACCCTGGGGAAAGCATCTCTTTACTGGGTTTTTCTAAGCGAAGGCCATCGTTATGGGCTCGATAATCTGAACGCGCGGTCCAGAGTTATTAAAACCAATTTAGAGACACTGAAACAGTATGTCGATAGCGAGGGCTCTTTTGAGGACGAAACCGCGTTACAGCGTTACCGCTTTTATTTTGAAGAACGTGATTTAGCGGAAACGCTAAAACCGGAGGAAAGGAATTTTTTCTTCGCAGGGGAACACAAAAAAAATGAGACACTACGAATTGCCGTCTGCATTTCAGGCCAACTAAGGGGGTTTAAAAAAGCCTCAGAAACCTGGGAGGTGCTGGGGTTCGGAAACCATCAGGTTGATTACTATCTGCACTCATGGGTGAATATTGGGTCAAAGGCGCTGATTCCCCAACACGTAAGTCGCCTTCTGTCGCCAAAAGTTACGGAAGTGATGAAAAGATTGATTCACGAAATCGGAGTGGAACAATGGCGCCAAGAATATCGAGGCTTCATCAATTCTTTCAAACGCGATAGAGAAGCAACCGAATCAGAACTTTGCGAGGTACTCCCCTTCAGGAAGATTGTTCTGGAAGAGGATCGCTCACCACCTTTTTCCCAAATGTCAAATGTGGAGAAGATGTACTACAAGGTATCCGCCTGTTGGGAACTGATTGACGATCCTTCAGCATATGACCTTGTCATACGGATACGCCCTGACAAAATCATAAAATCCGCCTGTGTCGATTGGAGCAGTGTTGTTTCTTATGCAAAAAAATTGAAAGCTGTTTTTACCGACTTTGGAGTTGAATTGTTTCCGGGATTAGGATTGATCGTAGGAGATCAATTTGCGGTATCGACTCCTAAATTGATGGAGGTTTATTCCAACACCTATTACGAAGTGGAAAATGGTAGACAGAATATTCTTGACAAGGGGTATTTTCCCCATAAAAATTTCGCGCATTGTTTCCTCCAAAATGGTCTGAATGCGGTGGCCTTTCCGGGCGTTAAATTTGGGCCGATGATGAACGCCGACATTCCATCTCTCGAAACTCAAATGAATGCACTAAGGAAAGATGCTGACGGCAGATGGAACTCGTGGGATCTCGAATTAAAACGGGCGCTTGAAACGGATGTTGCGGCTAATCAAGCCAATCAATTACAATGACTGATTCCTCAAAACAAAGGGTTCTGGTAACGGGAAACCTCGGATTTATCGGCTCCTGGTTATCCTTGAAATACCTTCGAAGCGGCTTCGAACTTTACGGGTTTGATAACGAGAACTCCTTCGGAGAACGCCTGTTTAAACGGGCGAAATTGGAGCGGCATTTTAAAAAGCAATTTTTAGCAGATGTTTCGGATCTGGAAAGTCTGCAACAGGCTGTGAAAGAAATCGAGCCGGATTTAATCATTCATCTCGCCGGGCAGGCGATTGTGCCAAGGGCATTTAGAGAACCTTTTTACACTTATCAAACAAACACGCTGGGCACTCTGGCGGTTCTGGAATCAGCGCGGACGAGCCCCTCGGTGCGCTCGGTCATTTGCATTACGAGTGATAAAGTATACGAGAATATGGAGCAGATTTGGCCATATCGCGAGACCGATCAGTTGGGAGGCAAGGATATCTACAGTGTCTCCAAGTCTTCATCCGAATTATTGGTGGGCTGCTATGCAAAAACACACCTGGCTGATTGCGACGTCAACGTGCAATCAGTCCGCCTGGGCAATGTCGTGGGTGGAGGCGACTGGAGCGTTGATCGGTTAATTCCTGACCTTATGCGTTCGATTGAGACTGACACCCCGTTCAGGGTTCGATACGCCGATGCAACTCGGCCGTTTCAACATGTCCTAGACGTGGCTGAAGGCATATTCCAGATTAGCCGGGCCAGCCTCGAACGAACCGTTCCCGCCGGAGAAGGATGGAATTTGGGGCCCAGGGGGAACACTTACGCCAGGGTTCGCGACGTGATAACAATTTGCAGGGGCATCTGGCCAACTCTGGTCATACAAGAGCAGGAAAACCGTGTCAGAGAAGACCTGTTTCTTTCAGTCGATGTAACCAAGTTGTCACGCCATTTTGAGGAACCGGTTTACACTAGCCTTGAGGCTCTGGAGCAAACTTTCAATTGGTATGCGCGATATCTTAACGGAGATCTGCTTGAGGAGTTAATTCAAAACGATTTTGAAGCTTTCGAGTCAGCCAACTCTAAGTAAAGCGTAATTCTATGAAACGAATCGTGATAGATGTCGATGACACATTGACCGATAACTCCTCTGCAGGCAGGTACGAGGAAAAAATGCCACGTAAGGAAGTCGTAGAGCAACTTCGAAAATACCGCGAATTGGACTTTGAAATTGTTTTATACACTGCGAGAAACATGCGGACCTATAAGGGGAACATCGGGTTGATCAATGCAAACACCCTGCCAACTCTTATCAACTGGCTTGCCTTGCACGACATTCCCTATGACGAAATCCATGTGGGTAAACCATGGTGCGGATTTGAGGGGTTTTATGTGGATGACAAGACGATTCGTCCCGACGAATTTGTTCAAATGACGTATGACGAGATTCAACAAATGCTTAAAATTGAGAACTAGTGCGGGCAAACGTTAGGCATATGTTGTTAATTCTCTCATCCAAAATAGTTAGTGAAGAGTTGGCTCAGCAGTTTGGTCGCATACCACCCGCACTGCTGCCTTTTGGCGCTGGACGATTGATCGAATCTCAGATTCACCTTGCAGACAGAAAATCAATCTATTTGACTTTGCCCGCTGGCTACGAACTTAGTGCCTTTGACGCAGAGCAATTTTCTGAATACGAAATAAATGTAATACGGCTCCCGGAAACTTTGTCAGTCACCGAGGCCATTAGTGAAGCAATTTGCATAATCAAGGTTGAGGGAGCGATTCAGATTCTCTACGGTGATACCCTGGTTCAGTTTGGTGAGAATAGGGCTCTTGAGCCTGACAGCTTAACTATCGCAAACGATCTCTCAAATTATCCGTGGGCATTTGTTGATGAAAAAAAAGGTGATCAGGTCAAATTCTCCAATGATCCGCCCGAGAAACTGATAAATCGGAAATTAGTTTGTGGGTACTTCTATTTCTCGGATGCACGTCTTTTGGCGAAAGTGTGCGCGACACGAAGTTTCGTAGATGCTCTAAACGCCTACGGGTTAGAAAAAAACTTAGAGTTAGTGGTTCCCGAAAAGTGGTTTGACTTCGGGCATTTACCATTGTTTTTCGACTCCAGAAAGTCGGCATTGACGTCACGGTATTTTAACGACGTCAGGGTTGAGGATGAGTTCGTCTACAAAACATCTCCCAAAACAACAAAAATAAGAAATGAAAGCCGTTGGTTCGAAGGGCTACCAGTTTCGATGCGTCCCTATGTGCCCCGATACGGTGGGCTATTTTCACAGGATCAAAAAGCAGGTTATGCCCTGGAGTATGTACATGCTCCAGGATTATCGGATCTGTTTGTATTCGGAGAACTCGGGGTGTCCGGATGGCTGGAGATTTTTCAGTCCTGCAAGAGGCTACTTAATAAATTTCATAACCTTGTTCCAGCTTCAGAATCTCCTGAAGCATCCCCCGGCTTTGCAGAATTGTTTCACGACGAAATGCTGATTCAAAAATCAAGCAAGCGACTGGATACTTTCTTTGAGCAATCCAATTTGGGATGGCAAACCGAATTCAAAATAAACGGCCGTTGCGTGCCTAATCTTGAGAGTGTTTTGAGCGATTGCCTCAGTTCTATACCGGAATCGCCGATTGAGGCTATTTGTTTTTGGCACGGCGACCTGTTTTTCGGTAACATGTTTTACGATTTTCTGGCACGGCGGATTCTGTGCATTGACCCCCGAGCAGAGATTCCTGAATTCGGTTTCTCTCAGTTTGGAGATAAGCGTTACGATATAGCAAAATTGTGCCATTCAGTGATTGGGAAATACGATAAAATCGTTGGGGGGAGAGCAAGAATAAATATCACAGGCCAAAACACATGGGAATGGGATTTGGCCTCGACTCCAAATGAGGATCTGATTGAGAACATATTTTGGGAAATGTTAGTGGATTCGTTCTGCTTACCGAGAGAAGCGATCGTTTCTTTGACCGCTATTCTTTTCTTCTCAATGCTACCGTTCCATATTGATGACATGCGACGCCAACGAATGCTACTTAGCGCGGGATTTCGTCTTCATGAAAAGTTGGTAAGCCAGAAAATACTATGATCGACAATTTGAAGGGAGACGTTTCATGATTGTAATTCCGATGGCAGGACTGAGCCAACGTTTTACCGATGCGGGGTTCACTCAGCCCAAATACATGTTGCCCTATCGTGGGCGAACATTGTTCGCCCACGTCGTAAACGGCTTCCGAGCCTACTTTGAACACGAGAGGTTTGTTTTCGTTTTTCGTGATGTTTCTGACACTGTAACGTTTATACGAACTGAACTTGAAGGTTTGGGATTAAATCCCGGACTAGTCGATCTTGTCAGGATGGATCAAACCACGCGCGGGCAGGCGGAAACCGTGGCGATAGCACTGAGGACAATTCGTGGCATCGATGATGAACCCCTGAGCATTTTCAACATTGATACCATCCGGCCTGATTTTAAGCATCCTGAATCCCTGGATTTGTCGAAGATCGATGGATACCTTGAAGTTTTTCACGGGGACGGTGATCATTGGTCATTCGTCCTGCCCGATAAAACCGATCCCCATTTGAAACGAGCTGTTCAGGTTACCGAAAAGCGAAAAGTTTCAGACCTTTGCTGTACGGGACTTTATTTTTTCCGAACGGTATCATTATTTCTCAAAGCTTTCGCACGCATCGAACATAAATCCGCCGAAGATCAGGAGGGGGGAGAATTTTATGTGGCCCCACTTTTCCAGGATCTAATCGATAGAGGTAAAAATATTCACTATACATTAATATCAAAAAATGAAGTTTCTTTCAGTGGTACGCCTGAGGAATATTATCGCCTTTTAAAGTCATGACGAATTTGGTAATTCGAAAAATGATAAGTACTACCACTATGAACTCGAGTGAGGTGCCAAATTAGATAAAAGGATGTTTAATCAGTTTTTCGATACTTAATTATTTCACTTAACGCGCCTGTCAACAATGGTTGAAAAGCAGTTAAATATTTGTAACTATTCAGCACCTTTTCCCTGGCAGTCCAGGATTGCGTACCATAGCTG
>JARGOZ010000004.1:0-36785 GCA_029213025.1 Verrucomicrobiales bacterium
CCCGGATGTTTCTGTTTCGTCTCGGTGATGGTCGGCTGATCGAAACAGTTCTGATTCCGGCTTCTCAATCGATGTTCGGGGAAAAGAGTGATCGCAGAACTCTGTGTGTTTCCAGCCAGGTAGGGTGCGCTTTTGATTGCAAGTTTTGCGCCTCCGGCCTGGCCGGGTTCACGCGTAATCTCACCTCCGGGGAAATTGTTTCGCAGGTTCTGAAAGCGGAGCAGGAAAGTGGCGAGCGGGTTCAGAACATTGTCTTTATGGGAATGGGCGAGCCGCTCGCGAACTACCGCAATCTTGCCAACAGCCTCGAAATTTTAAACGCCCCGTGGGGAATCAATATCGGTGCGCGGCGGATGACGGTTTCCACCAGCGGTCTCGCTCCGCAAATTGAGAAACTCGCGATGCTGCCGATGCAAATTCGACTCGCGATATCTCTGCACGGAGCAACCGATGAGGTGAGGGACCGGATCATGCCGGTGAATAAAAAATACCCTCTCAACCGGTTATTTGAGGCTCTCGATGTGTGGCGCTCCAACAAGAAGCAGAAAATCACTTTTGAATACATCCTCATCGAAGGCGTAAACGACGATCCCGGCCAGGCGAAGATTCTCGCAACCCGGTGTCGCTCCGTGCATGCCAAGGTGAATTTAATTCCCTACAACACCGTTGAAGGGCTGCCGTGGAAGCGGCCTTCGGAAAATCAGCAAAAGAACTTTCTACGCATCCTTACCGAGGCTGGAGTTCAGGCGACCCTGCGAATCGAAAAGGGTCATGATATCGCCGCCGCCTGCGGGCAGTTGCGTCTTCAGGAGGAGACGAAGGAGGGCATTATAGAGAAAGCTGCGATCAAAGCGTAGTTGCGAGAGGATTCCGTTACGAATTTTCTTCGGGCAGAAAATCCCACTCGGAGAAAACTACCGCCTGACCTCTATAGACTTCACCCTCATCAATTACATTCCATACGGTGGCTTTGTGGATTTGGAATCGTTTGCCGGAAGTAGAGATTCGAACCCCGGTGTAGTTGTCGATGAATCCGTGAGTAGTCACCTCGTAGAGCAGTCGTTCCCGTTCGCTGCGTTCCATCGGCTCGGCAGTCAACCGTGATGGCATGGTCGTAAATTCTTCCACGGTAGCCTGCCAGAGAGACAGCGCGGTGCGATTGCCGTAGTTCAAAACCGGATCGCTTTCGGTGCCGTGAGATGCGATCACGCACGGAGCGTTTTCTACCGCATCGAGCAAACCGGCATCATCCAGGCTGGTCCACTCGTCGCTCCATAATGTCCGGCCGGTAGCTTTCCGGAAACTTTCAAAAAGCAGGCGAATGTGTTGTTCCTTTTGCTCGTGGGTCATGGTACGAAAAAAGCTGCGCATCATACAATGCGCAGCCATTTCTGCAGGGAAAATTGTATTACCCGAAAAGTTCGGTAATTGGCTTTCCTTTACCGCCAAAAGTAAATGGACGCTGGGTAGCGGAGTAGACAACTTCAGAGGTGTCGATGCCGAGTCCGTATCCGATTGTGGAAAGGAAGTCTTCCGGCTTTACCAGAGGGCCTTTCACTTTCTTACCGGTACCGTCGGTCTCGCTGTAGGCTGTTCCTCCTTTGATACCGCCTCCGGCGAGAACGCAGGAGTAGGCAGCAGGGAAGTGGTCACGACCATCGTTGATATTAAAATCCGGAGTTCGGCCGAATTCAGTACCGATCGCGATAATCGTGGAGTCGAGCAAGCCGCGCTGTTCGAGATCTTTAATCAGACCGGATACAGCCATATCAACAACCGGAACGCGGCTGTTGAGGCTTTCTCTCAGGCCGATATGCATATCCCATCCTCCGGAGACCACTTCGACAACACGAACACCGTTTTCGATAAGCTTCCGGGCCAGGAGACAGCCTTGACCGAGTCGTTCCGTTCCATAAAGAGAACTGTCCTCGCCAGATATATCAAAGGCTTTCAACTCATCGCTTTTGAGCAGTTTTGTCGCCTGATCGTAATACTCTACATAGGACTCGGGTCCGGTGTATTTGTATTTTTCGATGAACTTCTGACCGAGGCCTTTTGCCATCTTCATCCGGCGATCGAAGCGTTCCTGATTGGTAGTGATCGTCGTGTTGGGAACACCTCCTGCAGGATCTGCAATCGGCAGTGGGCTCATGGAAGGATCCAGCCAACCGGCGTTGGAGGTACTTTCCCCGATGATCACCGAATCCGGAAGCACTTCGTTTCTTTTACCGAGCATCTTCTCGGCGAAAGGCCCCATGGTCGGGTGGACAATCGTGGCCCTTTTGTTGTACCCGCGGCGCATAATATATTCGCCTTCTTCGTGGGCTCCGTTTGTGGAGTTCATCCCCCGAATAACAGCGAGTTTATCTGCCATCTGGGCGAGTTTCGGTAAATTCCCCCCGAACTTCAGGTCGTCGACTTTTGTATTGAGAGTGGTGGTCGACCCCATCACTGCACTTCCATCGCGTTTCGCGTCAAACGTGTCGAGGTGACTCATTCCACCTTTCAGGTAGATGTAGATTAGATTCTTACCTTTGGCCCCTTCCTGGGCCTGGAAGTTCCGCGGTAAAAAGGGAACCGATAAGCTCACTCCGAGAGAGAGCTTTGCAGTTTTCTCCATAAAATACCGACGGCTCAGGGAATCTTTTCCTGCTAATTCTGCTAGATTCATCATGGTTTGTTTTCTGGTTGAGGTTCGCTGGTTATTTTACTGGATGTAGAGAAACTCAGGACTGTTCATGAGAGCCCACGCCAGATCGCTGATGCCTTCATCATCTCCGTAGGAGGTCATCATTTCCCGCCCGATTTTAAGTTCGTCCGGGGTCGGGTATCGACTCAGAATGGTGAAGAATGTTCCGCGAACTTTGTCATCCGGTCCGTCCAGAACATTGAGATCTTCGACGATCTTCGAATATGTTCCGGTCATATTGTCGGTAATCGATCCATTCATAAGAGCCAGAACCTGCGGGACCGATCCGTCATAGTTGTGTTGATCAGTAATGATCCTGTCTGACTGTCCGAAGGTGTCGAGTAGCGATGCCGGATCTGCGGGCTGAGCCAGAGCTGACGCCCGCAAATTTTTGTCATCTTTAAAATCAGGGGAGTGATAATCGCCTTCCGGAGCAACAGCTGCAGCCATTCTCCGACCACGGTAGGAATTCCATGCTTCATAACGGTCCCACAGGTCCGCATTGGAGATGGTGTGAAAATCCACATTCAGCAGTGTTTTGTAAAATGATCCGTCGCGGCCTTTCTTGGAATCAATTTCCGGACCGTTGGAAAGCAGCATAAGAGAATCCCATGCCTGTTCCGCTCTCATTCTCCGGAGAACCGGGCCCGGGAAATAGTAGCCTTTTGTGAAGGAAGGCTCTTCTTCACTCGCTATCGATTGATATGCCCGTGTATTATAGAGAATCCTCATGAATTCCCGGAGATCGTAATTTACGCGGCGCATCTCACTGGATAGAAAAGCGAGTGTCTGGGGCTGGGAGCAGTTGCGGATTTCGTCATCCGTGAAGTCGTTCACCGGCTCGATAATTGCTTTACCGAAAGCGCGGCCCCACATGCGGTTCGCAATAACCAGGGCGAACCTCGGATTTTCAGGAGCGATCATCCAGTCCCTGAGAGCTTCCCGGCGGGTCTTTCCGCCCATTTTGGCGGCCGGTTTAATTAGCGGTCGAGGGCTGACCACTTCGCCGGGTTTACCGCCTTTTCCGAGGAAATCCATGGGCAGCTTTGTTTCCATTTCCTCATTGTCATCAACATTCCATGCGAGAGCTTCGACATAATATTTGAACCAGTTGCTTCGCTGATCTTTCAAATTGATGCCTTTCTGGTTCTCCGCAAAAGAGAGAAACTGGTTTTTCCAACCCGGAGGGGCATTGGGCATTTGAGTGGGGAGACCTCGTGAGTTGACCATCATCATCTCGTCCGTTTTCTGGGCATAGGCGATAGTTCTCTGGGTATTTCCGAAAAACGCAGCCATCCGGTAGAAGTCCATCTGAGCGAGATCGTCATTGAACGGGTGGTCGTGACACTGAGCGCAGGAGATATCCATACCCAGCATTACCTGCCCGAAGTTGGCAAAGGCATCGAATTCCATGCCGGTATCGCGAAGCAGGAACCCGGCGGCCGGGTTGTGGCCAACGTTTCCTTTCGCGAGCAGCATTTCGCTGACCATTTTGTGGTAGGGGGTATTGGCAGCCAGTTGGTCTCTCCACCATTGGGTGTAAGGTTCCATCCGGATTCCCCGGTCGAATGTATCATCATGAAGGCGATACATGTCGGCGAAATAGTTGAAAAGATGGGAGGCGTAGCCAGGGTGGAGCAGCAGTTCGTCGATCAAAGCCTGGCGCTTGTCTTCCCGTGGGTTGAGCGCGAAATCCATGAACTCTTTGCGGGTCGGGATTCGTCCAATGATATCGAGGTAAACCCTGCGCACAAACAAGTCATCAGGAAGAGGATCATTGAACGATTTGTAACCGTTTTTTGCGAGAGTGGTAGCTAGGAGGCTGTCGATTTTCCGTGCAGAAGCTACCGTGAATGAATCATCGCCAATCCGGTCGAGGCGCTGAGCGGCTTCCCGGTCGGCTTTGACGAACCGACTGCTTGGAACAACGATCTCGGATCCGTTGCGCATTTTAAATTTGAAGTTTTCACCCTCGATACCGAGGAAGATTGCCTGCATTTTTTTTCCGTCGGTGCTCGTCCAGGTTCTTGCCTGAAGGGGACTAATGAGAGAAAAACAAAAGCAGAGTGTGGTGATTGTAAGAAAAAACTGTCTTTTCATAATAACTCTGGTTCTCAGTCTTAATTTACATACCCAAAATAACTGATTTTGTCACGAGAAAACGCCTCGTATAGCGCGATTGTACCCTGTTGGATGTGACACTGTACCCTGTTAGATGGTGGGTCACACCCTGTTGTGTTACGTAAGATGCAGGCGGTAAGCGTGGTATGGAGCTGTTTGCTTATCCTGAGTCTGAAATGTCAGTTGGCCGGATTATTCCCTGCCTTCAGTAATGATGCGGTATTTCAGCAATTCCTTTTCGGGCACGATATGCATCGCTTCGGCCATAGTTGCTTCGAAGATGAACCGGTAAAATTCCGGGGGGAAATCGTAATTTCATGTACGGAAAAAGACATCAGCTTTCGCGATGTCTTTCCGGTTTTTATTTAGTTCTGATTTTACTTTGCAAGTAATCACTCATTGGAGATGCCGATAGAAATGAGAACAGTATTGGTTGAACTGCTCATAATTCCGGTAAGTAAAAGTATAAACAAAAACTTTCGCATCACAATCTCCAGGAGGTAGGGGCATTGTGAGTCATGCCGTTTGGGAAAAAACGAGTCTGTTGCAAATTTTTTAGAGGTTCCGTTATTTACTATGGAGTGGAGTAAAAATGTGGCGTAATTCCCAGGTTGCCTTCGAAACGGGTGGAGTGGACTGGTATCCTGTTATGCGTTTACTAATTGCTGCAGCTTTCTTTGTCTTTTCCCTGTCCGTGCTTACTGCCGCAGATTTTTCTCTTCATGAGGAGATCACAGCGGCCAAACCGGTCGCTCACTGGTCTTTTGAAGATTCAATCGAAGAGTCAAAAAATCGAGGGGTGATGAGTGGGCCGGTTGCTCCGGAATACCCCTTCTTGCCAAAAGAAAACAGGGCGCTGCGTCTGCAAAACGGCGGGCGTATTCAAATTCCGGATACGGGTGACAGATCGCTATACGATTTTGATAACGGGGATGAAATTACCGTCGAAGCGATGGTTAATCCGGTGAAATTGAATGGGCAGGCTTCGATATTGTGCAAAGGTCGCACCTACAACAAGGGCTTTGCTACGACAAATCAAAACTGGGCCTTTCGGCTTCGCTCAGTAGGCGGGAGCGCCGGGTTGAACTTTCTGTTTCATAGTCGTTCATCGGACGGGAAGCCGGGTGAATGGCACCGCTGGACGTCGAAGACCGGGGTTGGAGTCGATACGGGCTGGCACCATGTCGCGTTCACCTATCGCTTCGGTGAGCCGGAATCCATTCGCGGCTACATCGACGGAAAAGAGGTTAAAGGAACCTGGGATATGGGTGGCGCAACAAAAGCTGCACCGGTAGTGGATAACGACGAGGTGTGGATTGGTTCAATGATGGCCGGAAATATCGGCAATTCTTTTAACGGAGGGCTGGATGATATTGCGTTGTATCGCCGAATCATTTCCGGCGCGGAAATGAAGACCAGATACAAAAGAATCGACCCTCCGCTCGTTCTTCCGCAGGCTGTTCCAGGGAAATTACACCTCTCGCTTCATGCACCCCTGACCGATCATGTGAATTTTCCGAAACGAATCAAACCCGCTGTGGCGACATGGGAACAAAGCGCGATGGGATTTATCCGGATCCCGACAAAATTTGACGACTGGGGCGTGCGCGAAGACTGGGGAACGGCGGCTTTGGTCCGGGCTGTGACGGAAATAGAACTCGAGCCCGGCGAATACGAGTTCCTAGCTCGAAGCCGCGGGATTGCGCGGCTGTTCATCGACGGCGAGAAGATTCTCGATTTTCCCAGAGCAAAGCGCGGCGGCGGTGCGCACAACCACGTGGCACCGGTACCGGAAGTGCCAAGGGAGGGGATGCGCCCTCCTGCGATGGATGATATCGAGAAAATAGCGTCTTTCGTCAGTAAGGGAGGAAAACATACCGTGGTCTTCGATGTCATGGTCGGCGGCAACAAACTTCGCCTCGAGTTTGGCGAAGGCTGCGTCGCCATTGCAGAAAAGGGCGGAATGTTTCGATTGCTGGGCCCCAAACCAGGCCCGGAATTAACTGACGACGGCTGGGAAAGTTTTGCTGAGAAAACAGGGGCGGAACTTCATGAACTGGATCAAAACAGGCGCCGGGATTCTGATCTGCAGAAGGAGTACTGGAAAAACAGACACGCCCTGGCGGTTAAGCATCTGGTGAAAAGTAAAACAACCGGTGGTTCGATCGATAAATTTATCGAAGCGAGGATAGATCATGCCCGGAAAAATTCAGGGCCGGCTGATTCCTTCTTCAACAGGCAAGTCCGTCCAGTATTCGCGGAACATTGCTACCGGTGCCACGGCGAAAAAGAAAAGGGCGATTTGAACCTCCAAAACCGGGAGAGTGTGCTCGCAGGCGGGGAATCCGGTATTCCGGCGGTGGTTCCGGGGGATCCGCACGAAAGCTTTTTGATAGAGCTGGTGGAGGAAAGTGCCGGTGATGAAAAAATGCCGCCAACCGGCGAGGGACTTACAGATTCAGAGCGTGCGATTCTGGTAAAATGGATCAAACAGGGAGCCCGAATGGATAAACCCTTCATCGATGTGGGCGAGGTGTCCGGAGTGGTGGATGATTTGACCTTCCTGCGCCGGGTTTGGATCGATACGGTGGGCGTGGCTCCCCCTTTGGATGTGGTCCGATCGTTTCAGGCAGATACCGACCCGGAAAAGAGGTCGAAAATGATTTCCAAACTGCTTAACGAAGATCGCTGGGCCGACAACTGGGTGGGCTACTGGCAGGATGTGCTGGCGGAAAATCCGAATTTGCTGAAGCCGAATTTGAATAATACAGGTCCTTTTCGCTATTGGATTCTCGAATCGATTCACGACAATAAGCCTCTCGACCGGTTCGCCACCGAGCTGATTTCGATGCGCGGCAGTACATGGGGCGGTGGCGCGTCCGGTTTCAGTGTAGCTTCGCAAAACGATGTTCCGATGGCGGCAAAAGCCCACATCATAGGGACAGCATTTCTCGGGGTCGATATGAAGTGTGCCCGTTGTCATGATGCTCCCTACCACGAAACCACCCAGCAGGATTTGTTCGAAATGGCGGCGATGCTGAAGAGGAATGATATCAAGGTTCCCTCGACCAGCAGTGTCCCTGCTTCCTTTTTTGAACACGTCCAAAAAGGCGGTCGGGAGTCTTTGATTGAAGTCACTCTACAGATTGGAGCGACGGTGAAACCGGAATGGCCGTTTGCAGAGTTGGTATCGGAAATACCCGAAGAGGTTTTACAAAGTGAAGGTGATTTGAGAGAGTTGATCGGAGCCGAGGTTACTTTTTCCCGTCGTTTTGCTGAGGTCATAGCAAACCGGATCTGGAAACGGTTTATGGGGGCTGGACTGGTGGAAAAAGTCGATGACTGGGAAGGTCGAAAACCGAGTGATCCGGAGTTGCTGTCATTTCTCGCTGACGAATTAATCCGCTGCGGCTATGACCTGAAAACATTTTCCAGCCTGATTTTACATTCTAAAGCGTACCAGCGAAAAGCTATTGATGTCCCAACGAATCTCGTCGATGCCGAACGGTTTTTTGAGGGGCCTTATCGTCGCCGGATGACTGCTGAACAGGTTGTCGATAATGCCTGGCATACGGCGCAAAGGGAAATGGAACTCGGTCTTTTAACGATGGATATGGAGGGACGTCTCGCACCCGGATATTTTATGAATTTCGGCAAACCAAAGCGCGCCTGGGAATTCACTACTCTGGCCAATGAAAGGGATCGACCGAGTCTCGCCATTCCGGAAATTCAGGCCGTTGTCGATGTTTTGCTGGCGTTCGGATGGCGAAATTCACGGCAGGAACCGACCTCACACCGGATCGAGGAACCCAACCCGATCCAACCCGGGGTTTTGGCGAACGGAGTGATGGGCAGCTGGTTGACCCGGCTGACCGATGATGCTGAGCTGACGAGAATGTGTATTGAAGCGGAATCCGTCGAAAAACTCATCGAAGATCTGTTTTTGCAGTTTTTGACCAGATATCCCACCGAAGAAGAGAAAGTCCGTTTTCATCAACTGCTCGCCGACGGATTTGATTACCGGATCGTTCCCGAAACGGAATGGGGTCCGGAACCTGAGAAAAAGAGATTTCCTTATGTTTCGTGGTCGAATCACCTCGATAGCTCCGCCAACTCGATCAAGCAGGAGAGAGAGGAGTTGGCCCGGAAAGGAGATCCTCCGACCAGGTATTTGAGTTCAACCTGGCGCGAGCAAGCCGAAGACGCGATCTGGGCTCTCCTGAATGCTCCGGAAATGATCATGGTACCCTGAACAAAAAAAATCCGCCCCGGCATGAACCGGAGCGGATTTGCGAGGGGAAACTCTTATCGAATCAATTCGCTAAGCAAAGAGACAAAAGGATTGTGACTGACACTCTAACGTTGCGGTTGTTTGCTACCGGAACCTGGTGAGAGCGATTTCCGTGGTGAACCGTTCTGGTGGTCACCGAGCGATCCGGTCGATTGTCACCACATCAGACTGGAGAGAATTTCTCCGGTTACGGGACTTCCAACCGTGACTGGCCGTGCGGCTGTTGTTAAAACTGTAAGAGCTGTGGTTTCCGTTTCTCCATCCCTGAGCGTTGGAATCGGCAGCGACAAGGCCAATCCTGAAACGATTGCTGCGGTGAGGGTGAGAGTGATTCGCATCTTCGGACAAACCGCGTTAAAGGGATTGAGAAAGATATTGGGGGGATAATAGTACAGAACTATGGATCGTCGTAATTTCCTCAAAACTACAGCCGGAGCATCCTGTGGACTGACCGCCACCGGTCTGGCAACTGCCGCCTCTGATTCGATAGCCTTTGGAAAAGCTGAACACTGCGTGATGCTTTGGCTCGGTGGGGGAATGTCTCAAATTGATACGTTTGACCCGAAACCTCCCGGTGATGCCGTAGCGAAAAAACCGGGAGGATATTACCCTTCGATTGATACGTCAGTTCCCGGAGTACAAGTTTGCGAGCATCTCGCAAAGTCGGCGAAGCTGATGGAGCATATCACTGCGGTGCGTTCGCTTCATCATGACGTGGTCGATGAGCACGCCGCCGCGACAAATCGCATGCACACCGGCAGGCCGACATCCGGCACGGTAACATATCCTTCGTTGGGTTCGATCGTCGCTCACAAACGGGGTGCGGCAGCGGAAGGCGTTCCTGCCTACATGGTGCTCGGGTATCCGAATATTGTGAGGGGACCCGGATTTCTCGGACCGCAGGCTGGATTTGTTTACACCTCGAATATCCAATCCGGCCCGGCCGGGCTTGCTTCGCCCGGGTGGCTGACCAGTTCGAGAAAGTCCCGCCGGGAGGAGTTGCTCGGTCTGGTAAGAGAGGGCGGCAGGAAACGGTTTGGAGACGATCAAAAGTTCGCTGACTACGATTCTGCTTTGGAGGAAAGTCTGCGACTCTCCGGTCCTGAATTCATGAAAGTTTTCAATCTCGATTCTGAGTCTGCGGACTTACGAAATGCTTATGGCAGCGAATTTGGTCAACGCTGCCTGCTGACGCGCCGGCTTTTTCAGGCGGGAGTTCGGTTCGTGGAAGTTTCCTACAGCGATAATTTCAAAAACGGGACCGGTTGGGATACCCACAATGCCGGCCAGCTAAACCAACACTTGCTGATTCAGGATCTGGATGCGGCGCTTTCCACCCTGATTACAGATTTGAAAGAGCACGATATGTTGGATAAAACGCTGATTTTGATTAATTCGGAATTTGGGCGTCCGGGTGGATTTGATTCCGGCGGAGGTCGTGGTCACCAATCAAAATGTTTTACCAATGTCATGGCAGGTGGGGGGCTTAACCATAGAGGGGCTTACGGCCTTTCCGACGAGTTTTCTCAGGGCGTCATCGAAAGTCCGGTGAGTGTGCCTGACTTTTTTGCGACGGCGCTGGCTGCGCTCGGGATTGATCCACGGGAATATCTCTACGATGGCGATCGACCGGTTCCAATCACGGATGGCGGTTTGCCGATTGCTGACTTAATGGGATAAGTTTTTCTTCTTTGCCGGGCTGCCTTTGTTAATATTTTTCTTCTTTCCAAATTCTATGACATACCGATTTCTTTCCCTGTTACTCTCTCTGTTGATTTCTTCGAATCTCATTGGAAATGATCTCACCGGGAGTCGTCCCAATATCGTCTTTATCATGTCTGACGATATGGGTTGGGCTCAACCGGGATTCAACGGCAGTGAAAAAGCCCTGACTCCCAATATGGACGCTCTGGCTGCCGAAGGTACCCGGCTTTCCAGTTTCTATACACATTCCGTGTGTGCTCCGACAAGGGCGGCTTTCCTCACGGGGCGCTACGCTTTTCGTTCCTGGAGTGATTGGAGGACCGAAGATTTTGGCAAGCCGAGCTACCTGGAAAAACTGGGCATGACTCTGGCTAAGACAAAGAGCGGTGAGGAAACCCGGAGAATTCACGCTCTCGATACTGAAGAGCGAACTATAGCTGAAGCACTGAAAGAGGCGGGCTACTACACCGCCCTGGTGGGAAAATGGCATCTGGGAGAATGGCTGCCCGAGCATTTGCCAATGGGGCAGGGGTTTATGCACCAATACGGCCACTATGGTTGGGGGATAGGTTACTATAGCAAATCGATCGTTCATAATGCGCCGGCGCGCTTTGCTGTATATGACTGGCACCGGAACCAGCAGCCTCTTCAGGAGGAGGGATATGCTACCGAATTGTTTGCGGACGAAGCTGTTCGAGTCATTGAGGCGCAGAAAGACAAAGACCGCCCGTTCTTTATGTATGTCGCTTTCAATGCCGTCCACGGCCCCCTCGATGTGCCGAAAGGAAAAGAGACTATGGATCCGAGGGATGCTATGCTGGAAAGCCTGGATCAGGGAGTCGGGAAAATCGTCAAGGCAATCGACGCAAACGGTTTCCGGGATAACACACTACTGATTTTCACCAACGACAACGGGCCGGTCCTCGAAGAAATGAGTTATCCTTATCGCGGAACGAAGAACACTACTTTCGAAGGAGGCGTTCGGCAGCCGTGTATACTTCGTTGGCCCGAGCACACCAAAGCGGGAAGTACCAAAGACGGGTTGATGTTTATTACCGATTTTTACTCAACCTTTATCAATCTCGCCGGGGGAAGTCACGAGCAGGAGAGAAAAGTCGATGCCCATGATATGACCGGGATGTTGTTTGGCGATTCGGAAAGCCCCCGCGATGAAATTATATATGATGTGAAAGGCAGTGTGCGTCTGCCCACGATTCGTGCCGGAAATTACAAATTGATGGGCGATGCCCTCTACGACATCGTGAACGATCCCGGCGAGCAGAAAGATATCGCTAAAGACCAGCCTGAATTGGTGAAAGCGATGAAAGAGAGGGTTGAGCATGTCGGCAATGAGCGACCGCCTCTCGGGGATAAGCCGCTTTTGATGGACCCGCCTCAGCCTTACGTGTACGGGCAACAGGAGAACGAAAACCCGCCTGAATGGCTGATAAAAACCGTCGATGAGATTCGTTCCACACAGCCCAAAGAGTGGGCCCCGGGCGAAACGCCGTGGCCTAAAGCACCGAAAGGGGCAATCGCCAGTAAAATGGATGGTCTCGCTGACGAAAAATAGAGCGATTGTACCCTGTTAAGTCCGGGATTGTACCCTGTTAAATCCAGGCATTATCGCCCCCGGTGCACGCGGCGTGCACAAAAGTCTTGACCTTTGTCTCCACTGCGGTTTTATTTTGCGCGGATTTAATTCCCGACTTTTCCGATCTGGTTAACGGATTTTAGTATGTCAAAGCCTTCTACAGTTGTGAAAAAGAAGATCTCCCGTCCGAAGAAAAATGTTTCTTCGGCCCGGAAGAAGGATACCGCCGTGCCGGATTCAATGGCTGATTTGGAAAAGAAACACGGGATTAACCTGATTGAAGAGGCAAAGCGCCTGGAGAAGTCGTCCCCGCAGGAAAGGGTTGCCTGGGCGCTGGAAACCTTTCCCGGAAAGATCGCCATGAGCTCCAGTTTCGGTGCCCAGTCGGCGGTTTCTCTTCATATGCTTACCATGCAGTATCCTGATATTCCTGTGATTCTTGTTGATACCGGATACTTTTTTCCTGAAACCTACCGTTTTATTGATGAGTTAACAGAGCGGTTGAAACTGAATCTCAAAATATACAGTAATCCTCTCACCCCGGCGTGGCAGGAAGCGAGGTTCGGGAAACTTTGGGAAGACGGTGTCGAAGGTATTGAAAAGTACAATGACATGAACAAAGTGGAACCAATGAACCGCGCCCTTGATGAGTTGGGTATCGAAGCATTGTTCAGTGGATTGCGTCGGCAGCAAAGCAGCTCCCGCCAAAGCATGCCTGCAGTGGTATCCCAAAGGGGCCGAATCAAAATCCATCCTATCGTCGACTGGACCGATATGGATGTAGGTCAATATCTGGTAGAGAATAAGCTGCCCTACCACCCGTTATGGGATGAGGGATATGTATCAATTGGCGACTGGCATACGACCAGGAAATTGACTGACGGCATGACAGTCGAAGAAACCCGCTTTTTTGGTCTGAAGCGGGAGTGTGGTTTAAACGAGGATGTAGATTTTCAGATCTAACATCAAAACCTGAGGCGATTCCGATCTATCTGTTTTTTTGCTGCCATGTGTAACCCTGACAACATTTACACGACTTTCGATGAAATGCTTCCGAGGGAGGCTAAAGAGGCGCTCCTCGGCCAGAAAGGTTTTGTAATCTGGCTGTATGGTTTGAGCGGTTCCGGCAAGAGTACTCTGGCTTTTCTTTTGGAGCGGCATTTGCACAACGAAAAGAAACTCGTGAAGGTGCTCGACGGGGACAATATACGATCCGCATTAAACCAGGATCTGGGTTTTTCCGATAATGACCGTAAGGAAAACATTCGCCGTGTAGCTGAAGTAGCAAAATTGTTTGCTGACACCGGAGTCATTACGATTGCCTCTTTCATAACGCCAAATAACGAACTGCGAACTCTGGCACGCGACATTATTGGTGCCGATGATTTTTTCGAGGTATATGTAAAAGCCTCTTACCAGGCGTGTAATGAACGGGATCCCAAAGGTATCTATGCGCGGGCCGATGCCGGGATGGTGGAGAGTTTTACCGGTAAGCGATCCGGGTTCGAAGAGCCGGAAGAGGGCGTGGACCTCGTGATTGATACTGAAGTGCTGACCGAATCTGAATCGATTGACAGGCTGATTGAAGCGCTGAAACAGCACCCGCATTTTCAAAAATAATATTTACTATATACACACACTACCATGGAAGATAACGAGATCCCATCCTATCGAGTGAATCATCTTCGGCAACTGGAGTCCGAAGCAATCTATGTGCTCCGCGAAACGGCCGCGCAATTTGAAAAGCCCGCCCTGCTGTTCTCGGGGGGGAAAGACTCCATAGTGATGGCTCACCTGGCGCGCAAAGCCTTTTATCCGGCGAGACTGCCATTTCCTCTGGTTCATGTAGATACCGGACACAATTTCGAAGAAACGATAAAATACCGTGATGAATACGCCAAAGAACTGAAAGCTGATCTGATCGTTGGCCTGGTTCAGGATTCGATTGATAAGGGGACAGCTGTAGAGGAGAAGGGGGTAAATGCGAGCCGGAACTCTCTGCAAACCGTGACATTGCTGGAGTGCCTGGAAGAAAACCAGTATGACGCAGCTCTTGGCGGTGGACGTCGCGACGAAGAAAAAGCGCGGGCCAAAGAGCGATTCTTTTCTCATCGTGACGATTTTGGCCAGTGGGACCCGAAAAATCAAAGACCTGAACTTTGGAATATATTCAACGGGCGAAAAAATCACGGGGAACACTTCCGGGTTTTCCCGCTTTCCAACTGGACGGAAATGGATATCTGGCAGTATATCAAAGCGGAGGAAATCCCTCTTCCCAATCTTTACTTTGCCCACCAGCGTGAAGTCGTACACCGCAATGGTTCACTTCTGGCCACGTCGGAAATCGTGATGCCTCAGGAGGGTGAAAAAGTCGAAACACTACAGGTACGGTTCCGGACTATTGGTGATATGACCTGCACCGGGGCTGTCGAATCCGATGCCGACACGATTGATAAAATCATTCACGAAGTTGCCGGAGCCAGAGAGACCGAGCGCGGAACCCGGGCGGATGATAAACGGTCAGAGACCGCAATGGAAGACCGTAAGAAAGAGGGATATTTCTAGAACTGGAAGTCGAAAATATAGATTTTACAAAATTATAAAGATGAAAGAAGAAACATTTTCTACGGAAGGTTATCTCAATATGGATTTACTCCGCTTTACCACAGCGGGGAGCGTGGATGACGGTAAATCGACATTGATCGGCCGGCTGCTGTATGATTCGAAAAACACTTTCGACGACCAGATGGAGGCCGTCGAAAAGACCTCAAAGAACCGTGGCGACGAGAATGTAAACCTCGCGCTTCTCACCGATGGTTTGCGGGCTGAAAGGGAGCAGGGCATTACTATTGATGTGGCTTACCGCTACTTCGCGACTCCGAAAAGAAAGTTTATCATTGCGGATACCCCCGGGCATATCCAGTACACAAGGAACATGGTCACCGGTGCTTCGACAGCTAACCTTGCGATCATTCTAGTGGACGCCCGGCACGGAGTGATTGAGCAAACCATGCGCCATGCTTTCATTGCCAACCTGCTGCGAATTCGTCACGTTATTTTGGCGGTAAATAAAATGGATTTGGTGGACTATGATCAGGCTGCCTTCGATAAAATCGTAGATCAGTTCAAAACATTTGCCTCCCGTCTCGATAATATCGTCGATATGACACCGATTCCGATCAGTGCTCTGAAAGGCGATAATGTAGTGGAGCATTCGACAAATATGCCCTGGTATGAAGGGCCGTCGATGCTTTACCATCTGGAAAATGTATATATAGGAACCGATCAGAACCATGTTGAAGCCAGGTTTCCTGTTCAGTGGGTGATTCGTCCTCATTCAGACGAATATCACGATTTCCGTGGTTATGCAGGCAGGGTTGCCGGAGGAGTATTTCGTCCGGGCGATGAAGTGGTAATTGAGCCCTCCGGATTTAAGTCGAAAATAAAATCGATCGAAGATTTTCGAGGGCCGCAAAAGGAGACTTTTGCGCCTCTGAGCAGCACTATTACGCTGGAGAACGATGTCGACGTGAGTCGCGGGGATATGATTGTAAAAGCTAACAATCCTCCCAAAAAGAGTCAGGAAATTGAAGCGATGATTTGTTGGTTTTCCGAAACGAAAAATTTGATCCCACGTGGAAAATACTACCTCCGCCATACCACAAAAGAGGTGAAAGCTGTAGTGCAGGAAGTGAAGTATAAAGTAAATATAAATACTCTACACAAAATTGAAGACGACAGTGATTTTGGATTGAACGAGATCGGTCGTGTGTCAATTCGCACTTCATCTCCTTTGTTATTTGACAGTTACCGTAGAAATCGTGCTACGGGTAGTTTTGTATTGATTGATCTACAAACTAACGAAACAGTCGCTGCGGGTATGATTGTATAATAATCAACTAATCTTAAAAATCTCCGACGAATTTCATTGACACTGGGCTCGTGGAATCGTAAATTGGAGGCGCGCTTGCGCATCAAAAAAAGTTGGCGAGGTGGCCAAGTGGTAAGGCAGAGGTCTGCAAAACCTCCATCGCGGGTTCGATTCCCGCCCTCGCCTCCAACTTTTTCCGGCTCAGTGGTCTGGTTTTTTCAACGGCGAGGTGGCCAAGTGGTAAGGCAGAGGTCTGCAAAACCTCCATCGTAGGTTCGATTCCTGCTCTCGCCTCCTTCTTGAACGGCTTTTTTTTCGTGTAATTCACGGCTGTGGATGATAGTTCATAGTTATGTCTACCAGCACGTATGATGAGCTTCCTTATCTCGGCTTTCCCCGCCGTCACGCCCATCCCGGGGTAATTGCAGCTAATGCACGAATCTTTGGTATTGAAACTGCCGATGTTGAAACGGCTCGAATACTGGAACTGGGCTGTGGAGACGGGGGGAACATTCTTTCGATCGCGTCGACATTGCCAAAGGCAAAATGCTGTGGAATTGATTTTTCCTCTATCCAGATCGACAAGGGCAGAAGCGCTGCCGCCGCCGCCGGTCTGAAAAATATTGATCTGATTCAATCTGACTTTACGACAGCTGAGTTTCCCGATGACGAGTATGATTATATTATTGCGCACGGGGTGTATTCCTGGATTAGTTCAACGGAACAACACAGGATGCTGGAAGTGGTGAGATCGCTGCTCAGTGAAAATGGTGTAGCATTCATCAGCTACAATTGTTTTCCCGGTTGGAATCTTCGAAAGCTGACGAGGGAAATGATGCTGTATGAGACGAGAAAGTTGAAGAGTCCGCAGGATAAAGTAAACCTGGCGCGAGAGGTGATTCCTCTGGTGATGCAATCGGTGCCTGCAAATTTGAAAGGCTATGCGTCGTTACTGCAGGGTGAGCAGTCGCTGGTTAACAGCACCGGCGACTACTACATCGCACACGAGCACCTGGAAGAGGATAATCAACCCTGCTATTTTCATGAATTTGCGGAACGTCTTGATGATCATGATTTGCAGTTCGTGTGTGAGGCCGAGCTTTCCTCCATGTATTTGAACCGTTACCCTGCAGCTCTGGACCGGTTGCAGCAGGAGGATGCGGGTTCAAACGAGGCTCGCATTGAATCCGAACAGCTTCTTGATTTCGCTGTTTTTCGTATGTTTCGGCAATCGTTGATTTGTTCGAAGCGTCACGATATCAATACGGAACTGGGCACTGATGTTGTCCGAAATCTGTATTCATCAGCGTTCGGGGATTTTCAGAGCCAACCGGAATTTACTGAACAACCGGAAACCTATCACAGCGCCAAAGGTATAGGTCTAACTACTTCCTCGCCTGCAGCAAAGGCAGCGCTGTATGTTCTGGCAAAAAACTGGCCCAACCGTCTGTTATTCGATGAATTGGTTGAAGCTACGCTGGAGTTGGTACCGGGAGACCGCGATGTTGTCGAAGAGTCGATAGCGGAAGTCCTTTTGGCAGCTGCTACGACTGACGGTGTGGAACTGCATGCCGAGAGAGGAAACTTTACTACAGAAATCAGCGAAAAACCGGTGATAAATCCGCTCGCCCGGTTTCAGGCAGAGACGGACGAATCGGTATTCACTTTGCGTCATATCAACTATACAGTGGATCCCTTTTCGCGAATTCTCCTGTGTAGTTTCGATGGCAGCCGTTCTGTGGAAGATGTAGTACCCCTGATCGTGGCCGCAGTGGAAGACGGTTCACTTACTATAGCTGAAGGTATGGCGTTTCCGGAAGACGAGGCCGAAAGGGATGCAATGATTACTGACCAAATTCGCAACGGTTTGAAGAATATCGCCGACATGGGGTTGCTGTTGAAAGAGGCACCATGAGTGCCGGTGCAACAGGGTGCGATATAAAACTGTACCCTGTTGAATTTACTCGATCCAGACTTCCACCCGGCGGTTGGCGTTTCGACCGGTTTCTTTAGAGTTGTCTGCTACAGGTATTTCTTCACCGAACCCTTCGGTCACCAGGTTGGTGATTCCCTCCTCTTTGAGTTTATCCGCTATAGAATCCGCTCTTTTTTTGGAATATATCTTATTGGCATCGTAATCACCCTGACTGTCGGCAAATCCGACAAGGATTACCTTCGGATTTTGACTTTGATGTGCCCTCAGATAGGTAATCAACTGGCGAAGATTTGCTTCAGAATAATCCGTCAGTTCAAATGTTGTTGTACCGGGCACAAAGCGGAAGTTTGCCGGGGAATGCAGACGGTTTGCTTTGCGGACCAGCATTTTGTAGTCCGCAGGTATTTGCGGGTCGTCGATCAGGCGTTGCCGGTAGGCCTGCGCGACTTTTTCATCGGTAATCGGCCCGTTCCCGATGTAGCCGGCTTTTGAGACCGCCGCCTGTCCGGCAGTGCTTTGACAAAAAGTGATAAAATCATCTATATAGCTGTTGGATTTTCCTTCAGCGCGAACGCTGACCAGCCGGAGTAACGGGTAGTCGAGAGATTTCAGCCTGATTGCATTCGGGGCAAGACCTATAGAATCAGAGGAATCTTTGATTCTGACCGTTTTCATGTTGTCGGTGACCTCGCCTGGACGACAGATCGTAATCGCAGAGGGTTGTGAGGCAAGAAGCTCGAACAGATCACTACCCGGTTGGGATGCCGCTGTAGTTTGCAGTGATTCTTTTTCGGGGTTCATCACCGTCTCTCTGAATTGATCGACCAGTCCGGGGCGGGCTGTGGGAACAAGCACGGATATCTCCTCTTCAGTTCCGTTTTCGTATTTTGACCAGGAAGAAACTTTTCCGGCAAAGATATCTGCAACTTGCGACACGGTAAGTTCGTCGACGGGATTGGCGGGATTTACGACAATCGAGATACCTTCCAAAGCGATTGTATTGGGAGGGATAGATCCGTTTGATCCGCCTACATCGAAGAGAATTGTTCCGTCTTTTATAGATTCTTTTGAATTCGGGTAGCGTTTCTCTATAGCTACCGAAATGGCTCCTGATCCGAAGTCCCGTTTGCCGAGAATGGTGTAGCGGTCACCGTCCGGTTTCAATTTGACGTCTCCATACCCCAGGGAGTGCAGGTATCCATTAACCATCTGAAAAACGAAGTCCTGATCCAGAGATAACGGAGTATTGATGAGCAGGGAGGTAAAAATTTCCAGCGGCTCTTCGCTCTCCGGTTCCTGTTCTGAATCTTCCTGCAGACTTTTGTGAAATTCCCTTCCTACCGAGGCGATCGAACGTTTTTCGTTTTTTGATATGATGGTAAACATCTGCGTTCTGGTCCGGTTTTCGGCTTTGATCGCTTCTCTTCCGATGTCATTGAGGTGGTCAAGAAAATCGAGAGTTCCTTTGGGGTTTTCCCGTACTTTTCCCTCCTCCAAAAGGTAATCGATCAGAAGTTTCCGGGTGGCACGGTTGTTTTCCAGTTGTTGAAATGTCAAACCCTCCAGCCGTTTGATCTCCTCCGATTCATCGGTTTCGTCTCCGGTGAGGATATCGGCGATGGGCAGTTGTATTTTTTTCGCAGAGTTGGATTCGTCGGCAGACGAAATTTCGCTACCGAAAATCAGGATGAAAAACAGAGTTATGAACGCTCTGAGGGGTAAAATTAGTTTCATAAAAATCAGAAAATTGGTAATTACCAACTGGCTGTGATTGAGGCTTTTAGAGTTGTGTACTTTTTTGACTGTGAAAAGGGAAAGTTGGATTTTTTCACGTAGCAGCCATTATGAATATCATGGCGAAGTTAGTTCTCATGATGACTTTTGCTTGAGGAAGAATTTTTTGCAGTAATCATAGTCGTAGTTTGAATCTTTTTCTTCGCTGTAGCTTTTTAAGCGGCCTTTTGGTAATACTGTCAGGAGGTAGTTCTGTGGCATGGGGTCAAACTCAGTCCCGGGAAAAGCTGAAGGTGCTTCTTGTCACGGGTGGTTGCTGTCATGACTACGAAGTTCAGAAAGGGATCATTACAGCCGGGATTAGCGAAAGGTGCCGGATTCCGATCGAATGGCAGGTGATTCACCACAAGGATAGAAGTGAAAACTCCAGAATTTCCATCTATTCAAGAAAAAATTGGGCGGACGGTTATGATGTGGTGATTCACAATGAGTGTATCCCGAAAGCTACCGATCCCGATTGGATTGAAAACATTCTCCAACCCCACCGGAACGGCGTTCCTGCAGTTCTGATTCATTGTGCGTTGTTGAGCTATCCTGATGCGAAAGGACAATGGGCAAAATTTTGCGGGGCAGGTATTGCATCGTCCGGTGAATCGCAGGATCTGGAGATTCAAGATTCCGGGACCTGGAAAACAAGGGGGAGATTGCCAGTAGTTCGCGATTTGGACGCTTCTTCCGAAATTATAGCAAAGGTGAAAACCGGAGAAGGGGAAAGTGCCAGCCCAGTGGCGTGGCTTCATCCATACGGTGAAGCGAAAACTCCTGTATTCGTTTCGGCGATCGGAGACCACAGTGAAATGATGGCCCAGCCCGGTTTTCTCGACATGCTCACCAAAGGTCTGATTCGTGCGGTAGGGGAATCGCCGGAAAAGTACTTTGTTACCGAAGAACTTCGTGAACTGAATGACAGGAAGCCGTTGAGGCCCGGTCGAAACCTGCTCACGGGGCAAACAACACTCTCTTCGTCGATTGATTCGTTTCTCGCTGTAGATGGTGATCCCGCTACGGCATGGGAAGCAGAGAAGGGCGAAATATTCAACTGGTGGCACGCTTCGCTTTCCGCACCGGTGGAAATTGATTCGATTGCGGTGTTTTGGGCCGATGTGCCGGCCAGTGCCTATTGGATCGAAGGCTCCAATGATGGCAGAAGCTGGAAAAAAATCGGCCACTATTCGGAACTACAGAAAGAATCGAAAATTGTGCTGCATCCCGTTGAAGCTATATTTCAATATATAAGAATTTCGAATCCCGATACCGGTGTGATTCAACCTCTTGCGGAGGTGGCCGCGTACAAGAACCGGAAAGATATACCATTTCATATACTTTCATCGGCAACAATCACCGGCGGTAGGTTGAGAAATGAAGAGCTGGTTCGATTTAGTCGGTCGGCGGTCCTCGAGCCCGGCGACGCATTCCGGCTGCTCGATGCGCCGGACGCCCCATTGAAGTGGGATTTGGCTTTGGAAGAGCTATCCGCGATGCGGCAGGATGAGGTGGTCGATGGTTTAATGAAACGGATTGACCGGACTTCCTCCGGTGAGTTCAGGCATCTTTGCGTATCCGCGCTGGGCCGGCTTTATCGGGACAAAGAGGGGCAACTGTGGAAGCGAAGTGCCGATATCGCCAGCTATATCGAAGGTCTGTTCCAAAACGGCCGGTTTGATAAAGAAATATTGCTCGCGGAATTGGCCCGTAACGATATCCAGGTGAAAAATATGGTGAAAGTCGTGGATTCTGCTCAAAGCATTCCGGAACTCAAAGAATTAACCTTTCAGTTGTTATCGAGATCGTCGATTCCCTATAATGCTTTGAGCTTTCTAACCGGTATAGTAAAAGACCCGGCGGAAACTATGGAAAACCGGCTTTCAGCCTGCGCCATGTTGGCTCGTTCAACGGATATGTTGGCCATGCGGGATTCTTTTGAGTTCATTTCGTTGCCTGACAATTTAAACAAAGAGCAAAGAGAAGTTCGTCAGTTGGTTGTCCAGAACACGACCTGGGAAGCCCAGTTGGATTGGCTGGCGAAAAAATCGAATTTTGAAGTATCGAATGAAAGGATTCTTGCCTGGGAGATTTTGGTTTCGATTCTGGAAGATGTCCAGTCCCGTAGCACCAGTAAAACTTATATTTCAGATCTTCTTGATACGGTACAGGTAGAAGATGGCGAGTCCTTCCGTTCTTTGGTTTTGGTGATCAAAGATACCGAGAATCCGGTTCTCAAAAAGATTCTGGAAAACGTAGATGAAGTTACCCAGTCGGAAGATGTTACCTCAGATGAAAAACGACAAACACTGGATTCAATCTCCCGGCAGGTGATCGAAAAAGAAATAGCCAAAGTGCGAGCGGGTGCAGATCCGGAAAAAGGCGAAACAATATACAATAAGCTTTGTAGCACATGTCATTCGAAGAGAGGGGTGCAACTTGCCGGTCTGAGCCGGGCTGATTTGATTTCCGGAATATTGACACCCAATGAAGAGGTTAATTCCGGATTTAGAACCTACCAGTTTGTTATGCAGAATGATAAAGTATACTTCGGTTTTACCGGACAGGATTTCCATTCGAAAATCGAAGTGATTGATCAGGCGGGGAATGCGGTTCTGCTTGAGAAAAATCAGATCAGAATGAAAACAGTGCGTCCGTTTTCGACCATGCCGGGTAATTTGGTGGATGATCTGACCCTGGACGAGTTCGCTTCATTACTGCACTATTTGCAGAGCCTTTGAGATCTTACTCCCGAATTTTTGGATTATTACGTCTCTTGAGAACGAGCCTTCGCTCAGTGTAGCTTTGAAAATGAAATGCTGCCGGTTTCTGTTTCCTGTTTTCGGCTTTCTCTTCTTTTCGCTGGCTACAGCAGATGAAGAGACAGTGGACTTCGGTCGCGATATTCGTCCGGTCCTCTCGGCAAAATGTTTTTTTTGTCACGGCCCCGATGAAGAACATCGCAAAGCTAAGCTTCGTCTCGATGTCAGGGAAAGCGCTTTTGCGAGTTCTGCTATTGTGGCGGGTAGCCTTTCGCAAAGTGAAGCGTGGCAGCGAATCATCTCCCATGATCATGATGATATCATGCCTCCGCCTGAAGCGAAAAAGCCGCTTGATGCGGCAGAAAAACAATTACTGAAAAAGTGGATTGAGCAGGGGGCTGTGTGGTCGGAACACTGGGCCTTTGTGGCGCCTCAAAAAGTCAGGGCCCCGGATTCTGACGGGGAACCGATTGATGCGTTTATTCAGTCCAGCCTTGCGCAGGAGGGATTGCAACCCTCTCCCGAGGCCGCCAGGAGCACTTTGCTGCGTCGCTTGAGTTTTGATCTCACCGGATTACCACCTTCGTTGAAAGAGCTGTCGGAATTCCGGTCCGATGAATCCAGCAATGCCTACGAAAAACAGGTTGATCGTTTGCTCGATTCTCCTCATTTCGGCGAGAGAATGGCTTTAATGTGGCTCGATGCAGCGCGCTACGGTGATACGTCGGTGATGCATGCCGACGGCCCCCGTGACATGTGGCCGTGGAGAGACTGGGTAGTTAATGCTTATAATTCGAACATGCCGTATGACCAGTTTTCCATTGAACAAATAGCGGGCGACCTGCTTTCCGACCCGTCGCTTTCCATGAAAATCGCTACCGGATTCAACCGCAATCATCCATCCTCCGATGAAGGTGGTGCTATTGCCGAGGAATTGCGCGTCAGTTACGTAGCGGACCGGGTCAAAACTACCGCCAATGTTTGGTTGGGTCTGAGTATGGAATGCGCCCAGTGCCATGATCATAAATACGATCCGATTTCACAGAAGGAATACTACAGTTTTTATGCCTACTTTAACAACACGGCGGATCCGGGTATGCAAACCCGTAAGGGGAATCAAATGCCGTTTGTTGAGGTGGTGTCATCACGGGAGGAATCCCGTCTTCGGGAATTGGATGTGACTATCGAATCGTCAAAAACCAAGGCGGAGAAAGCTCGATCATCAGCGCAGGTGAAATTTAACAGGTGGTTGAAAGACCATACCGGTGACGCAGATGCGGCGACCGATAACGAAATGCAGTTTAAAAATTTGAAGCACTACTTTCCTCTGGATGAGAATTCAGGAAACCTCCTCGCAGACATCCAGGGGAAAAAGGATGCTGTCGGGACCACCGGGATCAGGTCCGTGGCCGGAAAAAACGGCCGCGGCATCGAATTTGATGGTGCCACTGTGTTTCCTGTACCGGGTATAGCGGACTACACGAACAAGTCTAAATTCACGCTTTCAGCCTGGGTAAAAATCGATTCGGATTTCACCGGGGCGATCTTATCAAAAATGGACAAGTCACGAAATTATCGGGGCTATGATCTTTGGATAGAAAAAGGCCGTCCGGGTGTTCACCTGGTTGGCTCGTGGCCAAAAGATGCGATCAAAGTGATAACGGACGAAGCGATTGGCAAAGGACAATGGCAACATATCGCGGTGACTTATGATGGCAGTGGGAAGGCATCCAATGTGAAAATCTATATTAACGGAGAGTCAGCGAGTCATTCGGTGCAGAGTAGTGCCGAGGCCCTGAAATCCACTATGGCAAATACCGTGCCCTTTCGAATCGGCGGGAGAAAAGATGCCTCATTTTTCAGGGGCAGTCTCGATGACATAAAAATCTATGATCGTGTCTTGAAACCGAATGAGATCCGGTGGGCAATGGCTGATTGCATTGAGGAGGCTCTCGCAACAGCCGGGGCAAAACGGAATACCGTCCAGCGCCGGTTCCTCACTGAGAGTTTCTTTTCCGTCAATAGTGCAGAATACCGGGAGGCACGAAGTAAACATGTAGCGGCGTTATTGGAGCGCGAGCAATTGATAGCGGGTAAAACTACCACTATGGTCATGCAGGATAATCCCGAGGCCAAAAAGCGAATGACCTACGTTCTGGATCGCGGAGCATATGACGCGCCGAAAAAAGAAGAAGAGATTTTGCCTGGAACTCCGGCGGTTTTGCCGCCACTTCCGGAAGGTGCAGCACAGAACCGCCTGACTCTGGCTAACTGGTTGTTTTCCGCGGAGCATCCTCTGACTTCCCGTGTAGCGGTAAATCAACTCTGGCAGTTGTTCTTCGGGTCCGGCATTGTGGCTACTCCCGGTGACTTCGGTGCACAGGGCGCCTTTCCTTCTCATCCGGAACTATTGGATTGGTTGGCTGTGGATTTCCGCGAAAGCGGGTGGGATCTGAAACGGATGGTCAAAAAAATCGTTATGTCTCAAACCTACCGACAGTCGTCCTTCGTGCGCCCCGGGGATCTGGAGAAGGACGCCGCAAACCGCTTTCTGGCGCGGGCCCCGCGTTTCCGGCTTACCGCGGAAATGATCCGTGACAATGCCCTTGCGCTTTCCGGGTTGCTGGTGCGTGAGATTGGTGGCCCCGGAGTGAAGCCGTATCAGCCGCCGGGTCTGTGGGCGGAAGTAGGACTGGGAGGTAATCCGAAATTTGTGCAGGACCATGGAGGCAAGCTTTTCCGCCGAAGTATCTATACCTACTGGAAACGCTCGGCACCACATCCGGCGATGGTGATTTTTGATGCCCCGAACCGGGAAACCTGTGTGTTGAAAAGGCCGGCGACCAATACGCCTTTGCAGGCTTTGGCGGCATTAAATGACATCCAGATTATAGAAGCATCCAGGCATCTGGCCGGGAAAATCATTAACGAAGGTGGCCCGGAACCGGAATCCAAAGTGCGTTTCGGATTTGAACTCGCCACTGCAAGAAAACCAACCACCGGAGAGGTCGATACGATTCTGCAGGTTTACGATACTTCCCTGGCCGCATACACTTCGGATATAGACAAGGCAAAGGCGTTACTGTCCGCCGGTGAATCGAAGCGGGATGAAACGATACCTGACCCTGAGCATGCTGCCTGGACTCTGGTATGCAGTATGATTTTAAACCTCGATGAAGTCCTGAACCGGAATTGATGCTATGACTACAGATTCATTTTTAACCCGGGAATCCCGGCGGAATTTTCTGGGGCGCTCGTGCAGTTTGCTGGGAGGTGCCGCCTTGTCTTCTTTAGTTTCCGGTAAAGCGGATGCCGCTGCCGGTCTTCCTTCGCTACCTCATTTTGCGCCGAAAGCGAAACGGGTTATCTATCTGTTTATGGCCGGCGGTCCGTCCCATATCGACATGTTTGACTACAAACCGGCGATGCAGAAAATTCATGGAACCGAGCTTCCGGATTCCATTCGGAACGGGCAGCGAATTACCGGGATGACCAGCGGTCAAAAATCGTTTCCCTGCGTCGCCCCCATGTTTTCTTTCGAACGGGTAGGTGAAAGGGGCACGTGGATGAACACTGATTTGCTGCCTCACACTGCGTCGATTGCCGACAAGATCGGCATTATACGGACGATGAATACCGAGGCAATCAATCACGATCCAGCGATTACCTATATCAATACTGGAACCCAGCAATTTGGTCACCCCAGTATGGGCGCGTGGATGGCTTACGGACTCGGAGCGCTCAGTGATAATTTGCCGAGCTATGTGGTAATGATTTCGGTAGGCAAAAAGCCCGGGCAGGCTCTCTATGCAAGGTTGTGGGGAAGCGGCTTCCTGCCTTCCCAGTATCAGGGAGTGCAATTCCGGAGCGGAAATGAACCGGTACTATATCTTAATGATCCGGAAGGAATTGATAGAAATCTGCGTCGTGAAATGTTGAACGGTCTCTCCAGCTTGAACAGCCAGCGATACAGGGAAGTAGGGGATCCGGAGATTGAAGCCCGGATTTCCCAGTATGAAATGGCATTCCGCATGCAGGCTTCGGTTCCCGACTTGATGGATACCGGTGAGGAACCTGAATATATACATGATCTCTACGGACCGGAATCAAGAAACAAAGGTTCTTTTGCGGCAAATTGTATTTTGGCAAGACGGATGGCGGAGCGCGGAGTTCGCTTCGTCCAGCTCTTTCATCGCGGCTGGGACCAGCACGGCAACTTGCCGAAAGACCTCGCTCACAACTGTAAGTCTGTAGATCAGCCGACGGCAGCATTGGTGAAGGATTTGGAAGAGCGGGGGATGCTGGAAGACACTGTAGTGATTTTCGGCGGGGAATTTGGCCGGACGATATACAGCCAGGGCAAACTGACCAAAGATAATCACGGTCGCGATCATCACGGGAGGTGCTTCAGCACCTGGGTAGCCGGCGGCGGATTTCAACCTGGTATCGACTACGGTGAAACGGACGATTATGCATATAACATTGTAAAAGACCCCGTCCACATCAATGATTTCAACGCCACTGTGCTTCACAACCTGGGTGTCGATCACGAGAGATTCACCTTTCGCTATCAAGGTCTCGATTCGCGTCTGACCGGTGTGGAAAAGCGCAGAGTCGTCACTGAGCTTCTCGGCTGAGACTGTACCCTGTTGAATCCGTGACTGTACCCTGTTTGGTCATCAATTTTGCAACCGGATAGATGAAGCGGTGTTCGATCACACTGCAAAGGATAACCTTTATAATGATTGATCGAACTGTAAAAATAGTTGTGGTGGCGTTGATAGCGTTGCCTTTAAGTCTCGCCCTCGCCGAGGAAAACGAAAAAGGTAAAGGCAAAGGTCGCCCGGGAGAAAAGGGCGGAAGACCGGGTGGTCAGGGGTTTACCCCGCCAAAATTCGCTGATATCGATACCGACAGCAGTGGCGACGTGAACAAAGAGGAATGGATCGCTTTTCAGGTCAAAATGGCTCAGGAGCGTGCAGAAAGATCTTTTGGATTCGTCTCCGGAGATGATGAAAAGATCACTGAAGAAGAACTCAAAAAAATGATGTCACGTCGGGGTGGACCGGGCGGTTTTCCGAAAGGTGGTCCCGGTGGTGAGAAAGGAAAAGGAAAGGGAAAAGGCCCCGGAGGTGAAGAATCGGGCGGCGGAACCAAGCCGAAGCGCCCTGCTCTGGAAGAATAGAATCCTGAAATAGATTACGATTTAAAGACAGCAGCTTTCCGTCCGTCGGGAAGCTGCTTTTTTATGTCCGGGTCACGGCTTCGGGGTGAGATTTGGACTCGCGCTAAAGGGTGTTCAGCCTCTACGGTGCCGATATGAAACGGCTTACGTTATTGATCTGGATAGTGGCTGTCATTTGTTGCCGGGGAGAAGATCGTCCCAATATCGTTTTTATTTTAGCGGACGACCTCGGCTACGGTGAACTGGGTTGTTACGGCCAGGAGAAAATCAAAACTCCCAATATTGATCGCCTCGCTTCGGAAGGCCTTCGTTTTACACAGCACTACACGGGTGCACCTGTCTGCGCCCCGGCTCGATGTGTTTTGATGACAGGAAAACATCTCGCTCATGCTGAGATCCGCGGTAATAAGGATTCCGGTAACGGTCGGGTCTTTCCCGGGCAACGGCCTCTTTCTTCCGATGCGGTAACAATCGCTGAAGTTCTGAAGAATGCCGGATATGCCACCGGTGCGTTCGGTAAGTGGGGCCTTGGTCCGTCGGTGACATCCGGCTCTCCGAACAAGCAGGGCTTTGACCGGTTTTACGGCTACAATTGCCAGCGCAACGCACACAGCTTTTATCCTCCGTTTCTCGACAGCGATGAAAAAGAAGTTTGGGTGAATAAATATCCCGTTCCGGGGCATGATCGCAAACCGGAAGGCGAAGTGAATGCCGCTGACTACCGGTCGGAGAATTACTCTTCCGATCTCGTTCTGGCGGAGGCGTTGAAGTTTCTCGATAAATCGAAGGGTAAGCCGTTTTTTCTTTATCTGCCCTTTCTCGAACCCCATGTTTCGATGCAGCCGCCAAAAGAGTGGGTGGAGCGCTACCCTCTGGAATGGGATGATGCAACTCTCGGCGGAAAAGGAGTCTATCGCGGTCAGAACGGCTACCTTCCCCATGACCGGCCCCGCGCCGCCTACGCGGCCATGATTTCCGATCTCGATGAACATGTTGGTACGGTTTTGGAGCGTCTGGAACACCATGGGTTGACTGAGAAAACGATTATAATTTTTACATCCGACAATGGGACTACTCATGAAAGTCGCGATCCAAAATTTCACGTTGGCGGTTGCGATGCACCCTTTTTCAATTCCACCGGCGGACTGCGTGGATATAAAGGCAGCTGTTACGAAGGGGGCATCAGGGTGCCGTGTGTGGTTCGCTGGCCCGGAAAAACAAAACCGGGGACAGAGACAGATGTTGCGTCGTATTTTCCCGACTGGTTTCCCACTCTCGCCGGAATGGGTGGAGTGGATCTTCCGGAAAAAAATTCCCTGGATGGCATCGATTTGCGGTCCGTTCTCGAAGGGAAAGAGGCACCGGAGAGGGCGGAACTTATGATTTGGGATTTTCACAATTACGGCGGGATTATTGCGATTCGCGACGGCAAATGGAAAGCTGTACGCCGGAATCTGGTGTCGAGGCAGCCGATGACTCCCTGGGAACTTTACGATCTCGAAACCGACCCGGTGGAAAGCAACAACCTCGCTTCCGTGCATCCGGATATTATAAAACGCCTTGAACAATTCTGGTTGGCAACCCGGACTGTCGAACCTGATTTTGCGGTCCCGGATGTAGACGGAAAAAACGAATTACCTTAATATGATTACGGATCAACAGCGCCTGAAAGATTTCCCTTCGCTGGTGGAAAAGACTTATTTAAATACAGCAGCGGAAAGTATTCCGCCGACAGCGGTTCACGAAGCTCTCGAAGCCTATTGGAGCCACAAATCTCTTGGTATGGCAGGACGCGACTATCATTTCGCGGAACTGGAAGCGTGTCGGAAAACTGCTGCGTCAATGCTGGGGAGAACACCGGAGGAAGTGGCGTTCTGTTCCTGTTCGTCGGAAGCCTACAACCTTCTCGCATCGGCTCTGCAACTCGCACCCGATGACGAAGTGGTGGTATCCGATCTCGATTTCCCGGCCGGTGTCACGCCGTGGCTGCGCTCGCCCGGAAGCCCTGTCATTAAACTTTGGGAAAGTCAGGACGGGGTGTTGCCGCTTGACTCGCTTTCCGGCCTTTTGTCAGAAAAGACGAAGCTGGTCCAGGTTTCTCTGGTCAGTTTTCTGTCGGGCTACCGCATACCTTGGGCTCCTTTCCGGGATCTGGTTAGGGAGTTGGCTCCCAATGCAATTCTCTCGGTTGATATCACCCAGTGCTTTGGACGCATCGAGCTCGATTGTCTGGATGCGGATTGTATCATCTCCAGTACCCATAAGTGGATTTTGGGAATTCACGGCGGTTGTGTGGTATCAATTCCCGAGCATGCCGCCGAAGCCCTGACAACGCGGGCCGGAGGATGGTTTCATATTCAGAATGCATTTGATCCGGATCGTTTTGAACGAGCGGAGCCCGCTAAAGGAGCCGCCGGATTTGCTGTGGGAATGCCGAACTTTGCAGCGATTTATGCTCTCCGGGCGGCGATGGAATATTTGCAAAAGATTGGTGTATCGGAGATCGCTCGAAAGGCGGACCCTATTGTCGCTTCGCTTCACGAAAATCTGGAAATACTCGGGATCAAAACTATGGCCCCGCCTCAACCGGAGAATCCGGCGGGAATCGTCGCTTTCCAGCATCCCCGCGAGAAGGAAATCAACGAAGGTTTGTTGAAAGAGAATATCCACATCATGTCGCAGGCAGGACGGCTGCGGGTTGCTGTGCACGGGTATAACCGAATGATCGATGTTGATCGTCTCGCTGATGTGCTCAAGTCATGGGTGTAACTGAAATTCTCGCTGACCTGATTCGGATCAACAGCGTAAATCCCGAGTGGGGCGGCCCTGGCGAAATGGAGGTAGCTGCCTATGTGAAGCGTTTTTTTGAGGCTAGAGGCGTGGAAGTTTGGCAGACGGAAGTATTGCCCGGTAGAGCCAACGTGACCGCAAAGATACCCGGCAATCCCGGCAGTCGGCGCATTGTCCTCGAAGCTCACATGGATACGGTTTCGACAGGGGACATGGAGATTCCCCCTTTTGAACCGGAGATTCGCGATGGCAAAATTTATGGTCGCGGGTCAGTGGATGTAAAAGTCGGGCTCGCGGCGATGATGCATGCGGTGGTTGAGGTGAAAGATCCGTCCTGTGAGATTTGGCTGGCTGCAGTGATCGATGAGGAACATGCCTATCGCGGAGTTCTCGGCCTGATTGAAGAACTTCCGCACGCTGCCGCTGCGATTGTCGCGGAACCGACCGAAAACCGTATCGTGCGCGCCAACAAAGGCGTGCTCCGCTGGCGGATTCGCACCCGGGGGAAGGCGGCTCACAGCGCCAAACCCCATCTCGGGAAAAATGCGATTTACGAAATGGCACGGGTTCTGGAGATAGTTGAAAATGAGAACGAACGACTTGCCGCAAAGACACACCCTCTGGTGGGCGCTGCAACATGCAGTGTCGGAACCATTCGGGGGGGAACGCAGGTCAATGTTGTTCCGGATAGTTGTGAAATCACAATTGACCGGCGAATGCTTCCCGGTGAAAAGGCGGATACAATTTTAGCGGAATTCGGCAGCGCACTCGAAGGTTTCAATGCTGAGATACTGCCGCCCGATCTGGTCGACGAAGCAATGGAAACTGCCGAAAAGGAAGACGTGGTAAGGTATGCAAGAGAGGTTCTGACGGAGCTCGGAGGAAATCCGGAAACGGTAGGTGTCCCTTTTGGTTGTGATGTAACGAAACTGTCCCGGGCTGGAATCCCCGGGATCATTTTCGGACCGGGGTCAATTGACCAGGCACATGCCGCTGTCGAATTTGTCGAATTGGCGCAGGTCGAGTTGGCTGCGAATTTCTATCGCAGGTTTCTGGAGAATTTTCATTAGGAGGCGGACGTGCAGGCCTTCCGGAAGGAGGCGACTTTCCAGTTCCCGTTTTCGTGATCGAGGCGCAGGGAAACTTTGATCACCTTTCCGGCTTCGGTTTGCACTTTTGCCAGGAGACATGAGCTGTCATTGCCGAGTTTGTCGCGTTCGATGGAAGCCTTACTCCAGTCGATTTTTTGGATACTGTCGATTCCCAGAGCCCGGGTTTTCGTTTCGAACTGCAACCGCGTGTGGTCTGCCTGGAAACGGTCAGATGTGAGACGAAAAGCCGACCCGGTGCTATCGTCAGCAAGGTGAGTCAGAAACGTTGTCCCGGTCGGCACGGCGACTTCGACATTTCTGAAGATAGAAAAGCCGGCAAGTCCGATGAAGGCGGGAAATAAGGCGATGATGAGGTAAATGAGTAGTGAATTTCCGGATGATGAGCTCGTCATAGTACAGTGTGATTGCTTTCAACAGACTGTTACCGGGCGGGTTTTGAATCGTTACAGAAAAAGCGAATTTTGTCTGATAGGGGTGCCCGGCAGAAGGGTTGAAACAGCTCGGATCCGGTGTAATTTTTAAAGAATGAGTGCTCTCGAAAAAGCTGTTTTCGTTTCTCCGTATGAATACATTCGGTCGGAGCGGAAAGCGGAGGAAAAGCGCGATTACCTCAATGGCCAAATCGTCGCGATGGCTGGTGGTACCTACAATCACAATATGATTCAAAGCAATGTCACCTTCCAGTTAAGGGGTGCTTTGCGTGACAGGCCCTGCGTTGATTTTACCTCGGATATGAAGGTCAGGATCGAAAAAGCCAACCAGTTTCGTTATCCTGATGCTTTCGCTTTGTGTGGCGATATTGACTTTTTTGATGAAACGAAAGATGCGGTGTGCAATCCGCAGATGATTGTCGAAGTCCTCAGTCCATCCACGGAAAAAACAGATCGAACCGATAAGTTCGCCATGTATCGTTTGATCGACTCATTCTCAGAATACCTCTTGCTGTCTCAGGGCAAAGTGGAAGCCGAGCTTTATCAAAAGGACGAATCGGGTTCCTGGAAAGGTGAATCGTTTGAGGATGCGGATACGGTTATCCACTTGAAATCGATCGATGTGTCCCTGCGTCTCGGCGATCTCTACGATAAAGTGGATTTTACCGATGCCGGGTAGATTACTCCGACCTTAGGGCATCGATCAGTTTTCCTTTCAAGGCCAGCCTCGCAGCCAGCCAGCAAAAGACCAGCCCGCCAACCAGAACTGCCAGGTTAACGCCGACCAACAGCCCCCACGGGAGATCGGAAGCCCGGTCGACAAGTTTGGGAAACACAGCGATAATCGCCGCAAAAATTCCGATAAGTACCCCGGTGATGTGAAGGAACCAGTGCTCGGAAAGCACCAGTTTGGCCAGAGATTCGCGGGTAAATCCCACTGCCTGCATGAGTCCGAGTTGGCCCTTTCTCTCCATCACATTCCGCCCAACGACGATGGCGAGACCCACAGTTCCGAGTAATATTCCCAGTCCTCCGAGGGTGGAGAAAATGCTGAGATAAGTGTTCTGCACCGCGTTAAATTCATTGAGTCGGTCGGCGGCCGGACGCATGGCGAGACCCCGGTCTCCAAACATCCTCGTCAGGTGCGTAGCGATTTTTTCCGCCAGTGCGGGATCTGCACAATCGAGAAGGAAAAATCGATAGCCGCCGGAATCCGGAAACTGTTCGATAAAATGTTTCTCAGCAATAATCAGGTTACCTTGAAGGATCGACGTTTCCAGAAAGGCAGCGATTGTAACCTGAAAAGCTTCGTTGGTGGCGTTCTCGTATTCGATCGATTGGCCCACCCCGGTTTGCAGGGCATATGTCGCGGTGTTCATATCCACGATGGCCGGAATTCCAGTCGTCTGCCAGGCGAGGGTTTGCCAGTTCCGGTGATCTTCGGGACTGATTTGTTTGGTAAACTTGAATGTGCCGGAGAGCAGGGCGGGATCGACGCCCATGAGTCTGGGGCGCTGGGCCCGGTTCAAATTAAGACAACTGGCGTCTTCGCCGTCGGAGACCCGAAACGGAATAATCGTAAATGAACCGCTATCGAAATTCTCCAATCCGTATTTCTTTCGGCCAGCTTCGGAATTGAGATCCTCGTAAATGGGAAGTGTCGATTCCCCGACATGGGTGAATCCTCCCGTGCCGGAGTCGCGTCGATTGGCACCCCGTTCGCCTTCGAGGCGGAAGGAATTGATCGCAGTCACCATAAATACCCCGGCCGCCATAAGGCCGATCACAGCAAGGCTTCTTCCCTTTCGGCGAACCGTATTTTGTCGACCGAGAGCGCTGAGAGAATTGAGCACAGAAGAGGGCTTTTCCAGTCTCCGGAAAAATAACGAACAGGCACAGACCCCGGCGAGAACGAAGCAAAATCCGGCGCCGAAAAACAGCCCCTGCTCAGTCATAGTTCCTTCCACCTTGGGAGCCAGCAGACAACCGGTTCCGGAAACCAGGAAGAGGACTAGACCAATAAAGCTGAGAGATCGAAACAGCGGTTTGCTACCGGAGACATTTTCGAAAGAATTCCCCGCGATGAGTCGTCCGGGTTTCACCTTCGTCACCGCGCGGCTGGCAAGCCAGACGGTGGCAAGAGCCAGCAGAACTGTGCCGAAAAATGAGATCGCCAGTGTGGCCGGTTTGACATGGTAAACAAAATCAATCCCTGCGGCGGCTTCCTGCCAGGCTCCTGCCATCCCCGAAAGAGCGAGTTTTGTGTAAATCCAGCCGAGAAACAGACCGAGAATGGCTCCAACAATCGAGAGGCAGGCGGCTTCCGCGAGAAAGAGTTGTCGTGCTTTCGCTGCAGGGAAGCCGGTGGCAAGCAGGAGGCCGATTTGATTGCTTCGGCTTTCGATTCCGAAGATAAAAACCAGTGCGGTCAGAACCAGCGCCGCCACGATGAGAAAAAAGCTCATCGAAGCAAACAGCGCCCCGAAGTCGAAGCTCTGACCGACTGCCTGTCTCGCCTCCTCGCCCACATTGCGAACCGAGAGACCGATATCTCCCAGGGAAAGCTGCGCCTTAACCGCCTGCCGATACGCATCCAGTGAGTCGGTTTCAAAGCGCACCGCGGTGGTGTTTCCAAAGCGGTTGGCAAACAACTTTCGGGATGCGGCCAGAGTGATAAATGCCTTGGGTGTGGCGCGGTAGGTGTCCCAGAAATCCTCGTCTTTGTCGCGGATCAGACTTCGATCGATGGGGATTCCCGGTTCCCAGTCATTGAGGTTTTCCACTTCAAAAATGCCCGGAAATTCGGGGGTCCAGCTTTGGTCCCAATCTTTCTCGCCGATTTTTTCAATCGATCGAACTGTAAATTCGGCGCTTTCTTCGCTCAATTTCCTCCCGGTATCGACCACATAATAATCGAGTGTCACCGTGTCGCCCGGTTTTGCTCCGAGGTCGTCAGCAAGCCATTGGGAAAGTACGATCTCGTTGTCTTTCAGATCCTTCGGGGTCGGTGATGGCAGATTGCCCGATGTCCCCGTGATCATCGAGTAGGGAGTTAATTTTTCACCAAAGCGAATTTTGTTAGCGAGATAGGTGAGCACGGAATCGGCTATGTCGGCTTTTTGCTCAGCCAGTGCGGCGGTTTCGGGATCGATGAAAATACGGGGGCTGGTGAGCTGATTGTACCCTGTTAGGTCCGGGACTGTACCCTGTTGAGTCTCCGACTGTACCCTGTTAGATGGCGCTTTGATATGCAGTGAGGCGTCCGCCAGTTGCCATTGGTCGGTGACGGATTTTTGGAAACGGTCACTGACTTCGGCCGGGGCGAGGATCAAATTCGCCATTCCGGGTTTTTCGAGAATGGTTTGCAGCTGTTTGAGCGGGAGATAGACGGTGCCTTTCGGAACCTGTTCGGCTTGAAGCGAATATCTCCCCAGTTGATCCGCCCCGAGGATTGCGGAAATTTCCCCGGTGAAAGGTTGGGTCTGCTCGGATTCGCCGGAGAGAGGCGCATCTTTGGACAACTCGCCGGGAATTTCGACGCGGCAGATCAAAGTTTCTCCTGCCCCGATTTCGACAAACCACGAATCCCCGGTGAGATTTGGCGGGGTCCGGCCGGATTGGCTCAGCTTCCAGAATCTCTCATCGACGCCGAGGATTTGCACCCGGTTGGAGCGTTTCCCGCCTCCGCGGGTGGCTACAGTGCCTTCGACCTGAAGAATTGGAGCCACAGATTCATCGATTCTCCGGGCGAGTTCCTGAGTAAAAAACCGTTCTCCGCCAAGTAAAACCGAGTCGACTTTTGACAGTCTCGCCGCCGCATTTCTGCGCAGGCTTTCTTTGACGGAATCACCGACTACCAGCGCGCCGGACAGGATGGCTGAAGTCAGGGCTACACCGAGTAAAACCATGGCGTTTATCCCCTTATAATGGAACAGAGAATTGCTGACGAGCTTGCGGAAAGTCATGCTGTCTTCATAGCGCAGGATGAGGAGATTATCCAAAGAGAATGCTTGACTATCGCGCCGGAGAGGAGGAATTGTCCGCGCCCCTCTTTTTCCGTTATTGACGTCTTAGTCTCTTAGCGGGTAATCTTCAAGGCCCTTTAAAACGATCATGAATCGGTGTATCGCAATGAATTTGGAGATCCTGGATAAGCTCCGGGATCTGCTCAGTTCCATAGAACCGGAAAACTACCGCCAAACTCACCCACAATTCTTTGATTCATCGATAGGTGGGCACGTACGGCATATCCTTGATTTTTATGACCTCTTTTTCGAAGGGGTTGATTCCGGAAATGTGGATTACACGAAGCGAAAGCGGGATGCGGGCATTGAGCAGGAACCGTCGAGAGCAAAGGATTTTCTGGATTCCATCCGGGAAAAAATCAGGGACGTTACCGAAAAAAATCTCAAGGTGATTTCCGAGGCAAAAACCTCCACATTGTCCAGCTGCGGCAGGGAACTGGAGTTTCTGGCCAGCCACGCTGTACACCATAATGCGATGATCATTGCTATGACAGGGTG
>JARGOZ010000004.1:36834-51141 GCA_029213025.1 Verrucomicrobiales bacterium
AAAGGAAATGGCCTTCGCTCAATCGACCCTCGATTACCAGCAGGCGTCCGCCTGATTCCGTTGACCCGTCGAAATTCCGATGACGAGGGGAAAATGGTTGTTACTCATTTACCTGGCGGCACTGGTATTGTCTTTAATCGTCAGGGGATTCGTTTCAGAACCTGATATTCCGGAAGGCGGAGGTTGGGAAAAGGAGCTAATTCCCGGAACGGAGACTTCGCTGGCCTGGCGGGAGCTGGGTAATCCGGCAGGACGCAAGCTTTTGCTTATCCACGGCAGTCCCGGCGCGTCGGAATGTTTTTCGCCTCTGATTCCGCATTTGCAGGATGATTTTTATCTGATCATTCCGGATCTTCCCGGCTTCGGTTATTCGAGAGCTCAGGGTTTGCCGGATTTGTCGATTTTGGCCCACGCCAGACATCTCAGCGAATTTCTGGAGTTACACGATTTGCGTGGAATTGAGGTTGTGGGTTACAGCCGTGGCGGGGGAGTAGCTCTGCATCTGGAGCAAATGCAGCCGGATCGGATCGACAGTCTGGTGATGCTTTCCTCGATTGGTGTCCAGGAACATGAGATGTTGGGCGATTATCTGCTCAATCACGTGATTCACGGACTGCAACTCACCGTTTTCACCCTGGTGCGGGAATTGGTGCCTCATTTCGGACTGTTGGACCGGGTCATGCTGAACCGTAATTATGCGAGGAACTTCTACGAAACTGATCAGCGACCGTTGCGGGAAATGATAAAAAACTGGCAAAAACCCCTGCAAATCATCCACGGCGAAACAGACCGACTCGTTCCTGCCGATGCGGCGCGGGAACATCATCGACTCGTTCCGCAAAGTCGTCTCGACTGGGTCGAAAACGGTTCTCACATCGATTTGATGCGGCGTCCTGATGAGGTAGCGGCATTGATTAAAAAAGGTCCGCAAAGAGATGAACCGGTATCCGCAGATAAAGTAACGCTGGCCGCGACACCAATGCCGCCCAGTCGAATTGACAAAACGGCAGCAGGAAAAATTGCGGTAATGACAGGACTGGGACTGGCTACTTTCGCGAGTGAGGATTTGTCCTGTATATCCGGAGGATTGCTGGTATCCCGGAATGTAGTCAATTTTTCCACGGCGGCGTTGGGTTGTTTTCTGGGAATATTCCTCAGCGACGTCATGTTATATGCCATTGGAAAATGGTTTTCGAGCCGGTTGAGCCGGTTCGCCTTTTTTCGCCGGGAATTCGATTCCCTTCGGGTGACTGCGGGCAAAGCGTGGCTGGAGAAAAACGCCGGCAAAATGATTATGGTGAGCCGGTTTATTCCCGGTTCGCGAGTGCCTACTTATGTAGCGATGGGTGCGAGTGAATTGACGTTCCGGAAGTTTGCCCTGTGGTTGTTGATTGCAGGCAGTATATGGACTCCGATTCTGGTAGGTATTTCTTCCGTGTTCGGCGAGCAGATGCTGCCGTTTCTTGAGCGTCATGAAAAACTGATTTTTCCGGGATTTCTGTTTTTGCTAGTGCTTGGGGCACTTTCGATCCGTTTTCTCTCCGGAGTCGCTACCTGGAAAGGCCGCCGGATGTTGCTATCGAGATGGAAACGAATTACCCGTTGGGAATTCTGGCCGGCGTGGGCGATTTATCTATTCGTGGTGCCCACAATGATTCGGAAAGCCATTCAATACAAATCTTTCACAGTTTTTACCGCCGCCAATCCAGGATTGCCCTGCGGCGGATTTGCCTATGAACCGAAATTGATCAGTCTCAATGCACTGAAAGATAGTGGCAATGTGCCGGCATTTCGCGAAGTGGTTTCACCGGCCGATGTCGATAGGTTTCTCGCAGAGGAACATATATCCTATCCGATCGTATTAAAACCCGATGCCGGTGAAAGAGGGCGGGGGGTAGCGATTGTTTCGTCAATATCGGAGGTAGAGAAATATATGGACGAGGTTCCCGACGATGTAGTAATCATCGCCCAGGATTTTGTCGAAGGTTCGGAGTTTGGCGTGTTTTACTATCGATTCCCGAACGAAAATAAGGGCCGGATTTATGCGGTGACCGAAAAGAGAATGGTAGATGTGACCGGTGACGGAAAACATACCATGGAGGAGTTGATCCTGCGTAATGACCGGGCAGTCTGTATGGCCGAGTTTTTTTTGAAACAACTCAAGTCGAAGCGATGGGATACGCCTGAAAAAGGGCAAAAGATTTCCTTATCGAAACTGGGAACTCATTCCAGAGGTGCACTCTTTCTGGATGGTTCACACCTGAATACACCGGAATTGGCAGAGGAAATGGATCGGATCACCAAGCATTTCGAGGGGTTTCACTTCGGCAGGTATGACCTGAAGGCTCCCTCTTCCAGGGATCTTGAGGAGGGCAAAGGAATCAGAGTTCTGGAGTTGAATGGAGTCACCTCCGAAGCCACCAATATGTATGACCCGATTCATTCATTTTGGCAGGGAATCGGTATATTGAAGAGACAATGGGAACTCGTATTCGATATCGGTGCCGCGAATCGCGAACTGGGAGTTCAGCCTGCCGGTATTTTCGATCTGGTGAAGAATTATCAGTCTCACCGACGTCTCGATAAATTTGAATCGCCATGAAGTATTTTGATATCAGCTCGTTATTTGGTGATTCGATTCCCGGTCCGATTGCCAGAGGTATCAGCCGATGGATGGCTGTAGACTGGTTGAATGAGTTCCTCGGATCGGTAGATAAGAAAAGCGCGCCAGGTGAGTCGATTTACCAACGTGCCCTGATGGAACTTGAAATCGACTATAGAATCCTGGCGGGCGGGATTTCTCTGATCCCCAAAGCGGGTCCCACTATAGTTGTGGCGAATCATCCGTTCGGCTGCATCGATGCGATGATTCTTTCAGATATCATTACCCGGGCCAGACCTGACTCAAAGATATTGGCTAATCATCTGTTGAATACATTTCCCCCTTTTCAGCATTTTATTATCGAGATTGACCCCTTTGGCGGAAGGGAAGCGGCACGAAGAAATGTGGTTTCGATTCGATCGGCGATGAATCATTTGAAAGGCGGTGGATTGGTTGCGCTTTTTCCTGCAGGCGAAGTGGCGTCATTTCGGCTGTCAAAACGAAAGGTAATGGAGAAAGAGTGGTCCGGTCTGGTCGAAAAGCTTATGGCGGCTACGGACGCATCGGTTGTTCCGGTTCATTTCCAGGGCCGCAACAGTTCCGCCTTTTACATCAGCGGAATGATTCATCCAATGCTGCGAACAGTTCGTCTCATTCGCGAGATGCGTGCCTCAAAGGGGCGGTGTTTTCCGGTTCGGATCGGACGTCCGATTTCTGCAAAAGAGTTGCCAAACAAAGAGAAAGCGGAACCTCTTTTCCTGCGAAATCATACGCTGAGACTTGGCCGCCTGAACTCGTCAGCCGATCAATGGCAAAAAGGAAGAGACGGTAAGATCCGCTCCCCGGACGAGTTGGAACCTATCATCCCGCCTATTTCCCCGTTAGTCCTCAAAGAAGAAGTCGAGTCTTTACCGCAGGATAAATGTCTCGTCGATAGAGGCATATGGAAAGTGTATCTCGCTGAGGCGGAACTGATTCCAAACTGTCTCAGGGAAATTGGACGTCTCCGGGAGGAAACTTTCCGGGGTGCCGGAGAAGGAACCGGTAAAGAGATCGATCTCGACCGGTTTGACCAATGGTATTTGCATCTCTTTCTGTGGAACGGGGAAAGCTGTGAGATCGGTGGTTCCTATCGGTTCGGGCCTTCGGAGACGATTTTACCGGTTCACGGACAGGAAGGTTTCTATACCCACAGCCTGTTTAGTTTTAAGCCCGGCTTTTTCAAAAAAACCGGTCCCGTATGCGAAATGGGACGGTCTTTCGTGGTGGCGGGACATCAGCGGAGTTTTTCCTCTTTATCCCTACTTTGGAAGGGCATTGGCGCGTTTTTGAAACAGAATCCGCAATATAGATATGTACTTGGTGCGGTAAGTATTAGTAGCAGTTATCAACTGCTTTCCAGAGAACTAATTGTGAAGTTTCTGTTCCGCAAATTCCGATCCCGCTATTCGAATTTGGTGAGTTCTTCTCTTCCGCCGGAAGAAATTTATCCTGAATTTCATTCGAAGCGGGACGTGTCGGATAATCTCGATACAATTATGAAAGTGAATGGTGCAGTCTCTGCTATTGAAGATGACGGGAAAGGTATCCCTGTGTTGTTTCGTCAGTATCTGAAGTTCGACACGACTCTGCTCGGTTTTAATGTTGATGAGGAATTTTCCGGAGTGATTGATGGACTTATCCTCGTTGATTTTGTAAAAACTGATCCGGTGGTCGGAAATAAACTGTTAGGCGCGGATGTGATCAACACCGTGAGAGACTACCACAAAAAGCGATGAAACCTTTATTACCCTGTTTGGAATTTGGATCTTCGACCGAGGATGCTGAAATGACCGTTATTCTCATGCACGGCCTGGGCGCTGACGCTCATGATTTTGCCGGGGTGGCGGAGGCGCTCACATCGGCCGCTCAACCGGCGAAGTGGAGGTTTGTCCTGCCTCATGCTCCGCACATACCGGTCACGGTCAACATGGGAATGGAAATGCCGGCCTGGTATGACATACTCGATATGAGTCATCCACGCGAGGTGAACTGGGATACTGTTGCGGAAAGTACCGCCGATGTTGAAGCTATATTAAACAGGGAGTCGGGTGGCAAAACTGTTCTTGCAGGATTTTCCCAGGGAGGTGCTATGGCGCTATACACAGGATTACGAAATCAGCCGCAAATTGACGGAATCTTTGTCATGTCAGGCTATCTGCTGGAAGGTGACGATCATCCTTGTCCTGAAAAAGAAAAGGATTTCCCGATCAGTATATTTCACGGCGACCTTGACCCGGTGGTTCCTTTCACCGCAGCGGAGCAATGCGCAGCGACATTGGAAAGTAAAAACTACCGTCCGACCTGCAAAATCTACGAAGGGCTTCCCCATTCCGTATCGGATGAGGAAATACAGGATGTTTTCTCGTGGTTACAGGAGATCAATCACTGAGATAACATCGCCTTCATTTCCTGGAAGAAGGAGGCTGCGTAGTCTTCGTTTACCGGCTCGTCGGCGAGTTCTTCATAGGTGGTTTCGACGCATTCGGATTTATCCATTTCGTTGAAAAACGTGCTCGGCATACACGGGACCTTGTCACCCCACTTCTTCCGGGAATGGCACCACGTGATGTTGAGTTGCTCCTTGGCCCGGGTGATTGCGACGTAAAGAAGCCGTCGTTCCTCGTCTTTGGTGCCTTCATCAATAGAGCGGGAGTGGGGCAGGATGCCTTCTTCCATTCCGATGATGTGACAGACGGGAAATTCGAGACCTTTCGATGCATGCATTGTGATTAGAGAGACTTCGTCCCCCTGCTCTTTTTCATTGTCTTTGTCCTGCATTAGAGAACAGCTGTCGAGGAATTTGCGCAGGCCCTTCTTTTTGCCTGCGACATGGTTGTACATCGACTCCACAAGTTCGGCGACGTTTTTCCGTCGGTTGTTCGCTTCGTCTGCTGTTTTGCAGGAGCGCTTCAGGTAGTCTTCGTATTCGATTTCCCGAATCATATCTTCGGTCATCGTGGCGTAGTTGCCGGTTTTTGTATTAGCTGTATCGGCAAATCCGTTGACCATTTCGACAAACTGCTCCAGCGCATTTTTCGCGCGGGTCGAACAGGTCGCTATAAAATCCTCGTCTTGAATTGATTCAAAAATACTCTGGTCATGCTCAATACTATATTGCGTTGCTGATCCGATCGTTCCGGTCCCGATTCCACGGGGAGGGGTGTTGATGATCCTCAGCAGACTGACATCGTCATCCGGATTAACAAACAAAGCGAGGTAGGAGAGGATATCTTTGATTTCGCGTTTTTCGAAAAAGCTCTGACCTCCAATTACCCGGTAGGGGACTTCATGTTCGCGAAGCTGTTCCTCCATGATTCTCGACTGGGTATTGGTGCGGAAAAGGATCGCAAAATCTTTCCAGGTCCGGTTGTCCATGTGGTGTTTTTCCATGATTTCACCAACCACCCATTCGGCTTCGGTCTGCGCATCAGGCATGGAGGAGATGCGGATTTTTTCTCCTTCTCCCTGGCTGCTCCAAAGAGTCTTTTCCCGGCGATCAATATTGTGGCGAATCACGCTGTTGGCGAGGCGGAGAACCCGGTTCACCGAGCGGTAATTCTCTTCCAGTTTGACAATTGTCGGATTGGGGAAAAAGCGCTCGAAATCGAGAATGTTGGTGATGTCAGCTCCCCGCCATCCGTAGATACTCTGGTCATCATCACCTACCACGCAGATATTGTGCTCTTCATTGACGACTTGCTGAAGCAACTCCATTTGAAGATTATTCGTATCCTGAAATTCATCCACCATGACGAAGCGAAACCTCTTTCGCCAGTGCTCCCGAATATCGTTGTTCTCTTTTAGAGCTTTTACAGCGAGGATAATCAGGTCGTCAAAGTCGACGGCGTTGAACGCCTTTAATTCCTTCTGGTAGGTCCGGTAAATATCCGAAATCAGAGAATTTTCATCCTGACTGACAGGTTGTCCGGTGTTTTTCGCATTGCTGATCAACGACTGGACCATAAAAGCATCGATATTTTCATCTTTGCCGGCTTTCCGAACGAGAATTTGCTTCAGCAGCCCCATTTGATCGCTTTGGGTATAGATGGAGAAGTTCTTTTTGTAGCCCAGCCGCTCGATACAAACCCGAAGAATTCGAACGCAGAGCGAATGGAAGGTACAGAGTGTTACATCCTCGGCCATGTTATTGGGAACCATGGAGTCGACCCTTTCTCTCATCTCGACAGCAGCTTTGTTGGTAAAAGTAACCGCGAGAATTTGGCTGGCGGGAATGTCATTGAAGAGCATTCCTGCAATACGCGTCGTGACGACCCTTGTTTTACCGGTTCCCGCTCCCGCGAGAATCAACAAGGGCCCGAAATTATGCTCGGCCGCCTGCCGTTGGGCAGGATTCAGGCCGTTAAAACCGGCATTCATGAAAAAGAAAACAGAAGAAAAGTGAGGCGGAATTAGTTTTTAATTACCCGCCAGTTGAAAGGATAACGATAAGCTTGTCCATCCTTGGCAGCAATCGCTCCCTGAATACAGAATATCAGGTTCAAAACCGCCATAATCGCACCCGGAATCCAGGCGACACAGGCCGCCAGACCCGCCAGGCCTGATATCCAGATCACCAGGAATGTCACGATGCTGAAGTTCAGCGTTTCGCGGTTGTGTTCATCCACAAACGGACTTTCCCCCTTTTTCAGGAGGTATGGTACCAAAGGACCCACCACGTAACCAATACCGCCGGTGACGATACCGGTCAGACTGAGGAGGTGCCCCAGAGAAGCCCAGAACTTCTCATCTTTCTGGTTCAGTTTCCCCAGCCCCATTGCCGGAAAATGCAATCCGGATACGGAGGAGCCTGTCGACGGTGCCGGGGTCGCTTCCGCTTCGTAGGGAGGCGGTGTTTCCTGCGGCGGAAGTGGTTGTTTGTCGTCTGGTTGGGAGTCTGGATCAAGAGGATCAGTCATCATTGCTTGTGTGTTCTTTTTCGTTACAACCAAATACGGGAACTTCAAGCATTAGGCGATTATAAATAATCGTTAGATTCGTAACCCCTGTCCGTTTTGGGGCCTCAGACGGACAGAGCAAAATTTTCCCTGAATCAGGGAATTCAAATCTCAGCGGTCATCGTTATGATTTTGCATTATGAGATTTCTGCCAGTTTTTCTTTTTACAGTCACCAGCTTGGTCTGCGGGATCGCTTCAGGCGCGGACAAGCCTAACATTATCCTTATCATGGCCGATGACATGGGTTGGTCCGACATCGGTTGCTACGGAAGTGAGATTGACACGCCTAACATTGATCGAATTGCCCGGGAGGGAATGCTTTTCACCCAGTTTTACAATAACGGAAAATGCACCACAACCCGGGCGTCGCTGCTCACCGGATTGTATCCTCGCAAAGGCGGCAAGGGCATCGAGTTACTAGGCCCGGAAATGCTCACTCTCGGGGAAGGGATGCGAATCGCCGGTTACCAAACCGGATTGAGCGGCAAGTGGCACAATGGCAGCAAACAGCCTCATCGACCTTTCGACCGCGGTTTTGACCGGAGTTTCGGGTTGTGGGACGGCGCCTGCAATTTCTTCAATCCCTCGATTCGCGATCCGGAATTTAAGGGGGGAAAGAGGCGTTTTTTTGGCCGGAATGATGAGCAAATCACCGATTTTCCTAACGACTTTTTTACCACAGACGCTTTTACGGATCATGCCCTGGAAACTATTCGGAAACAGGCGGCGGGTGAGGCTCCGTTTTTTCATTATCTTCCGTTTACCGCACCTCATTATCCGCTTCATGCCCGTCCCGAAAACATCAAAAAATATGCCGTTAAATACAGCGAAGGTTGGGATGCTTTGAGGCAGCGTCGCTACGCAAGACAGGTCGAGGCGGGACTGATCGATCCCGCGGTCTATCCGGACCCGGGACATAACCCCGACAACGTAAACTGGGAAAAGGGGCAAAACCCCGATCTTCGTTGGGAAACGCTTCGGATGGAGACCTACGCAGCGATGGTGGATTGTATGGATCAGAATATCGGTCGGATTATGGATTTGCTGGACGAGTTGAAAATCGCCGATAACACGATGATTATATTTTTGTCAGACAACGGCGGTTGTGCAGAGACTCCGGGCGGAAATGACACAGCGCAAATTCCGGGGCCCAAAGATTTCTATACTCATGTCGGACCGAACTGGGCGTACGCACAGAATACTCCGTTTCGTCGCTACAAAGCGCACACTCATGAAGGGGGCATTGCGACACCGTTTGTAGTTCGCTGGCCGAAGAAAATTCCCGCCGCATCAAAGTCAGAGCAGGTCGGGCATATTATCGATTTGCTACCTACTTTTCTTGATGTGGCCGGTTCGACTTATCCTGAATCGCACAATGGTAACCGGCTGATTCCTGTAGAGGGGATTTCCCTTCTGCCGGCTCTGGTTGCTCCGGACAAAACAATCGGTCGCGAACAACCGTTATACTGGCATTGGGCGAAGAAGCGTGCAGTCCGGAAAGGCGACTGGAAAGTAGTTTGGGAAAAGAAAAACTGGGAACTCTACAATCTCGCTGAAAACCGGACTGAGACCAAAGATCTTGCACAAATGGAACCGGAGCGAACTGCTGAAATGGCTGATTTGTGGGAAGCCTGGGCGGACAAGACAGGGGTGAAATACTAGGCGCAACCGGCGCAGAGCAGGGTCTCCGGCTGTTCTTTCAATCTGGCGAAAGGGATCCATTCTTTGCAGCGTTCGCATATCCCGTATTCTCCCATATCGATCAGATCAAGAGCATGTTCCAGTCTCGGCAGCCGCTCCTGGCGGCGGCGCTCGCCTTCTTTGGCTATCTCCTGAATTTGCATAGCATCAAGCCGGGACAACCGACCGATCGATACATCCGGAGAAATGGCTTCGCGTTCTTCCGCCGATTCTTCAGAACGCTCGCGCAGCTTTTCGATTTCTTCAGTAATTAAAACCTCGAGTTCAATCAATTCATCTACCGTAAGCATAGTAACTGATGATATAAGATTCTGAACTTCTCAATTAAATCTTCGACCTAACAGGGTACAGTTGTAATTTAGGCGGTCAGAACTGCACCATCCAGAACATTGCGGATTTCAGATAACAATGCCTCCGGTAAATAGGGTTTGCCGACAAAAGATGCATCATCCGGAAAGACCGCATCGCCCCGGAAAATCTCTGCCGAATATCCGCTTGAATAGATCACTTTCAGGTTTGATTTTTCCGCTTGAAGTCGTGTCGCCAACTCATGTCCGGACAATCCTTCCGGCATTACAATGTCGGTAAGAAGCAGGTCGACCTTCGCGCCGAACTGCTCCCAAACTCCGAGAGCGTGCCTTCCGTTGTGAGCTTCGAGGACCTCGTACCCATGTTTAGTAAGAATCTTTCTCGCTATCATTCGTAACATTTCTTCATCCTCAACAAGTAGTATTGTTTCTGTTCCGGACTTCGCCCGTTTATCCCCGTTCTTTGGTAGATATTTCCCGGTAGTCTCTACTGCAGCCTCCACGACTCTCGGCAACCAAACGGTAAATATAGTTCCCTTATCTACCTTGCTTTTTACATCAATCCAGCCTTTGTGTTGTTCGACGATACCAAAGACCGTGGCAAGGCCGAGACCTGTGCCTTTACCTACCTCCTTTGTCGTGAAGAATGGTTCAAAAATATGGGGGAGATTTTCCGCTGGAATTCCCTTTCCTGTATCTTTAATAATGATTTGAACAAATTCCCCCGGATCGACTGAAGCAGGTAATTCGGCAGAGTTGGCAGCGAGTTCCACCACGCGGGTTTCCATTGTTAGCAGTCCTCCCTGGGGCATGGCATCTCTACCGTTTACCGCGAGGTTTAAAATTACCTGTTCCAACATTCCCTCATCCGCATGGACATCGGCCGATATGTCGCAGAGTTTGGTCACAAGTCGGATATCCTCACCGATCAATCGTTCCAACATTCGGCTGACGCCTTCAGCACATTTATTTACGCCGAAGACTTTGGACAGCATCGGTTGCTGTCGGCTGAAGGCGAGTAGCTGTCCTGTTAAACTGGCGGCGCGTTCACTCGCAGATATGATTTCCGATATGGCAGGTTGACAAGGCGATTCGTGACTGCATTCATCTTTTACCAGACTGGCATTTCCCTGAATGACTGTGAGAAGATTATTGAAATCGTGAGCAACCCCGCCAGCTAACTGGCCAATGGCTTCCATCTTCTGTGACTGTCGCAGTTTTTCCTCCAGTTTACGATGATTGGTGATGTCCCGCACGAACAGGTTTAGTGCTACCTGACGGCCCTTCGGAAGGATTGACAAAGAAACCTCGGCAGGGAAGGTCGATCTGTCATTTCGATACGCATTCATCTCAAATCGCAGTGAACTTGAATCTGACGAATTGTTTGCGAAGTAGTCATTCAATTCCGGAAAGATTTCCTCCACCGGTTTACCGATGGCGTCATTCCCGGAGAAACCAAAAACTTCGATAGCTTGTTGGTTCCAATGAACTATTTCCCCTTGCGAATCGACACCAACCACTGCATCGAGAGCACTGTCGAGCAGCAATTGATTGAGTTCTGCGCTTTGCTGAAGGGCTTCGGCGGAACGCTTCCGTTCGCTAATATCAAATTCGAATACAGTTACACCGCTAATTTTCCCGTCCTTCACCATCGAATGAAGTGAAACTTCGTGGACTTGTGCACCGGTTGGATCGGTAATCACGACTTCCGACGTAAACCGATCGCCTTCGAGGGCTCTTTCAAAATGCCGTTTCCATTCATGACACTCCTTTTCGTTGAAGAAATCAAAAACGGAGTCTCCGTTTTGTATAGAGTTACCACTGCGCCGCCATAATGCCTGACGAAATTGGCGGTTTGAATCGAGTAAACGTCCCTCTTGATCGACAGACCAGATGAGACCTCTGGTGTGTTCCACGAGCGAAGATAGTGAAGAGCGGGATGCCTCCAGATCGATAGCCGCCGCTTTCTGCTCAGTAATATCTATACCTTCGGCCACTATATATTCGAGTGATTGATCAACTCCGGTTAGCGACCTGAGTGAGAAGTCAAGAGTCTTCGCAATTCCCTCAGGACTGGTATGTTCGGTCTCCATCCGAATACCGTTTCCACCTTTGATTATTTGTTGAAATCCATCTGTAATTTTTGCGAGTAAGTCGGGAGAATTCCTCCATAGCGGAGCTTTGGAGAAGTGCGCTCCGAGTGCATCTGACCGTTCAACCCCGGAAAATTCCAGCGCTTTCTTGTTTAGTTCAACCAGCTTTCCCTGCGGCGTGAGCAAGGCGAGTACATTGTTTGAGTTGTCGAGAATCGCCTGGAGTTTGCGCTCTCCCCGACGCAGTTCTTGAGTTCGTTTCTCTACTTTCCGGCGAAGAAGGATGTTCCATACCAGTGCTGCCAAACCACCGATAAGGAGACAGAGGGCTACTGAAACCCATTTTTGCGCATTCAATTGATGCACACTGTTCTCGAAAATGAACCCTTCGAGCCATTGCGAATTATTCATCGGTTCGACAATTCCTGCTTGCTGATAGGCTTCGGCAATTTTTTCCCATCGTCCGGGATTCATATGGCCAATTTCAACCAGATCCGGAAGAATTAGGGAAATCATATGTTTCGCTTCAAATTCGAGGTTTGACCTTTCAATGCCCCTTTCTGCCACACCTGGAAGAGTCAGGATATAATCGATCATTTCCCCGGGATTGGCCATGGCATATTCCCATCCCCGGGCGGTAGCTCTCATCATTGCTTCCACCTCAGGTCGGTTGTTTTTTACAAATTTACCAGTGGTGAAAAGGGTGTCGGCATAGAAATCAACACCGTAGTCCGACACCTTTATCATAGAGGCATCAAATCCCATCTTTCGTAGCTGGAATGGTTCTGCAGTGGAGTATCCTGAAATAACGTCAACTTTTCCATCTGCCAGATCTTTCAGATTCCACGAGTGAGGCAAAAATTCGATTCGGTCCAAAGGCAGGCCTTCCCGTTGTAAAAGCGCATGCAACTGTGCGGCGCCCTGGTCACCGGAGGTCATGAGCTTTCGGTCGATTAGATCGGAGGGGCTTGAGATTCTGGATTCTTTTTTGCTGATGAGGACATAAGGGGAGTGCTGAAAAATGGTAAGACAGGCTACTACTGGTTCTCCCCTTAGACGAGCGAGCAGTATGTCTGTATCAGAGACTCCAAAATCAGAATGTCCGGCGAGAACCTGTTCCAATGGGGCATGGCGCAAGTCTCCTTCGGTGAATTCCACATGAAGACCTTCCTCTTCATAAAATCCTTTGTCTTTTGCTGCGTAATATCCTGCGAATTGGAATTGATGCCGCCATTTCAACTGAAGTGAAACGCGAGATAGATCGTTCTCCTCAGAGGCAGAACCGGTTCGGGGAATCAGGAAAAACAGTATCGTCAGAAGTAGGGACATCTGATTCGATCTATTTAAAATAAGGGGTTTATTAACCGACATATAGAAAAATAAACCAAAGAGGACTTAAATTCTAGTATTTATTGTGTATATGGAATATATCTTTTATAAGAGGGCTATATTTAGTATATCGACCTGTTTTTTGAATAAAACCTTTTCAACTGATACTGAGTCACTTTGCAGCAGGATTTTGATTTTCAACAAGTTGTAACTAAAGATTCAAAAAAGATGAAATAAAAAACTGTACTTTGTGAAATCCCTGATCTGGAAACTAGCAAAATGCACTCTTTTGTCTTGGCTCGCAACTAAACCGGAATACCGTTAGGTATGCGTAGAGGTTTTGCATTCTTCGTTGTGGTCTTTTCCTGCTCAGTGAGTCTATCGGCACAGGATTCCCCGCCGGATGAAGGAGGGTTAGGTGGTTTTTTCACCAAGCTGAGAAGTGTTGTCGAAGAAGTATCTCCCTCTGCGGAGAAGAATATCGACGACGAGAAATCCTGGCTTGAAAGAGCGAAAGAACTCGGTAGTTCGACTCTGGGTAAAGGTAAGCAGGGATTCGAGGACCTCGTGACGAGTGGTACCGAGGCAAATACAAAAATGTCAGGGATGCTCACCTATCTCGATAAAAAAATGGCCGGTCGTGAACCATCATTTTCCGATGCGGAAATCCAGAGTATGGCGGTGGATTTGATTCCACTGGTTGAGGAATTGAACGAAAGAAAGTTCAACTCCCCACCGAAAGTTGCTGTGTCCGGCAATTTTGAAATGATACAGATTCTAGGTAATGATTTGATACCTCAGTATCAGAAACAATTTCCTGAGGTATCAAAATCTTCCATATTTCTGAGATCCTACATCAGCGCGGGATTGTTTGCCCCGGCCCTGATGGGAAAATACGGGGTTACCGACAAAGCTGTTTATGTGCTTCCTGAAAACGTAAAAGCAACGATGGAGGCAAGGAATATTCCGGATAAACTGGATCGCGATTTGATGAAGATCATTATTGCCCACGAATTGACTCATGCGCTTCAGGATCAGGAAGTGGATTTAAACAGTTCCCTGCTGAAGGTTAAGAATCCAGATGCCAGCCTGGCTTTTCAAGCGCTTATCGAAGGGCACGCGGTATATATTCAGAATGCCGCAGCCCGGAGGCTTAAGCTGCAGGATGCTGCGAAAGCCGGTCGCGATATGCTGACTGCGCCGGAACAGGACGGTGAAGAATGGCTGGTTAATCAAGTTGCAATGGCCGATGCGGTGAAATGGGAAAGTATATATT
>JARGOZ010000004.1:51151-57563 GCA_029213025.1 Verrucomicrobiales bacterium
ATCCCACTACACAAATAGAGAAGGTATCGATAAGATATGGCAAATTCTGAATAACCCACCCTCCCGGACCTCAATGATCGTAAAACCTTCCACTTACACTCCGCAGGCTTTGCCGGTCCCGAACTATGACAGTCTCTTCAGTGATTCAGTAGCGATTCTGGAAGTTCCGGAATGGAAAGTAACTGTGCAGGCAATGGGGGACTTCAAAATTCAGTCCCACCTCGGTGCCGTTCCCAGAGCTCAGAGGGAATCGATAATGAAAAGACTGGAAAAAAGTTCACTTCTCAACTTTTCAAATTCTGCTGCAGAATTTGGTCAAACCATCGATGCCGCTGTATTTCAGTTTTCAGATGAGTCTGGTGCAGCCAGCATGGTGTCAGCCCTGGAGCTACTCAACCAGAATGATATAAACAGTGCGGAAGCATCCGCTCTGGTGGAATTGTTGATGCAGAAGAAAATCAGTTACGATGCCGCTGACGGGGTCGTCGGTTCAGCCGTTCGATATCGGACAAAAACCGTCATTCTTGGAGAGGCAACCACATCTGTAATTCAGGTGATAAAGAATCATGTGGTAGCACAACTAATCTACACCGGCGTGGATCTGAAGAAGCGCCCGGTGGATGCCTTTCTCCGCTATGTGGTGGAACGGTTTGAATAGCGATGGGACCAAACCTATTGTGGCCGGGGAAAAAGCTTCCGATGAGCCAGGTACACCCTTTTTAGTTCGGCGATGGGTGTTTCGTGCTCTTCTACACGCAAATCGCGGAACCGGTCATTCATTCCGCCGTAACCCCAGTTTTTGCGAGCAATGAGTATAGCTGCCGATTGCCGTCCCCGGCGATCACCACCCGCTTGCTGCCCGGCTTCCAGTGCTGCTATCATTCGTTCTGCGAGGACGCCTTCCGTTGCTTCAAAAGTTTCAGCCATTGCTGTGATTACATCTTTGCCGGCGAGAATATTTCCCTGAATCACAAAATCCTTTCCGGATATTCCACCGGCCCAATCTCCGCAATCTTTACCGGTAAAGGTTGCTGCAGATCCGTCCATCGCTACGATGCCAACCTGACGGGATTCCATCCCGGGATCGCCTTTTTTGAAGAATTCGATACACAATTCCGGGCTGGCGCCGGATTCCAGAAGCAGGAGGCCGAGCGGACCGAATTTCGGATTTGCCAGCGCCTGTGTTGCTATCGCACCTACGCCGGCGCGGGCGTAGGGAACTATGGAGCCGACGGATACAATTTTTGACTGGACCGCTACACCGATTTCACCGGTGAGACGGTCCACGGCCACGATTGAAAAGGTGGCAACAGGAGGAGGCGATTCGTCTGCTGATACCAGACTAAAGGTATATACAGCGGTAAATAGAAGGAGTAGTTTCAAAGTCGGTGTCGTTGTTTCATATCGAGGTAGACGATGTTTGAAACTTCCCGGATCACATCGGCCCGTGCCGATATCCAGGGACCATAGGAAGAAGGTTTTCTCCAGCTGTCGATGATGCCGATCAGGGTGTAGGCGTAGCGTTTGCCGTTGCGTCCTCTAACTGACAGGATTCCCATATCACCACAGCAGAGAGCGGTACTGCCGGTTTTATTATACACCAGTGTGCCTTGTGGAACCTGCTTTGCATCCGTGTAGAGTCGGTCGCGGCCGGGTAGCGACATGATTCGGAGGATTTCTTTGCCGTGGGGCAGTTGGCCGTTCCATAGCGAATAGAGAAAGCGACTGTAGTCCCGTGCCGAGGCTTTGTTCCGGTAGGTCCTGCCTCCGGCGGGGATGTATTCGATAATGCTCAGTTGCTCGCAAAGATTCGGGTAATGCTGTTTGAGTAGTGACTGGGCACCGGCAGGTCCGCCAACTTGCTTCATCACCCAGTTGGTGGATTCGTTGTTACTTTTCTGGATCATTAACTCCATATGTCGGCGGCTTTTCGGTCCGTAGACAATCCGCCCCTCCTTCACCCGGTGAAAAAATGCGAGAGCCAGGTAGGGCTTAATCATGCTGGCGGCCTGGAGGGGGGTATCCTCGTTGATGCTTACGATTTTTTTTCCGGTGTGAAAATCGAACACCGACCAGGCGGTGCGTTCGCAACTGCGGATTCTTCCCGAGCTTCGTAGGGATTTGATGTAGCGCTCGATTTTCGCTTCCAGAGGACTGTCTATCGAATCCTCTGCAATGGCCACAGCAGTGGGGGAAAGCAGAGCCAGCACAAGCGGGATATTCCAAAAGCGGTAAAGTGAATTGAATGACATTGTTGGTATGACGGATTTCAGCAGGAAACTTGCAAAGGTCTATCGCATTCCGATACGGCCTTCCAGTGCCCGTAACAAAGTCAATTCATCGGCAGATTCAAGTCCTCCTCCCACGGAAATTCCATGGGCGAGGCGGCTGACCTTAAGATCTCCAAAATCAGACAGGATTTCCGCGAGGTAATTTGCCGTGGCTTCGCCCTCAACGTCGGCGCTAAGAGCCAGAATGATTTCTTTAAAATCCCCCGAGGTAAGGCGATCCTGCAATTCCGCGATTCGCAAGTCATCAGGGCCCACGTTGTCCAGCGGCGAGATTTTGCCGCGCAGGACGTGATACTGACCTTTGTAGGCACCGGAGCGTTCGAGGAGGAGCACGTCGGTGGGATGCTCAATGACACAAAGACTGTCACTCTCCCTTCCGGAGGAGTGGCAAATTCTACATTCCTCGTTTTCCGCAGCGAAAAATCCGCAGATGTCGCATTCTCCAACGGTTTCCCCGGCGACGGCGAGAGATTCGGAAAGTTGACCGGTTAACTCACGACCGTGTTGTATCATCCAGATGGCGATCCGTTCCGCACTTTTTGGGCCGACTCCCGGAAGTTGTTTCAGGTGCGAAATGAGAGTTTTGATTGGCGCTGGATATTCGATTGTAGCCATCTTTGGAATCCTAGAGATTGCCAAGAAGACGCGAATGTCCTTCTCCCGTCAATTGGCTTTTTGCTTCACTTTCGGATCGTGTTTCGCTCAGTTTTTCCTGTGCCTGCCGGATGAAAAATTCGAGAGGCCCGTCATCCCTTCCCGGTACGCGCGCTTTGGAGAAGCTTTCGATAGCTTCCGAATATTTTCCTTCCCGAAAAAGGATGACTCCGTCCCAGTAGTGTTGCCGCAATTGCCGGTTGTTTTCGCCGAAGTCTGCCGTGAGAGCGAGGAGTTGATAGATCTCCGTCATTGAACCTGATTCGGGATCATAAAACATTTCCATAGGCCGCACCTCGACCATATCCTCCACCAGTTTAAACGTTTTAGGGCCGATCAATATATCGGAATTGTAACGCAGGTTTGCTTTGGAAAGACGGCGGCTGAAATCGACCTCGGGACCGATGGCACTGAGAAAGAAATGTTGTTTAGAACCGTATATTCCGGCCACAACCTCTCCTGAACTGATTCCCACGCCGATGCGAAGTTCCCGATTCCATCTCGACTTACATTCCTGATTCAGCGTCTTCAAAGCCAGGCGCATCTCGAGGGCAGCCTGAACCGCTTTTCCGGGATGATTTGGATCGGAGCGGAGAATTCCGAACCACGCGCGAATGATTTCAGGCCCGGCTTCATCCAGGTACGCTCCGTGAGCGGCGAGAAAACCGGAAATCATCCGCCGGAAGAGATTTGCCATCCGGAGGAAATCGGCCGGTGCCATTTCTTCCGCAAGTTCTGCCCGATTGAATAAGCGGCAGGTCAAAACGGTGGTGTCAGTGGTGTGCCCTTCAAATACCGGTGGTCTTTGGGCTTCCATTAAATCATTAAAGGTTTTCCGGGAGACCCGGCGTCCGAGTACAGTTTGCAGGGTTCGCTTTCTCCGGCCCAACTCACTGCCGGTGAAACTGATCGCTGCCAGCGAGCCCAGAATGACACTGGACACAGACGAAAAAGGTTCATAAAAAATGCCATACAGCGCAAGGCAGGGGGAGATGCCGAAGATCACAAGAATGAAGACGAAAAGAATGATGATCTTTTGAGACATTTGGCTGAGGTCGGAAAGACACCAGCAGATCCAAATGGAAATGAGCGGGATCGTTGTTATTTCCGCCCATGCAATACGTTCCGGTGTTGTATTGTCAGGATAAACACCGCGCGACTGATATATATTGTCCAGCCAGGCTCCGGCAGGCTCATAGATTCCGAGAAAATAGAGGGCCAGCACCGCCAGTGCAGCCAGCAGTCCTATCCCCAGAGATATGAGCATGTAACGCTTCATGTAAACATAAACGGGGCAAACACCGGAAAAATGGCCCCAAACGGGAAACCTACCGTCCCGCAATGAATAAAACAAGCGTGAAGGTCAACCGCCCAGATCGATCTTACGGATGGTTCCCTCACGCTGTTCAGGAACGAGGTAGCGGGCGTGATATTCAATCATGGCAGCTTCAAGGTTATCATAGAGTTTGTTGATATCAGCCAGATTTAATACGCGATATTCCACCATATGAACATGAGTGGTGGAGGGGAAAACCTTTACGGGTTTTTCTTCATCATCAGATTTTTGAATATCGGGAACCTGGCCTTCAGCGATCTTTCGCAGATTATCGATATTGTTGACGATTCGTTTCGTGGCCCGGACAGGCCGGATGTGATAAATCCGAATCATACTTTGCGCCTCGGTCGAAATGGTAAGCTCTCTTACCCGGGTGGCACCGTCGATCACATAGTCCTGGATGCCGAAAAACTCGATTTTGCTGAAAGGCACTGACACGATGGCGTCGTCAATGACGGCTTTCCAAATCAGAGGAACAAGGTTGCCCTGCACCCGCTTAACCGGGGCCGGTGCAGTGATTTCCTGAACGGCGGTTTGCACCGGGTTTTCCACCTGGCCGACAGATTGAGTGATCGATGAAAAGAAAAGAAAAAGTCCCGGTAAACAGACAGTCAGGAGAATACTCATTGGTAAACCCATCGCCTACATTCCCGTAAATTCAATGCGATCCGGAGCTGGAAAGAGCCAAATCTTGGATCCGTAATGGAATTCGGGAACAAATTTTTTGAGAAGCAGTTCGAGTAAGCCCGGCGGTTGGTGATGTGTCGGCTTCGTTTCGGGATGAGGGTAGTAGATCAGTCCTTCAACCCGGTCGTTTGCCGGTGCGGATGAGACTTCTGTGCTGACAAAGGAAAAATTTTCGGCAGGTTCTGTGGGATGCCATTTGACCTTTTCGAAATGCCAATCCGGATCGATGATATTGAAATTCAGTGGAGAAATGGAGACATTCAGGGTGGCGAGGTGATAGCTTGACAGATCAAGCCCGAGTCGCTGGAAGGAAGGCAATTGCATAGCGAGAGTACCTCCCGGGAAAAGCGGATTTTGATTGGTTCCAGAGGCAACCTGATGGCCTTTGATGACGGTCCCTTCAATGCTGACAGGTGAAGAATTTTTCATAAAATTATCCCGGGGAAATATTGTAACTTTGGGTTGTGGTGCCGATTTCGTTTGAATTTATTTTAGATTTTCCTAGTGTCCGCCTACCGGATTTGTCGGCAACACATTACTATGGACATGCTCAAGTTTATTCCAATCGGGGTGCTCTCACTCAGCTTTGTCGGCTGTGTATCGCATTCGGAAAACGGGAAAAAGAATGGCATAGTGATGGGCGGTGTGCCCGGTTGGATTGCGGCCGGGGCGAGAATTGAAAGTGAGCCGGAACCCGTGAAACCCGACCCGACCCACTTACCGTTTAAAAAGAAAGGTGGACCGGTAAGTTTCGAAATGTCTTTGGAGAAGAATTTTGAGCCTTCGCCGGAGCCGAAACGTCGAACTTTCCTGAAGAAGAAAGATGACCACGACCCCGTCCCTGAGGCTATTGAGGAAGCGATGGACCCCGGAAGAAACGACCGCCTCAAACGATTGATCCGGTAGCGACTACGATTTATAAATCGTTGTTCCGGATTGCTTGTAGTTTCGCTGTCATTTTCTTCCGATAGGAGTCTACCAGTGATTGCTTTTCCTCCTTTACGGCGAGGTTGGCGAATTGACCGGGATCGGATTTGATATCGAACAGCTCAATTCCGTTTTCCGCGTTTTCCCCGTATTGAATGAAGGAGTAGTTTTTGTCGCGAAGGAGAAAACCCTTTCTCATCGGCGCAACTGAAAATGCCGCATCCCGAACTTCATATTCAGGATCTTTCAACATCGGAGAGATGTCTTTTCCCTGAAGACGGTCGGGAACCTCGAGTCCGCAGAGTTTCGCAGTAGTGGGGTAGAGGTCAAGAAGTTCAACAAACGAATCGCATACCGCAGGTTTCTCTCCGGGTACACTGATAATTAAAGGAACTCCGGAAGACTGGTCGAGAAGGCTTACCTTGGCCCAGAAATCGTGTTCCCCGAGATGATAACCGTGGTCGCTGGTGAAAATCACAATCGTGTTATTTTCCAATCCGTTTTCTTGCAACGCTTT
>JARGOZ010000004.1:57573-79031 GCA_029213025.1 Verrucomicrobiales bacterium
CATCACTACGCCGACCTGAGCGTCCATGTAGGCAACCGATGCATAGTATCCTCCGATGGCCTTTTTCTGTCGGCGGATGTCCATTTTCATGTTTTTGCTGGTTTTGTAATTGATGCCGGGTTTGGGAATATCATCCCAGTCACCTTTCCGCTTTTCCGGCAGAACATTTTTGTCATAGGGTTTGAAAGGTTCGTAATATTTTCGCGGTGATACAAAAGGAACATGAGGTCTGACGAATCCGACCCCGAGCCAGAAAGGTTTGTCTTTGTGAGTCGCGATGAGTTCGGCTGCTTTCTGGGCGGTTTTCCCATCGGAATGCACCAGATCGTCGCCGTCTGCCTCGACCACTACAAACGTGTTGCCACCAACTGCAGGCTTTTTGCCATCCGGGTTGTTTTCGAGGGTCTCCCCGTCGCCGGTTGCCCGCCATTCCGGACCGGGACTGTTGAAACGTTCAGTCCAGGATGCGGCGTCATCGGCTCCGTTAAAATCTTCCTCTGTTTTATTTTCGCCATACTCAATACCGCCGGGAACACCCATGTGGAAGATTTTGCTGACTCTTGCCGCATAGTAATCGTGCGTTTTAAACCACTGGGACCAGGTTTCCCGGTCTCCAATTTGGGGTCGGGGATTTTTGTAGCCGAGAACTCCGAGTGCGTGAGGATAGTAACCGGCCATAAATGAAGCTCGGGATGGACCGCAGTAAGTTCCCTGACAGTACGCGCGGGTAAACCGGGTTCCCCTTGCCGCGATTGCATCGATGTTCGGAGTCTGACAAACATCGTTCCCGTAACAGGAAAGTGCCGTGTAGGTGAGGTCGTCTGAGATGACAAAGAGCACGTTATAAGGGCGCTCTGCGGATTGGGCAGATGTGAAGGCGAACACAAATAGCAAGGCAGCCGTCCAAAGTCTGATTTTCATGGGACAGCGTTAAACTGTGTAATAAATTGATCGAGGGACGCAATCCAAAAATATTTCCGGAAAATTGGTTGTTTGATCTATACTTTCTTCCGAAAATGCGCTCTCTACAATTTGTCACTCTCTGGGTTTCTGTTTTCTTTCTGTCCAATTCCAGTCAACTGTTCGCTGAAGAAGTTCAGGCCCATGGAGTCAGTTTTGAAAAATGGATCAGAGATACCTTTTTCGACGGATACGAGGGGACTTATACTCAAAAATGGGATGTTTCTGCGGAAGCAAATCAGTCTGAGTTAAGCCCTGAAAAAGGTATTCCGATTTCCATCAAGATGGTGAAATACGGCAGCCCCATCGGGTTGGGTGACATCTTAAGGCAAAGAAGTCTCGATCACGAATTTCTCATGATCGTAGGGTTCTGGCAGCAGAAGTCGGCGACCGAAAAATGGATTGTAGAGGTGGAGTGTCTTCATATTCAACCATCTGCGTGGAACGATCTTTGGGGCGGACTCAGCGCGGATAAGTTGGAGATTCTCGACGAACTTGTGAAAGATATGGATGTCGATTACAAGACTGTTCGCACGCAGGCTCAGGATTGGAAAAAGAAGGTACTTCCTGAGCTGAACTGCAAAATTGTAGTTAATCCGAAAATTGGTTCGACCAGTCAGCGGCGGGTTCAATGTTCAATGCCGTTTAAAGTTTTCTGGGCGCTTGCCGGAAGAGAGCCGGAACCCGGAGATAAAGCTGAACTGTTCGGTAAAAGGTTTCCTAATCCGATCTATTCCAAACCGCGAACTTTCAACAAATGACCTCATCCAAGAGTGGGTCGTAAGTTCTGTGACAATTCCTGAAGCCGCGAGACAGTCGCGGAAAAATCGAGGGCTTGCCATTTCGCAAGAAAACACCTTTGCGGGCCGGTTCTTTCGACGGGGTGGACATTCAGACATTGTTTCGCAGATTCCTCCAGAGGTTCTGTCAGAGCCAGAAAATCTGTCCAGCTGCCAGTCATCTCCTGCCGTTGACGCAGGGAAAGCTGCGCGGTTTCCCGCCGGAATTCGGTGAGGTTTATTTCGCTTCTTTGCTGATGATGCATCATCAGATCGAGAACAAAACCGGCAAGATCAATGCGACCGCACTTTTCCGCGATAACTCCCCAGTCAGCGACGAGAAACGTGAGGGCTTCGAGCCATGTTAAACGGGCCTCCAATCCATCAGCACGATGAACGGCTGAATCCTGTTTCCACTTTTCCACCTGACGCAGGCCCAGCCACGGCACAAACGCTGCGAAGTCCGGCTCGCAGAGGCGAATCCACTGAGTTAGGGCCGGGTCGTAATTCCGGTATCCCAACGGGTCGTACATGGCATTGAGGGGATTGGCGAACCATCGGTCCAGACTCTGCTCCGGTGGGTGCCCGAACGCTAACGGAGCGTCCCGAAGCCGTCGGAAAACCAAATGATGCACCAACAAATCCCCGTTATGTTGCAGGCAATTCGGCAGTGTAATCCTGTCGAAACCACCACTTCGCCTTGTGGCGTTAAACATTGCAATTAGCAGGTTCGGCGTAGCGGTAGAAAACGCCAGAGACTGGTGGTTGCTCCACAGCCTTTGGAATGAATGGCTATCTTGATCTTCCGAGTGTAAGGAGTCGATTTTCTTCCAACCACATTGCTTAGCGAGAAACTGCCAGACGGCCCGGTTACAAATCTGTTTAATGGCATCTACCGTCTCGTCAGTAAGGGCATTTTCGTCGCCTTCGGGAATTTCCGAAGTATCGCTGCGCAGCGGACCTTCGCTGAAAAGTCGAACCAGCCAGGGAACAAAGACAAAACGCGCCGTGCGGTGCTGTTCTGTAATTTTGATGTCAAAAACGGCGTCACTCATTTCTTCAACAGCTTCAGACTTTTTTTCGTTATATCGGGATCGGGGAATCCATTGATAGTTAGCTGGCCGTCTTTATAGCGAATTTCAATAGTGTTCGCTTCGGCAGGCCACTGATCTTTGAGGTCGATATATCGATCAGTCAAAAAATGGACTTCCTGATTGGAAGAACCAATCCAGCGTCGGTTGGTAATGTGGTTTTCCCGTTGGTAGCGCCCGTCGACCAGTAAATCCGTGTTCGATAGCAAAGCCGACCGCGCCGGGTATGCGGGATCCGCGCTGTCGGATAGTTCGCCCAGGGTATAGCCGGTGAACACCATCACTGACAGCCCTTTTTCCCGGATCAGACCCGCTACTTCCCCCAGCGCGGCAGCCTTGCTGAAGGGTTCTCCGCCGATAAATGTGACGCCTTCGATTTCGTTCTGATATTCAACGATTTCGCCAGCGAGTTGCGCAGGGGATATATTTGATGTGCCGCCGGTAAAATCGAGATATTGGGGATTGCAGCAACCGGGGCAACGGAACGGGCAACCCTGAACCCACACAGCGAATCTTTTCCCCGGTCCTTCTGCTTCGGTTACCGGAATTTTTGCGGCGATAGACAGGTTGTGACTCATCAAAACAAAAAAGGGCTCACCAATGATCCGGCGAGCCCTTTTTCAAAAATTTGGAAACTGACTCTAGAAGAGTTTGATCGGATCGACAACAGAAGTGGAAGGTCCACCGGCACCGGAACTGCCTCCCTGGCTCCAAAGGTCGACCATTTCTCTGATAATCGGATCGGCATGGCGGGGCCATCCGTACAAATCTTCATATTTGGTTTCTGAACCGAGCCCTTCAACCGGTTGAACCTCTTTCCATTTTGTATCAACCCGGGGCACTCCGAAGTCGTGCGGCAGTCCATAGTCGCTGTTCGGGTCGAGTTTGGTAAGAATCCGGAAGAGGATGTGGCGCACCCATTCTATTTTGTGGGCCTGCGTTTTGGAGTCAGGAGTGTAGGAACTGTGAGTTACCAGACAGGCATAAACCCCGACGGTGTCGACCTTCTCGGCGCTTTGTCCCATAAATTCATAATCCATGACATTGATTTCGTCCTTGTGGTAACCGCCGAAATCGGAGTTGGCAAGAATGTCCTGCACCTCCGCACCAACGGGGAGGAGTGCCAGTTCTGGCTTCGGTTCCACCCCCGCTTTGAAAAGACCTTTTTTGACAGCATAATTGATTCCGAAGTTTTTCAGCGCGGGGTAAGGAACGCCGCCTACAAGAATCACGGCATCAACACGGTCACGGGGATTGTTTCCCACCAACATGTCGAGGGCTGCGCTTTCGGGATGATAACGCGCGTTCCATGAACGGTTTCCGTTGTTCTTCCATTCTCTGGAATTTTTGATGATTTCTTCGATCATCAAACAGGTGATCATTCCGCCCGAACTGATTTGGCCAATGTTCACTGTGGCTCCGGACTTCATAAGTCCGGCGAGGTCACGGAAGCGGTCTTTGTCTTCGGGACGAACGAGGATATGAACTTTTTCGCGATACAGAGGCAGGACCAGTTTAATCTCATCAGCGATTTGGCGCCAGGCTTCCTGTTTTTTGGGATCATATTCGTCTTTAATCCGCTGAGTGGCGAAGTAACGAAGATCGGATTGTACGATTGCCAGTTGAACTTCCCTCTCATAGCGAAGCCGCTTCACACTGTCGAAACCACCCTGGGTAGCATAAACATTGACCCGGAATTTGGGATAGCGGTAGCGATTCGGATCAGGTGAGTCCAGAGAGATTCCGTAGTTGGCGCAAAGTTTGGCGATATCTTCGCCAAATCTCATGTAGAGACCTGAGCTGGAACCGGTGGCAATTCCCGGATTCACTCTCGGACTTCCTACGTCGGTCGGGAAAGGGTGTTTGCTGGAAGGGAAATTAAGCTCGAAAAGAGAGCTTTGTCCCAACGCTGCAGTCATTGGGAGAAGCAGAATAAGCTTCAGAAAAAGGCAGGTTCCGTATCTATTCATATGTCTTAGAAACCATGATCAGGGCCTTCCAGTCAACACCTATTTCATCACAACCGTGACCCGAAAATGAAAGAAACGAACCCGAAGGTTCGTTTCAAAAGTTTCAACTGATTGGATGTCAGCAGAGTTACCGGGTCATTTTCGCTTTGTTGTCGGAGAGGATCTTTTTGACCGTATCCGCTGCAGCGCCGTTGTTTCCTGCCGGGCAGGTGCCACCGGCAACTGTGTCGTTTTTTGTGCTCAAAACTTTTATAACGATGACGCTGCCCAGCTTTTTGCCCGATACGATAATTTGCGCACCGGTGCTTTTGCCGATCGAGGCGGCTGCCACAGAATCGAGTCTTGCTCCACGGGCTGCACTGGAAATATCCACAATCTCATGACCATCACCCTTTAAAGAGGCAGAAATGGCGTTTTCCAATGCCTGGTCACCCTGGAAGGTAACACCGATTTTTTCAGCAAAAGCTGGACCGGCCAAACCTAAAGTAACAAGGATGAGGAGAGTAGTTGAAATATTCCGTAGTTTCATAATTTTTAGACGAAGATTTTTGTTAAATATGCAAATTTGTTGGTTTTAGCGGTTAGGCTTGTTTGGGAACCGGAACCCGGCGAATTTTAAAGGTATTTTCCTCCTGATCCGAATTCAGATTCACAAATTCGGCTTCTGCTCCTTTGACGATTAAGATACGGTCATCACCTAAATCGATCAATTCACAATTCACTTCGGTGCCCCCGAGGTTGGCTTTAAAAAAGTCTCCACTGTAAATCGCATCAAAGTGGCCGTTCGGATGCATAACCGCATAAACAAACTCGGAAACCCGCGTTACTTCACCGCGAACCGGCTTCGAAACGAAGCCTTCTTCTGTCTTCTCGTATCCTCCGCTGTAGTCGCCAAGTTCACTGGCCAGTGCCTGCAGCTGGCCCGCTTCCTGAACGGTGATGACGCTGGGTCCGTGAAAAGTGCTCATCTTCGGTATTACGAAGAGCACCATGACGAGTCCAAATGTGAGAACTCCGACAATGAGACTAACTTGCTTCCACTTGGGAAGACCGAACTTATGGATTGTCAGGGCAATACTGGCCGCGCCTGACAGCATTGTGAAAACCCAGGCCAGTGTTTTGAGAATGTGCTCGTTGGCGAAGGCTTCTGTTTGAGAGAAAATTGTGTCCATGGTGGTGTTATATCCGTGTTTCCTTTACTCAATAATGGTGGGAATCAATCTCCCGGTCAATCAACTTCGTCAGGATAGACGATCCAGTTCAATAATTTTTCAGATGATATTTGATTGAAGTTTGCATTTGCTGATCATCGCTTAGATTCCGGCGGACCTGACAGGGTACAGTTTTGGACTCAACAGGGTACAGTTTGGACCGTACAGGGTATAATCAAAGAAGTAACAGGGTACAATTTTGTTGACCGGAGAATGAAAACTGGATTTGCGAAAATTATCCTGTTCGGATTTTGCATCATCGCCGTGGCGGTGATCTTGTTGCGTTGGAAGATCAACGACCGCGCGGAAGCTCTGAAAACACTGGAAAACGTGTATCGCGTGGAATTTGATCTGTTTAATGATGAGATCCATGTGCGGGCGACAAGTCCGAAAATCAAAGATCTCAATCAGTTGGCTGCTTTGATAGAAAGAGCAGAGAAGCTGAAAAGTGGTGAGAAACTGGTGCCGTGGGTTCTCGATTTGACAGGCAATCCCAATCTAAAAACGTTTCACGGTGTATCCAGGCTGCAGGGGCTCCGTTCGATTATTGCGGTCGATTGTCCGAAACTGGAAAATCTAAACGGAATATCCGGGTTACCTCATCTCTCCGAGCTTCTGGTTTCCCACAACGGGGCTTTGCGGGATATTTCAGCAATCAAAAACTTACCTTCACTGGTCACTCTCGACCTGACCGCATCGTCTCTTTTGCTGAAGTTCGATGTGACCGGTCTACCCTCTCTCGAAAATCTCTATTTGAGCGGTTGTCACAGTCTGGAGTCGCTGGATGTCACAACCCATGGAAATCTGAAACAGCTTTATCTCGACGGATGCCGGTTCATTGAGGCAATTGAGGGACTGGGGCAATTGACTCAATTGACCGATCTGGATGTCAGTAACTGTCAGAAGCTCCGCAATCTAAAAGGTCTGACGAATCTCGGCGAACTAATTGTTCTCGACATGAGAAACATTGAACTGCCTGATTTTTCTGTGATTGGAGAACTTCCGAAACTCGATACCCTGAGACTCGCCGGACAGGGGGGACTCAGTTCGCTGGCACCGTTTTCCGGGCTGCAAAGTCTTCGTGAAATCTACGTTGAATCCTGCCCCAATCTGGTTTCTGTGGCGGGTTTGCCTGCCACTGCTGAATATCTAGGAGTGGTTCGGTGTGACAATCTGAAATCTCTGGATGGTATTGATTCTGCATCCGACCTCCAGCATGTGGACTTTACCAGTTGTGACGGCTTGGAGGATACCTCGGCCCTTGGAAAACTTCAGGAGCTGACCAGGCTTTCCTTTCTTTCCTGCCGAAAGATCAGTGATATCAGTCATCTGCAGGAAAACAAGAAGCTCGCGCTGGTGAGGCTGGGAGGAACCGGGGTGGTTCCTACGGATATTGAGCCTCTGCAGGAATTACTGCCCGATACGGTTTTTGACTTTTCGGAACCGGAATAAGCCGGGATTCATTTGCTTTAGGTGCCCATTTCGCCGGTTTACAACGCGACACTTCCTGCCATGATATGCGCATGTCGCAAAATGAGAATTCGCCCGCCATCGGTGTGATTGGAGGATCCGGGCTTTACGAAATTGAAGGGCTTACCAATGTCGAGGAAATCAATGTGGAGACACCCTTTGGATCCCCGTCGGATGCGATCATTTCCGGTTATCTGGGAGAACGGAAAGTGTGCTTTTTGGCCCGACATGCGCGAGGGCACCGGATTCTGCCCAGTGAATTGAATCACCGGGCGAACATCTGGGCGATGCGGTCGCTGGGCGTTCGCTGGATTATTGCCGTTACGGCGGTGGGCTCTCTTCAGGAGCAGTATGCACCGCGCGACATTGTGCTGCCGGATCAGTTTTTCGACCGAACCTCACAGCGGGCCAATCATACCTTTTTTGGAAACGGAATCGTCGCCCATATCTCATTTGGTGACCCGATTTCGGAAAAACTTCGGGAAATTCTCTTTCAGGAAGCATCGAAATTGAATGTAAACGTCAATAACGGCGGAACTTATGTGAACATGGATGGACCCGCTTTTTCAACCCGTGCCGAGTCGGAAACCAATCGCAAACTGGGATTCGATATCATTGGTATGACAAATCTCCCCGAAGCCAAGCTGGCCCGGGAAGCCGAAATCTCATTGGCAACTCTGGCAATGATTACTGATTATGATTGTTGGAAAGTTGAAGAGGAATCCGTCAACGCCCATGCAGTTATTGAGCATGTTATTGCTAATGCAACGGCTGCAAAGAACGTTCTGAAGGGGGCTATTCCGCGTATTCCATTTGAGGCGGACTGGCCGGAGCATCGCGCACTGGATAATGCGCTGATGACAGATAAAAATTTGTGGCCGAAGCAGACTGTAACGAACCTGGAACCGATCCTTGGTAGATTTTTAAAAAGTTAAAGGGTTACGTTCTTTAATATTGCGAACATTTTAAAAGACAGGTAGCTTTGAAAAAGTTAACAAAACCCGATACTGGAAGTGCCATTTTGAAATCCCGACGTTTTCTTCGATGCGGACTCGCTCTGATGTTCGCTGCAGTGGCACTGACAAGCTGCCAGACTACAAAAAAGGGCAACCGGCGTAAAAACAAGCACGCAGCGGTGGGAAACCGGAATTATGCGTCTTCCGCCGATATTTCAACGCAGAGGCCCGGACCGGCAACTGGACCCCTGGGTAGACAAAATGGCTACAGCAGCGTTCCGACAACGGCTCAGGTCGTGGCTCTTACCTTTGATGACGGTCCACACCCCTCCAACACTCCGCGTGTTCTCGACATCCTGCGTTCGCGGAATGCCAAAGCTACTTTCTTTGTTACCGGTGAAAATGCCCGCAAATATCCGGCCATTCTCCAAAGGATCGTCCGGGAAGGTCAGGAAATTGGCAACCACACCATGACTCATGGCAGAATCACGAAGATGAGCACCAGCCAGATTCGGAACGAGATTATCGGCACTCATCAGGCCGTGAAATCAGCGACCGGTATTCTGCCCCGCAGCTTTCGTCCGCCCTATGGCTCGATTACTCCGGAGCAAAAGGAATGGATCAAGAGGGAATACGGAATGCCGTCGATCATGTGGTCGGTTGATCCCGAGGACTGGAAAAAGCCCGGTGTCAGTGTAGTGACGAGCCGCCTGGTAAACGGTGCAGCACGCGGAGGCATTTTGCTTCTCCACGATATTCACGCTTCTTCGATTGATGCCACTCCGGCCACTCTGGACGAGCTCAAACGTAAAGGCTACCAGTTCGTGACTATTTCCCAGTTGATCAGTCTCGAAGGCCGGTAGCAACGCGGCTACTGGCTCACTCGCATCGTGAACGGCGCGCCGGTGACGATTCCGGTAACAATACTGGAAAATTTGTAGTCATCCTGTTTCGCTTTGCGGACAATTTTGCGTATCGCCGGAGCGTCGGATGGCTCCATGCCTCGACCGAGGGCGAAAGTCATCAGCTTTTCGGTTAATGTCCGGACGAATAGATCCGGGTGTTCCAGTATACTTTTTTCCAGACCGTCGACACCGTGGAATTGTTTCCCGTCCGGTAGACTGCCGAGATTATCGACCGGCACCCCGTTTTCCATAGATCTCCAGCGACCGGTCGCGTCGAAGTTTTCGAGGGCGAAACCGATTGGGTCCATGACATTGTGACAACTCGCGCAGGCGGTGTTTTTCCGATGTTCTGCGAGTCGTTCCCGAATCGGCAAACTTTCCGAAACACGGGCTTCATCCAGTGAAGGAATGTCGGGCGGGGGCGGAGGCGGGGGAGTGCCGAGAAAGTTTTCCAGAATCCAGTTTCCCCGGATCACCGGGGACGTTCTTGTGGCGTAGGAGGTGACGGTCAAAATACTGCCGTGCCGGAGAAGTCCGCCCCGCGGAATGGACTCCGGTAATTTCACCCGACGAAACAGGGAGCCATAGATGTGGGGAATCCCGTAGTGACTGGCGAGGCGTTGGTTGAGAAATGTTTCTTTGGCCGACAGTAATTCGAGCACGCTGCGATCTTCACGGATCACTGATTCAAACAGCAGCTCTGTTTCCCTCTTAAATGCCTTGCGGAGATTGTGATCAAAATCCGGGAACAGCCTGCCGTCGGGAGTAATCGAGTCGAGGTTTCTCAGGTAGAGCCACTGATTGGCGAAATTCTCAACCAGCGACGAGGAACGGTTGTCAGCGAGCAGCCGAAGAGCTTCTTTTTCGGGATCGAGAGTTTCCTGTTCCGCCTTTTCAAGAAGATCAGAATCGGGGAGACTGCTCCAAAGGAAGAACGAAAGCCGCGAGGCGATTTCCAGGTCAGACAGATCGTATGGTGTCCCGGGAGCCAGTCCTTCCGGCTGTTTTTCGATCCGGAAGAGAAAATTGCGACTCACGAGGATCGCGCTGAGGGCCATTTCCATACCGCCTTCCCCGAATACTTCTGCTATCCGGTTCACTTCCTTTTCGGACACCGGGCGCCGCCAGGCCTGCCGCATCAGTTTCTCAAGATTTGCACGGTTGTTATCTGTTTGAAAAATACGCTGCCTGGAGTGGGTATTTCCGGTGCCTTCGTCGTCGAAAGGACCGGTTATTGAGATTTGATAAATGGCCGGATTTAGTCTGGGATGGCGGTGATAGTTGAAACGGGCCTGGTAGGGTTGGCGGAGAGTTTCCTGCACCGGAGAGGGCTGGGCGACAAACGTCACACCCAGTTGATGAGTGCCTGCCGGAACGTAAAATCGATCCGCCAGATTTTGGTCGAAATTGGTGTGATCGCGTTTGTTGTTGGGAGGAGCAATTTGCAGAGATGATTTGTGTTGATCGTTGAGAAGAAATTCCAATTGATGCCTGCCTCGAAGCCCTTCAATCATCTCGTTGCGATCGCGAGTCAACCGCACCCGGATTTCGTAGGTTCCGCTGCGTGGAAAATGGTGTCTGACCAGAGCACCGCCCCGGGTTCCGGGGGGAAGTCCTTCCACATGATCTTCCTGAGTCAAATCAGGCGGGATTCGAATGGTTCGCGAATCCGGACCTGATAACAGGGTGCCCAGCGCTGATCGGCTGATTTTTTGTGCTGCCGATAAATACCGGTCCAGCAGAGCCGGGGAAAGATTGCCGACCGTGACATTATCGAAGCCATGACTCGATTCATCAGGCGGCAGGAGGCTTGAAACATCGACTTCGAGCCCCAAAAGATCGCGAATCGCGTTTTGGTATTCCGTTCGGTTAAGCCGGCGAATGGTGGCCGTTTTGCCCGGATTTACCGATTGCAGATCGAGCGTCGCAACCAGTGATGATATAATGAGGTCATAAAGATCATCGTCGGGACGGTGTATCCCGACGGGAGGCATTTGTCTGGCTTCGAGCTGCCTGATTGTCTTTTCCCAAATGTCCGGAGCGAAAGTGATTTCGTGATCAAGTAAAACCTCAAGATTAATATCTCCTTTCTCAGAATCGCTGTCGTGGCAATCGAGGCAATACGTCGAGATGGCCTGTTTCCAATCATCCTGCGCTGTGACAAAACCTGGCAGAAGCAGGAAAACGAGCAGGCACCGGACAATCATACGGAATTTTTCCACTAATCGAACCGAAGGGGAAGAAAAAATATCCGCTCTATCTCTTGCGCTGGTGGAGAACATAGAATCGTTCCGCCGCTTCGGTGGAAGGAATGCTGGAAGCCTCATATCGATGGAGAAAATTCAGCTGATTCTCAAGACGAACGGTTTCAATTTTATGAGCCTCGCCGTGCTCTACCAGCTTCGAAAAATCCACATCACAAGTGAGATCCTGCGTTCCAAATCGCTGGTAGATCCCGCCTTTATCGATCCGTTGTTGCCGGAAATAGCCCCGCATGGTACCGGCGCAATGTCCGCCGTAGATTTCTTCAACTGAGATTCCGCCGTAGTCGATGGTGAGCAACGAGCCCTGTTGCAACTCAGGTAACCAGGAATCCAGCCAGCGCAAATAGCTGTCGTGGACTTCGATCCTTTGTCCCGGGGGAGGAGATGGCCAGGTCGGCGCATTGTCCCGGCAGGGCAAAAATTCCTCTTTTAAACCGGTTTCCGGTGAATAGTTTACGAAAATTTCAAACCAATCCGTGCCATTCCATTGCAACCACCTCACCGGGAAAGCATCGACGAGCTCGTTCGAAAACAGGATCGCTTTTCCCCCGGCCTGGTCCAAAGCTGAATCGATCGATTCGTGCCAGTGAATTTTCCTCCCTTTCAAACGGTCTGCCTGTTGTTCTCGAAGAGGGGGAGAAATATCGACAATGTGATAATCCAGCTTTCGCCTGTTTCGCCAGCCGAGAGACTTCAAAACACTGTGGGCGAGTGATCCGTCTCCGCCGCCGATTTCTATCAGGGAAACGCGTTGGTCCGCCCAATCGTGACAGGTGATTTCTTCCTGAATCCAGCGAGCAACCGGTCTACCCAGGTCGGCTAGCGTAGCCCAGGTGGAAAAGTCGGCCCTGGAGCCACCGACGTCAGAAATATTGGTTGTGTAATACCCGAACTCTGGATCGTACAGGGCTGCTGCCATGAAATTTTCGAAAGAGAGTCGACCGCCGGCCTCTGAAAAAGTGCGCTCCAGAAATTCTCTGAGTTGAACGTGTTTCCCCATCAAAAAGCAACCGTGCGACATACCATGCCGCACGGTTGAAAAAATTTGGACTGTACCCTGTTAGGTCCCGGATTGTACCCTGTTAAGTCCTGGACTCAACAGGGTTAAGTTCCCGATTAATCCAACATGGGCTGGAGATTGTCCCGGCACCACTCGCCGTTTTGCATGGTGACTTCGTCCGGTTCGTCGATGGCGCGCTCGCACTCGTCTTCACAAATGATCCAGCCTTCATAGTCGCGAACAATGAGCCATTCGGTAATCGTGTGGAAATCCAGCTTTCCGGTGCCCATCTGCGCCCAGGGCTCGGGACCATTCCCGCTGAAGTCTTTGTAATGAATGTGGTTTACGAGATGCCCCCACCTGGTCATCGTTTCGATCACATCCATGTTACCACGGATGATGTGACCCACGTCCGGAGTCCATCCGGTTAGCTCAGGATCGAGGCTGTTGAGAACGACATCGTAATCTTCCTGTGTGCGCACGATTGAAGCAGGAGGGCTGTTCGGGTGAAAGGAACATTCCAATCCGGCAGCACGGGCACGAGCCGATACCTGGTTAACGTTTTTAGCGAGATTCAGGCGTCGCTGATGCAGATTCTTCCGGTCGGAAGGAAGTGGAACTGTGCCGAATTTCGCTCCGGGAAACTTCAGAAGAGTTTCAATCGCGTAGTCGCAGGCCGCTTTCTCCGAGTCTGTTTCGTTAGGCTTGTCCCAGCCGCATACCAGAGAGAAGCCTGCCAGTTCCATATTATTTGCTTCGAGAACATCTTTGAGCCGCTCCGGGTCTTTGAAATCACCCAGCCAGTAATCGTCGAATGGTTCCAGAATCATAGGCTCGATGCCTTTGAATCCAGCTTTTGCTGCGATTTCGATCATGTGATCGAGCTTGTTGGCGTAGCCGTCGCCACCGCCCTGCATAAACCAGGTGTAAACCTGTGATCCGAATTTAATGTTTGCCATATTGCTTTGTCTGTAAAAGTTTTATGATTAATGTTGCTCCAGCCAGTAGAGCACTCGCGGGTTGAAATCGTCGAGGCATTCCCAGTGAAAGGCATGGCCGGCGCCGTCGTAAAAGTGGCAGTCCGCATCGGGAATACCGCGTGCCACTTCCTCGCCCATCCACAGCGGAGTGAAAATATCGTCTTTTCCGCCGATGACGAGCACCGGCTTTTGAATCGTCCCGAGTTGGCTTAGTACATTGTGATTTACGCATGCAGCAGCCTGGCCTTTGAGCCCATGCAAGGGCTGGGGAATCGGATTTGCATCGAAATCGGCCCGGCCGGAAACCAGCCCTTCATAGGCTTCATCGTTATCCCAGAAAGGTTTGGTGAAGATAAGAAGTTGAATCCATTCGAGAAATTGTTGGTTATCGAGGTGGGCTTTACAGGCCACCATGTGATTGAAGACCGAAGTTGCGTAGCGGTCGCAACGGGCCCAGGGACACATCAAAACTGCGCTCTGCACTTTGCCGGGATGACGCAGGCAGAGTTGCTGAGCGATAATGGAACCCATGGAACAGCCTACGACACGGGCTTTTTCAATTCCCAAAGCATCCATAAGACCGGCATAATCATCGGCCATCATGCTGGCGGAATAATCTCCGGTCGGCTTGTCGGTGAGGCCTACGCCCCGGTTGTCCGGCATAATACAGCGGAATTTCTGGCTCCATGCTTCGGCATGGGCGTCCCAGACTTCGCCTGTTGCTGTGATTCCCATGATCATGACAAGGGGATCACCCTCGCCACGTTCTTCATAATACATCTGGATTCCGTTGGTTTCGACGTGTGGCATTTTTTCTAAAATGGTAGAACGGTTAACTTGATTCTTTCCAATCAGAGTTATCTCAGACCCCGCAAAATTACCAGAACTTTTGTGCGGGATATCCGTCTGGCAGATTGCTAAGAAAGGCAGCCATCACTGACTGCCTTCCTGATAAAAAAGATTCTATGTTGAAAAGGCGGCCCTTACACTTCGACAGGTTCACCAGTTTCGGCCGATTTATAGACTGCGTCGATGATTTTCATCAACGTAAGTCCCTGGTCGGGTGTGTTCAGAGGCTCGGCTCTCCCTTCGATGGCTTCGATGAAATTTGCTGCGGAATTGATCCGCCCCATGTCTTCGCATTCTTCTGCACGGAGGACTTTGTTCACCGACTGGCCGTCTTCCTGAACATAGAATTCACAGGTATCGACCGCGGTATCATCAAAGCCGTCTTTGCCGAACAAGCGCTCGACTTTTCCGCCGGCTTTTGTTCCCTGAAAAACCACAGAAACTTCTTCGCGCTTCACCATCTCAGCCCAGGAAATCTGGAAAAACAGAACCTGGCCGGTTTCAAAGGAGATAAACCCGTGAGCGGCGGATTCCACGTCGGTAACACCGTCCTCGCGGTCAGGAATGCCCCATGGGCCTTTGAAATCCTTGTCGGTGATATGATCGTCAAAAGTCTGGCCGATGACATACGAAGCTTTGGGATAGCCCATAAAATACATTCCCAGATCGAGCATGTGGAGCAGATCGATCATAGGTCCTCCGCCGGACAAAGCCTTGTTGGTGAACCATCCACCGAAGCCCGGGATGCCGGTGCGGCGTATCCATTTGGCTTGTGCCGAGTTGATCGTGCCAACCTTGCCCTCGTCGATCAGTTTCTTCATTTCCCGGGACTCAGGTCGGGCCCGGTTATTGAAATTGAACATCAGAGTCACGCCGTATTTTTCAGCCGCTTCCACCATTTCCTCGGCTTCAGCCGCATTCAAAGCCGGAGGTTTTTCGCAAAAGACATGTTTTCCCGCTTCCATCGCCTGGATCGCGAGAGGGGCATGAAACTTGTTGGGGACGATGATGGAAACGGCATCGATCTCATCCGAATCCAACATATCGTCCGGACTCTCATAAACGGTATCGATATTGTGCTTCTCCGCAGCCTGCGTTGCTGCGTCAAGGTTCACATCAGCAATGGCGACGACTTCGCCACCGCCCTGCCTGAAACCGTCGATGTGATAGCCGACCATACCGCCGGCGCCAATGATTCCTACTTTAGTTGCCATAGATGTCCCGTTTCTACTTCCAAAAGATTCGGGAGTCAATCAATAGCCTCTCAGTCGGTTCGTCTAGTTTTACTGGGTTTTGCGAGCGGGAGCCTTTTTGGCGAGGCCGGCTTTCTTCGCTGCGGCGGTAAGATCTTTGGTGATGTCTACGCTGTCATCGAAAGCATAAACGGGAGGCATAACCTTGTTGAGAACGACGTTAAGCTTTTTCTTTTTGGCCACTTCCAGAGCATGCGGCTTCAGTTCTTCCCGGAAATTATTGATCAGTTTGAGCTTTTCCATCTGGATCGACTGGGCGGCTTTGGAGCGCTCCTGCTGAAACTGGGTTTCGAGTTCGCGATTCGTCAGCGCGACTTTTCTTTGCTCTTCTTCGGAGGGTTTGTCACCGGCATCTTTGATCGCTTTGTTCATTTGCGCCTGGAGATTCTGCTGCAATTTGTTCAGATTGCCGTCCAGTTCGACCTTCATATTATCGAGGGTTACAGCAATGTATTCCAACACACCCAGTTCCTTCGCTACTGCATCGAGATCAACAATAGCTACGCCTCCTTCGGCTGCTTTTACGGGGTTTAGGGCGAGTCCGGAAAGGATGGCAATTAGTGTTACAAGTTTCTTCATTTCAATTGTATTTCGTGAATGGGTGGCAAGGATACAAACATCATCCCAACCGTCTAACGATTTTTTATTGCCTCCGGTTGGGAGAAAGTGACGGGAAATTTTGAGCCACGTTCGCGGAATACAAAAACATCGGAGCGATGCCTATAATCTGCTTATGGGGTTGTTTCGTTCCACAATAGCAGGGCTTTGTTTGCTCACATTACTGGCTTTACCTGGCTTCGCTGCCCCGAAAGTGGAACCCATAGTGGCGGGAACGGCAGCACCGGATTTCGCCCTTCCGGGGATCGACGGGAAAGTTCATAAACTGGCGGACTACGCTTCAGCTGATGTATTGGCAATTCTGTTTACCTGCAATCACTGTCCCAGTGCTCAAGCCGTGGAAAAGCGGGTCATTGAAATGGTCGAGTCCTACAAAGATCAATCGTTTCAGCTTGTCGCGATTTCGCCAAACTCTCCCGCTGCTATTCGAATCAATGAGCTGGGCTATTCGGTTTACGGCGACACTCTGGAGGATATGAAACATCACGCAAAGCAACGCGGCTTTAATTTTCCATTCCTTTATGATGGTGATACTCAGCAGGTAAGCAAAGCCTACGGAGCATTGGCAACGCCGCACATTTTCATCTTTGATAAACAGAGAATTCTGCAATACAACGGCAGAATCGACGATTCAAAATACGCGGACGAATCTTTGATCAAATCGCACGATGGAAGCGCTGCTATCCGGGAAACCCGTCCCGGTTGAGAAAACAAGGCCCCACGGTTGTTCCACGAAATGGGCTTACAAAAGTGACCTCGTCACCAAATTTAATGCCGAATTCGAAGCAAAAGAGGTTTTTCTGGATTTGATCGATGCAAAAGCGGTGAAAAAGCTGGCTGCGAATTCTACGGAAAAACTTCGCTTAATTAATATCTGGTCGACGATGTGCGGTCCCTGTGTCGCCGAAATGCCGGAGTTGGTGGAGATCGGCAGGCAGTTCGAAACCCGCGGATTCGATATGATCACGATCACTCTGGACGATAAGGGGCATAAGTCGAAAGTGGAAACAATGTTGCGCCGGTTTCATGCTGCCATGCCGAGGCTGACCGAAGCGTCTGTGAAGGAGGAAGGACGTCGGACGAATAATTATCTGTTTACCGGCACTACCGATGAACTCGCTGAAGCTTTGGATAGCGAATGGCAGGGTCCACTGCCATATACCGTTTTGATTGCTCCCGGAGGCAAAATAATTTTCCGCCACGATGGTGAGATTGATCCTGCCGGGTTGAAGACCGAAATTGTCGATTTCCTTGGAAGGTTTTACCAACCGGCACCGTGAAATATGTAGTATCTGTTTTTGTCGTTTTATGTGGCATTTGTACTGTCTGCTGCGGACAGGAAAAAGTCTTTAATAGGAACGGTAAAATTTTGTCGATTAACGGTGCCGGGAATGAGAAGGCGGATGTGATACTTTTGACGCATAACCGCCGGGACATTGTTGAAAAAGCGAGAGCTACAGCGAAACAGGAAAGTTTTATCTACGCTCCGGAGGCGTCTCGAACTCTGCTTGAAGGTGCGGAAACTTTTTGGCAGGAGTGGTGGATAAAACGTTTTGATTATTACGGCCAACAGGTAACTAACATCGCTACTCAGAATTTTCCTGCCAACCGCTATCTTAGTGACGGCGAAAAATTTCTGTGGCAGGGTCTTGCTATTCAATTTTTATCACTTCCCGGATATACAAAAGACGGCGGCGGGTATTTGATTCAAACTCCCGACAACAGAAAAGTAATTTACGTTTCGGACCTAATCCACAGCGATGGCAGAGTCCCGGACCTGTATAGTTTTCAAAATGAAATTCCGGAGGCGAAGATTGGAAACTATCATGGCCATCTCGGGCGTCTTGACCAATGGTTGAAGAGTATCCGAAAGTTGAAAAATCTTTCGGTAGATTCCATCGTTCCTGCCAAAGGTAGAGCCATTGACAATCCGGCAGAGGTGCTTGACCGCAGCGAGGCACTGGCCTTGTCGATTTACCGCAATTATTTGTCAACGAATGCGTTGCACTGGTATTTCGGAGAGGACAGGATGGCGAAGGCTGCGGAATTGGTTTTAGGCAAAGAACACGGGGTGAAGGGAATGGCTTTTGCTGAACACATTGATTTGCCGGAATGGTGTCATCATATTGGAACTACAAAGCTGCTGGTTTCGAAAAGCGGGAGAGGGTTCATTCTCGATGCGGGAGGTCGTAATTCACTGGAGGCGCTGTTTAAGTATATCAAGTCCGGAGAACTGACAGGGTATGACGGCGTTTTTGTTACCCATACCCATAATGACCATTCGGCATTTGTGGCGGATGTCGTGAGTGAATTTCAGTGTCCGGTCTATGGCGTCGCCAAAGTCACAGAAGTAATGAAAGAACCGGGAGGATGGCATCTTCCTGGAGTTCCAAACAAACCGCTCCCCGAAATGATTGCCGTGAAAAACGGTGAGAAAATGCTGTGGCAGGAGTTCAGTTTTACCTTCTTCGACTTTCCCGGACAAATGCTCAATCATGGTGCCTTGTTAGTCGAAAAAGAAGGCGATGCCCCGGTTTTTTTTATCGGGGATTCGTTTTCGCCTTCCGGCATTGATGACTATTGTTTGATGAACCGAAACCTGCTGCACGACAACACAGGGTATTTGAAATGCTTTTCCATATTGGAAGAGATGTCGGTAAATGTCTGGTTGGTAAATCAACATATCAATCACCGGTTCCGGTTTAACAGAGACGAGCTGGATTTCCTGAAAGGCCGGTACTTAAATCGCAGGCAAATGATATCCCGTTTTGTCGCATGGGATGACCCTAATTTTGGTGTCGATGAACAATGGCTTTCGGTATATCCCTACGGCCAGGAATCGGAACAAGGGGCAACAGTGTCGGCCCGGGTCAATATTTGGAATCACTCACCGGAGGATCGATCATTTGCCGTTACTGTTCACGGGAATCGTGTCGTGACTCCTGTGCAGAGAAAAAAAGATGTGAAAATAAAAGGCGGCGAAACAGGCGGCCTGCTCTTTGAATTCCGGATTGATCCTTCCGCACCGAAAAAAGTGCATGTTTTTACTGTCGATGTGCATAGTGCCCCCGGAATTGACGAAATGCATCGCGCTGAGGGTATGATAAAAATTACCGGAGGATGACTGATCAGCTATTCGCGGACCTACTTAATCATGTACCTCGACAAAAATTGCCTGAACAATTCAAATACGGGCCGATTATGTCCGATGCTGCAATGTCCAATACTCAATCTGAGGGTAAAAGTTTCGCTAATAAAACTCGAGTCGTTAGAGGTCTGCTGACTGAATTACTCCAGGGTAAATGGCAATCAGCAGATCGACTGACTGAAGCTGATGCCTGCCAACGATTCAAGGTAAGTCGAACTCCGGTGAGGGAAGCTCTTTTCGAACTTCAGGGACTGGGTCTTTTAGAAATTCGCAGGAACTGCGGCGCTGTAATGCTGCCTTTTGGTCCTGAGGAACTGATAAATCTTTATGCTGTCAGAACTTTGCTTGAGAGCGAGGCGGCGCGCCTGGCTGCTTTGGAGGCGGATGCAGCTGAAATTGATAAAATGATCGACGAGTGTGAAAATGTTCTGGATTCGAATGATGAGAACAAATTCTGGGAACATGATCAGCAGATTCACCACTATGTTGCGAAAAGTTCCGGAAACCGGAGTCTTGCAGCAGAAATAAAACGCTACGAAAGTCTGATCCAGACGATGAGGGAAATCATCGATGAAAATCCACGCAGTGTCCGCTCAGAAGCGCTCGGCGAACACATCGAAATTCTGGAAAACATCAAGCTTCACAAACCCGCAGAAGCCGCAGAAGCGATGAGACGTCATCTCGAAAAGGCGGTGGCATCCGCCATTGCGGCTATGGAAGCATTTCGGGTTGCAACCGCCTGAAGCGGAATTCAAAGAGAAAAATGGCGAAGATAGGTGATACGGCAGCAGGCGTGGAAGCTTGCCTTTGCCGACCGGCTGTTTACACTCGGGGAATGAAGTATCTTTCTGTCATTCTCCCGGTCTTTTTCTCTTCCTTCGGATTTGCCAAAGCTGAGCCGAAAGTCCATCTCGAACCGATTTATACCAATCTCACCATAGAGAGGCCAGTTGCAATGGTCATTCCCGAAGACGGCACAAATCGTCGTTTTCTGATCGAGCAAACCGGCAAAATCAAAATTCTCCCTGACGACGAAAGCGGTTCCACAGCGGAAACCTTCATGGATTTTTCCGGGCGGATGAGCGTTCACAAAGCGTTTGAGGAAGGACTCCTGGGCATCGCTTTTCATCCCGATTTCAAAAACAACGGCAGGTGTTATGTATACTACAGCAAGCAGGGTCCAAAACGCAGTGTGCTGAGTGAATTTACTGTTTCGAAACAGGATCCCAACAAAGGGAATCCTGACAGCGAGAGGATTTTGATGGAAATCCAGCAACCTGACTGGAATCACAACTCCGGTAATCTTCTTTTCGGGCCGGCCGATGGCTATCTCTATATCGGCGTCGGAGATGGTGGCCGCAGAAATGGTGTATTTTTGGCCGCACAAAACAAGATGCGCTGGAACGGGAAAGTTCTTCGAATCGATGTAGATTCGCGCTCAGGGAGTCGCCCTTATGGAATTCCGGAGGATAACCCTTTTGTGGATGATAAGAATGCCTGTCCTGAAATCTGGGCTTACGGTCTGCGAAATCCCTGGGGTTGCTCTATCGATCCGGATACCGGACTTTTTTATCTCGCTGATGTAGGTCAGGACTTGTGGGAGGAAGTAAACATTATAAAAAAGGGCGGCAACTACGGCTGGGAGTTCCGGGAAGGTGCCCAGGATTTTGCTATGCGCGAAAAACTCGCCGCGGCGATTAACGAGGCTAACAAAAAGCCGAAAGGCGAAACCTTTATCGACCCCATCCACCAGTATGATCATAGTCCTACAGGTGGAATGAGTATTACCGGCGGATATGTTTATCACGGGGAGGCAATTCCCGAACTGAAGGGTTGTTTTATCTATGGAGACTGGAGATTTGGAAATATGTGGGCTCTGCGTCACGATGAAAAAAGCGGCACAACCACCAATTATGTAATTCATACCCCGCCCAGTGTGGCCGAGCCCGTGGCTCAGCCAACCGGTTTTTATCCGGATGAAAACGGCGAACCTGTTGTGCTCGG
>JARGOZ010000004.1:79041-117810 GCA_029213025.1 Verrucomicrobiales bacterium
GAAAGCGAAATAGATCGGCTCAACAGTCTGAATAGCGAAAGCATGAACTGTTGCAAGTAACGTAGTTAATTAAGGATTACGACTCGCAGCAGTTAAACGCGAAGACCATTGGCGGAGAATTTCCACCTCGCACAACAGTCAGATCCTTTTCCACTTTCAATACAGGATTGCAGAAGCGATTGACTGGTTCAAAGCACAAAATATCAAAACCCTGGCCATTGAAAGCACCGGTAACTACCGGGTCGCGCTCTTTGATCCATTCAAGCAGAACGGCTTCCAGGTCTGCCTCACCAACGCAAGCTTTGCGAATCGTTGCCCGGTAGAAACACCGGTGTGTGTGATGCCCGGTGGATTCAGTAGCTTCACACCGCCGGCTTGCGTCACTCCTCCTGCGTTTTGGATGGAGAATTCAGGGTGATTCACTACCGCGACGGTCTCATCAAATACGGCGCTCGCTACATCCTGTTGATGCAGCAAGCCTTAACCCAAATGAACGTGCAGCTACATCACGCTGTTAGCTATCGATGGGCTGAGCGGGCGAAAAATCATCGAAGCAATCCTTGCTGGCGAGCGTGATTCCGAAGTGCTGGCCGACCTGCGCCACGCCAACTGCCGGATCCCTCGTAAGACTGTTATTGAAGCGTTGAGTGGTAATTACCGCGAGGAATATCTCTTTGTCATGGGCATGAACTACCGGCGCTGGAAAAATGGGCGCCAGGAGATCTATGAAACTGAACAGGAATGATCCCGGCTGCTGGCGAAATACAGCGACACATCAACTGGTAAGATTGTCTACGCAATGATCTCCACCGGAAAACCCATGATCCGACTATTGGCGAAAAGACCGGTACAACCTTGCCTGGACGACAACTGAAAGGGCTCGAGAGGAAGGCGAAAAGAACCTGCCGTAACTTTCGATGTATCAAACCTTAACAACTCAACTGCATAAACTTGTTACCTGGTAGGGGACAATCACAGAATGAAATCAGTCGGGATTGAATATGTAAAAGAGGGTTGATAACACCGTTATTGGAATTATAATAGTCGTAATATCCATAATTAACCCTCTTCTAAACCATTTCGATTCCATCTGAATTTAATGAATCAACTCGAGACCAAACCGGCGCAAGGTGATGCTACCGAGGGATTGTTCCCAGGATTTCCGACTCTCGATATACCCAAATTAATCGATTTGGTGGTCAAGCGGCTATGGATAGCTGCAGCAATTTTCGGCGTTTTCGTGGCGGTGGCGTTAATTTATGTATTCACCGCCGAAAAAATCTATGAATCGAATGCTCTGATCAACATCGAATCGTCGAAATCCGACGGTGTGTTTTCAGGTATCAAAGGGGGCAGGCAAACCAGCTATGAATCGCTGGATTCATTAAAATCTATAGCAGCAGGTCTGACCAGTGGATCTGCTATTCTCCGGGTCGTAGACGAACTTAACTTGCGGGATGATGCCACTTTTATGCCGCCCAAAAAGGACGGGCCCTACGCTGATGCTGAAGTGGTAGAGTTTCTGGGGGATCGACTGTCATCTGAATTAATTCGGGGTGAACGAAATATATATCTCAGCGTGCGTGACACCGACCCGATGCGGGCGAAGAAAATCGCTACTACAGTAATTTCCGAGTTTAGGGAATTGCTGCGCGAGCAAAATGCCGAAGTGGCGGAAAAAACGAGGCAGACCCTTATCGAGGAAAGTAAGCGCCAGGCTGAGCGGGTTGATAGTGCCGAAGAAGCGCTTCAGAAATTCCGGGAGGAATACCCGGAGATACCTCTCGATGAAGAGAGTGGAGTGCTGAATCAAAAATACCTCGATTTGCAGGCGATAGCCAGTCGCGTAGCCGAAGAAGCTTCACGGCTGGAGGCGGAATACAATCAACTTCTCGAAGTGAAAGATGATCCCGAACGAATTCTCGAAATTGGTGACTATTCGGAGTTGGAAAGTATACAGAAACTCATTTTGGCAAGGGACCAAAAGACGGCGGAATTCTACAAGATTAAGCAACAGTATACGGAACTACATCCCGTCTACCAGTCTTACCAGGGGGATGTCAAAGGTCTTGAACAACAAGTCCTGCAGTCAGCAATAGCACTGGGGGAATCAATTGAGACAAGATATTTCTCCGCTTTAGAACGAGCCAAAAGTGCGAAAGAAGCGGTAAAAGCCCAGGCGGGCGAAAACCTGAAAGCTGAAAGTGTTCGTCGTCAATTTCGAACCTTAAAAAGGAGCAGGGAAGCGGCCCTGGCTACCTATGATCGTCTTCTGGAAAGGATAGAGGATACCAGTGTTACCCAAAATGTCGATGAGACAGTAATCCATACTTTCAGCCCACCGATGGTAGCCCCCAAACCGGTGAAGCCGAAAAAGACACTCACGGTTGGTGTAGCGGGGATTCTTGGTGGAATGTGCGGTTTGGGCGTCATTTTGACCATTGGATTGCTGGACCGGACGCTGACCAGTAAACGGCAGGTCGAGTCGACTCTCGGTTTGTCTGTTCTTTCCGAAATCCCAATGGCCCACCCGGACCAGGACTGGGACCTGAAGGAATCTATTCTCGTAACGAAGTCACCGAACTCTCTGGTCAGCGAAGGGTTTAGAGCTTTGCGAACTTCTCTTTCTTCGTTTACTCCTCGGAGCGTTATGTTTACCAGTGCAATGGCTGACGAAGGCAAGAGTTTTTGTGCTGCGAACATGGCGGTGCTGCAGGCTCAGTTCGGCTATCGAACCCTGCTCGTGGATGCCGACTTTAGAAGTCCCCAATTGGCTCGGGTATTTACTGATCCAAAACACGGGGATTCCGGCCATGCGCTCGTGCCACAGAACCATTGCCAGGAAACTGTAGTTCCCAATCTGTTTCTAATTTCTATGGGCCGGTTTATGCCGGATGGAGGTGAACCTATTAACGGAGAGCATTTTGCCGCTATGCTATGGGAAGCGTATGCGAATTTTGATTGCGTCATTATCGACTCTTCTCCTCTTTGCCTGGTAAGTGACGGCCTTACATACGCCAGATATGCCGATGCGGTAGTTCTTGTGGTGAAGTCGAGTTTCACGCAAACGGGACCCGCCCAGGAGGCAATTAAGGGGCTCAGGAGAATGAGGGCACCTATCGCCGGATGTGTTTTGAATGGCATCACCAAAGTGGATTTGGCTAAAGCTCAATATGTGAATCGAACGGTTTCTTTGCTTCCCCGACCAACCGAAACCGAAGCCTATCATACCACCGTCTAGTCACTTCAGGATTTTTTGAAACATGACTCAGCCCAATTCATCCCTTCAAGCAAGTCGGCCCACTGCCACCAGGTCAACCAACCAGTACAACAAGTGGGTGATTGTGAGTTTCACTATCGATACCCTGGTGATTTTAGTATCTTTGATTTCGGCTTACTTTATCAGATTCCAGACCGGCGTAGTAGGATTTGGAGTAGTTGACAGCGCAGGGCTCACCCTGGGGAGCTATTCAGGGCACATTCTTTTTGGTGTAGTTCTGATGATGCTGGTACTAACGAATTTCCGGTTTTACAGCAAGGGGAAAATGCTGTCCTACATCAACACTCTTCAGGTGATTCTTAAGTCGACAGTCGTATGGATTATTGCTTTCCTCACTCTATCTTTGGTTCTGAAGTTCGATCCTCCGATCAGTCGGGTGTTCTGCGCAATCGGCCTTTGCATGATAGTTATGTTACTGCCTCTCTGGAGAGCCGTGCTATGGAGGATTCTGAGTTCGGAGAAGCAGGCGGTATGCCTCCGACAGAGGGCAATAGCGGTGGGCTGGAGTTCAAACTTTGACCAGGCAAGGGAAGCGTTCTGTAATGCTCCTGACCGGGAGTTTGACATTATAGGGCTGGTAACTCCCCCGGAGGGAAAGTTTGAGTGCCCGCCTCCCGAAGAGATTCCTGTACTGGGGGAATACGACAGGCTGGAGGCCCTGCTTCAACTTGGCGTCTGCCAAATGGTGATTGTTGCTGATGACACACTTAGAAATGGTAATCTACTTCGACTGGCTTCCCTTTGTGAAAAAGAGATTATTGATTTTAAGCTGATTCCAACCTGTTTCCGCGTATTAATCAGTGGACTGCACCTGGAATCCGTAGGTGGGATTCCGGTTCTTGGCATTTCAAGGCTGCCGCTTCACTCGGTATTTAACCAGTATATCAAGCGCTTGATTGATATTCTCGGTGCCGTAGTCGGCCTACTGTTAGCTGCGCCGATAATCGGGATCTTTGGCTTGTTGATTTATAAAGAAAGTCCGGGTCCGATTTTTTACAGACAGAGGCGTCTCGGAGCAAACGGCAGGATTTTTGAGATGATAAAGCTGCGGAGTATGAAGCTGGATGCTGAATCCGCAGGCAAGGCGGGATGGACGGTAAAGGATGATCCGAGATGTCTGAAAATCGGTTCTCTAATGAGGAAGCTGAATATCGATGAGGTTCCCCAGTTCTGGAACGTGTTGGTCGGTGACATGAGCCTCGTCGGCCCCAGACCGGAGCGACCCGAGTTAATACAGAAATTTAAAGAGGAAATCCCACATTACAACGCCCGGCATAATATCAAACCAGGTATTACAGGGTGGGCACAGGTAAACGGACTTCGCGGAGATACCGACCTGTCTGAAAGGGTGAGATTTGACTTACACTATATCGAAAACTGGAATGTAATTTTCGATATACAGATTATGGCACTTACATTCTTTAAAAGAGAGGGTGCCTGCTAAATTTTTTAATACATTGAAACTGAAAAATCCATTTCGAGATTTGAAGCAGGTGGAGCTGGACGCACCTCCCACCGCATCGTGTGGACTATTCCGGATCCTGTTTGTTGTATACCTCGCTTCATTTGTGTTCGACTACAAATCTGTAGATTTGGGTTTTGGTGCGGCGAGCACCGGGGGATCGCCTTTGCAGTATGGGTTTCTTCTTCTGGCGATTCTATCGGGAGGCATTGGCAGTATTCTCGGTCTCCGGCATCTGCTCACTAAACCGGGTGTCTACCTGATCATACTTTGGTGGAGCTACGTTTTGTTTGCGGTTGTGGTGGCGGTACTCTCCGGGAATGAGGTGGGGCGGATTCTTCGATTATTGATCCCATCCCTGTTGGTCGGCCTGGGAATGAATCTGACTTTAATTTGTGCCTGCGTTGGTATGAGGCCGGGCGAGGCAGTACGCTGGTTCCTTCTTGCGGGAGTCACGAATGTGGTGTGGAAGTTTATTTACGGAGGATTTTTAAGCGGTATTCCGCTATCGGAAGTCCGGATGGGAATTTTGAGTCCGGCGATGCGCTTTTTGTTCGCCTGGTCGGCCTGCGCCCTGCTTCTCCGGCATCGTTTTACACCCTGGGTGTTCCTTGTTTTCGGTCTGCCTTTGGCCACGGCGGTACTATCAATCACCCGATCAATGGCATTCCCAATAGTTGTGTCATTTATTTCTGCTGCCTGCTGTCTGGGGCTGGCTATGTGGTGGAAAATGTATGACCTGAAACATGCTTTTCGTAAGATTAGTGTGCTGGCAGTTTTTGGCTTCGCTGCGCTCGGGATAGTTTTGATCGCTATCATTTCGCTGCCGAATGTGGCGGATCGCTGGTCTCAACGTATTTTTGACAATAAAGGGGCAGGCGGTGCTACTACAGAAGATCTGTCCACTTTGATGAGGAAAGCCGAAGCAAAGTCGATGTGGGACATCCTTTCGAAAGATCCGGAAACTTTTGTCTATGGTAAAGGCCTCGGTGCGGGATACTACTGGGATGAAGATTACTACCCGGAGCTTTTTCTGGTATACCCGAAAGACCGGCATCAGTTTCCTCATAATATATACAGCGCCGGACACAGTATATGGACCTATACTCTGTTTTCCAGAGGGATGATCGGAGTCGTCGTTACGTTGAGTGTTTTCTTTATCTCCATGTATCTGAGTTTGAAATCCGCCCATATGAATTCGAAAACAGTTATGGGGCCGAGGGCATGGGATTCTTTCCTGATATTTTTGCCGTTTGTCGGCATGTGGGCCATGCTAAGCGAGAGTATTACCAGGAACCCCTTCGACGAACGTTTTACCGGTGTATTGTTCGGTGTTCTGCTTGTTTTCCCGCAGTTCTATTTTAACCGGGCGTGGTTTCTGAAACATCGGGAGAAAATTGGTCAGGAGGCACCTCAGATTATTCTGGATGAGGATCTTGTTCCGGAGGATTTAGCTGATGACTTACGTAGCTTTTCACCGCCCGCTTCGATACAGGGAGACAGGTATTCTGGCGTTTCTACACCACAACCCTTTGGTAATTAATCGATTTTTATGGAACTTTTTTTAAACCTTTTTCTTCAGTGCGTATTTTGGATTTCACTGGGTTTGATTCTTCACAGTTATGGCGTTTATCCGCTGCTGATCAAAAAGCTTGGTTCGGTTAGAGGAACAGATTCTACTGTTCTGATGGCAGAAGACGAAGATCAGGACTGGCCGGAGGTGAATGTTGTAATGGCGATGTACAACGAGGAATCTGTGATCAAAGCAACCCTGCAGTCTATCGTTGATTCGGATTACCCCAGGGGCAAACTACATGTCTTTGTGGGTTCCGACAATTCCACTGATAACAGTAATAAATTTGTGGAAGAACTGGCTTCCGAATACCCGTTTGTGAAACTGAAAGTCTTCCCTGGCAGGAACGGAAAGATAAATATTGTAAACCACCTGGTGAACAGAATATCGGACGAAGATTCAGTTCTGATTTTGTGCGATGCCAATGTGGTGTGGGCTCCGGATTTGGCAAAAAATCTGGCCCGTCATTTTACAGACGAAAAGGTTGGAATAGTCGCTTCAAATGTTTTGGACCGGGATATTTCCTGCCGGGGGATTGCGGCCGAGGAGGATGCTTATGTAAACTTTGAAAACCGGGTAAAACACGCCGAAGGAAAATTGTGGGGCCGTATGATGGGTGCGTTCGGTGCCTGCTATGCTCTGCGCCGGTCGGTATATGAACCTGTCCCCGGGGACTACAATGTAGACGACTTCTTCGAGACGCTTGCCTGTTATGAAAAGGGCTATTCAGGGATCGTCGATCCGGAAGCGATATGTTATGAGTCGGTTTCAGAAGAAATCAGCGAAGAATTCCGGAGAAAGAAGCGTATTTCCAAAGGAAACTTCCAAAACCTGAGGCACTTTTTTACCTATCTACTGCCATGGAACTGCGGATTGCCGACCTTCTTCGTTTTCTGGTCACACAAAGGGATTCGCTGGTTCGGCCCGGTTCTACTCTATTGCGTTTTAGTAACAGGAATTTCGCTGGCGTGGAACTCACACTGGATCTATGCGGTGGCCGTTTTAGGTATGATGATATCCGTGCTGATGGCTTTTGCTGACAAATGGATGGAAGACTATGGAAAAGGTGACCGGTTGCGCCTGCTGAAGTTTGTCCGGTACTTCTATGTTATGAACTGGGCCTTGTTTCACGGTGGAGTGGAATTTTGCAAAGGGGTGAGCGACAGTGTTTGGGAACCAACCCGGCGTGTAGTTGCCGGGGTAAATGTCGAAGGGGATTCTCCGGCATGATCGTGATCAGTGTTTTTTGGGTGTTGTGATTGCCCGGGATTTCGTCGAATCTATGGTCTTTGAAAAGACCGCGGTTCGGCGTCCTGATTATGTCACCCAATTCGAAAGCTGCTGATCACACAGATGAGGAAGGACGGGATTTACCCCGGACTCTGAACGTGAGCGAAATGTCGTGGCAAAAAGCGGCAGTGATTATTGCTCATCCTGATGACGAGACTTTCTGTTCCGGGTTGATTTGTGAGTTAACCAATGCCGGAGCGGAAGTGCTGGTTTGTTGTGTAACCAAAGGCGAAGGAGGACCGACAGGTGGGCTGGAGAGAGCTCAACTCGGGGCGGCGAGAGAAGCTGAAATGAAGTCAGCCTGTCGCGTTTTGGGGGTGAAGGAGCTGCTGTTCCTCGGTCATATCGACCCGGTTACGGAACAGGACCGGGTGTTTGCACCGAATGTGTCGGTAAGCGCTTTGTCGGCTCAAATTGCGCCGCTGGTGGAGGGTTTTGATCTGGTGATTTGTCATGGCAGTTGCGGTGAATACCGACATCCGGGACATCTGCTCGTTTTTGATGCCGTGAAGCATTTTGTCGATCACACTGACCGAAAGCCCGACTGGATGACTTTTCTGGCCCGCAATCCTGAGCATCCGATTCCCCGCCTTATTAATCCGGACGATCAGGCTGACTATTGGCTGGATGTCGGCAAACACCGGAAGCTCCGTGAGGAAGCTTTGGCTTGTCACCGGTCACAAATCAGCCTGTTTGGAAAATTTGCCGGCGGAGATTACCGGGACTTTATCGCTAAAACTTCTCTGGAGAGCTACTGCAAACGCTGACTTAACAGGGTACAACCCTGTTCAATGGCGCTGAACCAGTTCGCTGAGAGCCAGCTCAAGAGGGTAGTCGGTCGAAAAGAGGTGGTAGCGGGCTCCCACCTTTGTGCAGATTTTGCGGATGCCGTCGAGGTGAGTCTGGAGGCGTTGCAGATAGTCTTTCCGCGCGGCGGCGGGATTTACATAGAGTTCCCTTCCGGTTTCGGAATCTTCAAAATGAACTGCTTTATCAAACGGGAATTCGCGTTCAGCCGGATCCAAACACTGTATGATCGATAGATCATGCCCGGCAGCTGCCATTAAGGCGATTTCTTTTTCGACTTCGTCCAATGGAGCGAGAAAGTCGGAAAACATGACGAGCAATGACCGCTTTCTGACCCGTTCGTTGACGCCACGCAAACCGGCAGCGAGGTCGGTACCGGTTCCTCCGGGGGCTTTTTCAAGTTCGACCATCAGGCGGCGAAGCTGTCCGGGACGATTCCTTGCGGGGATGTAGAGATCCAGTTTTTCATCAAACGTCGTGAGACCTACTGCATCGCCCTGTCCCATTAGGAAGAATCCGAGTGTAGTGGCAAACGTCGCCACGTAGTCCGATTTCGTGTAGTCGCCGGAGCCGTAGGCCATTGATTTACTGCGATCGATAATCAGATTGGCCCGCAGATTGGTTTCATCCTCGAATTTTTTGATATAAGCCCGGTCGGTCCGCGCCATAACCTTCCAGTCGATGAAGCGGGGATCGTCGCCTTTGGTGTATTGGCGGTATTCACTGAATTCGACAGAAAAGCCGTGATACGGTGACCGGTGGATTCCCCGCCAGAAACCTTCCATCACCATGCGGGCGCGCATCTCGAGCGATTTCACCCTCATCAGGGCGGCGGGATCTATGTAGTCAGCGGCAGCGGGCATGTGTCAATTTTCTAACATCTCACCAATGGAGCGGTTCCGTCAACGGGCGATTCGTCACATCGGCGCAATGCGTTCCGAGCCGACATCGGTAGTGAGGTTGACGTGAGTATTGAAGCTTTCGAGGATGAGCCGGCTTTTAATCTCCTGATGATTCGGGCAATCCCAGAGATTGTTGTGTTCCCACGGATCCTGTTCGAGATCGTACAGTTCGCCGACATTGCCGATACTGTGGTAGACAGAAAGCTTGTACCTTCCGCTGCGGTGCATCGTGGCAAAAGCGCCGGTACCCCCGGTGAAATGGGAAGCAAGCGCATCGAAATATTCGCAGCGGACAAAGTCCCGAATCTTTGTGTCGGGAGGAACCGATCCGTCGATAATGCTGATCAAACTTTCTCCCTGGTGGTGAACCGGGCTCGGAGCATCTACTATATCGAGAAGTGTCGCCGACAGATCGAGTAGTTCGACGAGTTGATCACATCGGGTTCCGGCCATATAACCGGGAAAGGAGAAAATCAACGGCACCCGGATGAGTCCTTCGTAAAACCGGCAACCTTTAAACATCAGTCCGTGATCGCCGAGAGTTTCCCCATGGTCGGACGTGAAAATGATCACCGTATTTTCACGCTGACCAGTCTTGTCGAGGTGATCCAAAAGCCGCCCGAACTGGTCATCGATCTGAGCGATCATGGCGTAGTATTTAGCCTGCGCCTCTTTGGCATCCATATCGCCCCGGGGCTGGAAATCCGCGTTCGCTAATTTCGCCTGTTGCTCAACATCTGATTCTTCAAAATGCGGTCCCGGCATGTCGTCCGGGGAAAATTGATCCTCGTAGACTTTCGGCGGTTCGAAAGGCGGGTGCGGATCATAGACGTTGATATTCAGCATCCACGGCGAGTCGCCCCGGTCTTCGTCGATGAACTCGATGGCCCGGTCGGTAGCCCAGGTTGTTTGGTGAAATTGCGGGGGAACCCGCTCCGGGCTTTCGCGCAGAGCAGTCAGATCGCCCCCTTTTTCCCGCACCCAGTCCGCGTAGTCGTGTTCGCCTTCGGGCCAGTCATCGCGCGGAGCGTGGCTGAATTTCCAGTAGCGAAAACCATCGTCCTTGATCCGTGGTTCCGTTCTTTTGCCCGAACTCTGGAGATGAAATTTGCCGATCATCCCGCAGTCGTAGCCCTGGTCGGCGATGATTTTGCTGATTAACGGAGTATTTTCCGGAAAGGTCGCGTTTCCATTCCGGGTATTATGAACGCGGCTCGGATACATCCCCGACATAAAGCTGGCCCGGCTAGGTGTGCAGATCGGACTTTGGCAGTAGGCGTGGGTGAAAGTGACTCCGTTTTCCACCAGAGAATCAATTACCGGAGTCCGGACATACGGATTGCCGAGGGCACCGATGGTATCGAATCGTTGCTGATCGGTGCAGTACCACAGAATATTGAGGCGGTCTGATTTCATGGCGGAACTCTAGACGTTTTCACGACCTTTTCATTTCCATTTCATTACCGGTTCACAGACCCGGAGCAATGTTCCGGTATGAATGTGTTAGATCAGCCTCAATTTGAAGTCATCGTCGCGGAGCATTACGGCATGTGTTTTGGTGTGAAAGCGGCGATTGAAGATGCCGAAAAAATAGCCAGTCAAAAACCGGTCACAATTCTCGGACGGCTGGCTCATAATCCATCGGTTCAGGGACGCATGCTTGATCTAGGTGCGAAGGTAAGTGAACTGGATGGCGAAGATGCACCGACCAGGGATGTTCTCATCACCGCGCACGGGGCATCGGACCGGGACCGGGCAAGATGGCGTTCTGCCGGGCATTCGGTTACCGATACGACCTGCCCGCTAGTACACAAAGCCCATGAAGCCCTGCGCGGGCTCGTTGCGGCGGGATATGCTCCGGTGGTAATCGGTAAGCAGGGTCACATCGAGGTGAGGGGATTGACCGGTGATTTTCCCGAAGCTGACGTGGTTTTGAGCGAAGAGCAGATTGACTTGATGAAGGGAGGCGAAAAGATAGGGATAATTGCCCAAACCACTCAACCAATCCAACGCGTTGAAGCACTGGTGAAACGAATTGCAGCCCGCTTCCCCGGTTCGGAAGTGCAGTTTATCGACACCGTTTGCCGACCTACAAAGGAGCGGCAAAAAGCGGTGATCGATCTTTGTCGGCAGGTTGAAGTGGTGATAGTGGTCGGAGGCAATCATTCGAACAATACCCGGGAATTGACCGAATCCTGCCGGAAGCTCGGTTGTGTTAGTTTTCAGGTGGAGAGACCGGAGGCGATCAAACCGGAATGGTTTTCGGGATTTCGAAAAGTGGGCGTTACTGCGGGAACCTCAACTCCGGACGAAGATGTGGCAAAAGTTGTGCGGTATTTGCGGGATTTGAGCCGGGATTCGGTGCCATTTTGAGCTAAACAGCTTGAGAATACGGGCGTTATTGGTTTTGATAACCCCGTCTCGCTGTTTTTATGAAATATTTTCTTTTTTCGCTGATTTCGATTATTCCGCATGTTGGCTGGAGCCAGGTCAAATCTCTAAGCTACGAGTTTGAAGACGGGGAAAAATACAGTTCCCAGATTCGAACCAAAGAATCCTACATCGCCTCCATGAAAATCATGCGACCGAAGGCGAATCAATCGCCCACCGCACTGGCAAAAGTAAATCCGCATCTTCCTAATCTGCTCAAGGACTTCACTAAACTGATCGAAACTTCGGAAGTATCGTCACGCTACAAAGAACTCTACGACCGGAAAATCTCTCTGATAAAACGCGGAAGCTATTCGACGCAGCACAATTTCTGCGATTGCGAAACGGTGCTCCGTCTCAAACATCCTGAAACGGGTAGAATCGCTCTCTGGGTCCAGGCTGACATGGATGTCGTTACCGACGGATCGGACCCTGGCCGGTCACCGAAGATTGAGGATTATGATTTGGCCCGTTCGTCGAATTGGTTCCTGCCGGGGACTTCCTATTCGTGGGCGAGAGCGAGCACTGATCCCGCCAACCCGTTCCTCGAATATTATCCGGGCGCGATCAAGGAACTGCAGGCGTTCCGGGAAACGGTAGTCGAAAAACAGAAGTCGGATTCCGGAGTAATTTGGAGGGAGATTCTCGATACGGTAGACAGCCAGATTTACCGGATGAAATCGCGTGGGATGGGTTCCGGGACAAGAAAAGATCTCAGTGCCAGGCGGTTTCTGGAAGCGACCAAAGATCCTTTTGTTGTGCTACCGGTTCCATGGGTAAACAAAAGCGCGGCATGGTCCCCCCAGATCGGTGATTATGCAGCGGTGATTTATAAAGATAAAGTTTTTCCCGCAATTTTGGGTGACTCAGGGCCGAGCGATAAAGTGGGGGAAGCTTCGCTGAAGATTGCCAGGGGAATCAACCCGGAAGCGAACGGAAGGAATCGTGCCGTCAGCGACGTGACAGTAAGCTATATCTTTTTTCCCCGGACGGCTTCTCCGCGCAGCGCTCCGGACTACGCACTGTGGCGGACCAAGGTGGGCGAGTTGCTGGAGGATATCGGGGGCATGTATCACCCGGAAAAATTGCACAGCTGGGAATAGAAAAGTTCTGCTTGTACTAGGGGCATATTGGGGCAAGAGTTAGGATATGAAAGTCACGATTACCTATTGAAGTAAGTGAAACTACGAGCCCGAAGCCGCCAGTTTGGCGGAAGAATTACGGGACTCTCTCGGTGTTGAATCAAAGCTGGTTCCTGGATCCGGTGGTATTTTTGAAGTGGTTGCCGACGGCAGGAACATTTTCGACAAGAAAAGTACCGGTCGATTTCCCAAACAGGGCGAAGTGACCAAAGCCCTCTCGAAATAAGGCTCTACCGGCCTGGATCTTCTATCGCCCGGATGGCATCCATGATCCGGGCTGTGATCAGTTCGTATCTTTCCTTTCGATCAATCTCTTTGTTGTTGATCAAATCGGAGAGATCCATTTCCTCACCAACCACCATCGTAACCGGGACCCGTTTAACCTTTTTCGAATGTCTCGGAAGAGCTTTTTCCGGGCCGAAAAGCCGAACAGGAAGGACCTTTGCGTTGGATTTCTCCACCATCATTCCGACACCGGACTGGCCTTTTTCCTTGAGTTGTCCATCGTAGGTCCGCTCACCCTCGGGGAAGATAACAACTTTTTCCCCCTCTTTAAGAAGTTTAATGATGAGCTTCAGAGTCGACATTTCCGGTCTGTCCTGGTCAACCGGGATGGCCCACATACGTCGTAGCATCCAGCCGGCGAAGGGGTGATCGAAAAGCGTTTTCCGGGCAAAATAGTAAATATTTTCCGGAAAGGCGATGCCCACCAGTGGTGGATCGAGGAAGCTGACGTGATTGGACGCGACGACATAGCCACCCTCGCCCAGGTTGAGAAGATTCTCGCGATTGACCACCTTGTAACTCAGGTAAGTCTTCGCAAAAATCGCGCAGAGGTTTTTCATTATCCAGTAAACCATGACAGCGCGAAACTAGCGTGACGAAGCACTGAGTAAAGCGAATTTCATAAAGCTTCGAAAACTGCGATTCAACAGGGTACAATCACAGACCTAACAGGGTACAATGCGGGATTCAACAGGGTACAATCCTGTTTTTACCCGGGTCGGTATGGAGCTGCCAGATTGGCGAGGAGAGGTTTGATCGCTCCGGTTTCGATGTTGGGGAAAACAGAAAGCAACCTCGCGATTTTTCCGGAAATCCGGGGAGCGGCGAAACTGCTGCCGGTTTCGATTTTGGTCGATCCATCCAGCCAGGGAACTTTGACCCGCTCGCCTTTGGCCATAAATGAGATCATTTGCCGGGGCTGATGAAAAAGTTCATCAGGCGCGCAGTCAATGGCGCGTACCCCGAGGACACTGGGAAAGTAGGCGGGCCACTCGCGAATACCGGATTCCAGATTGCTGCAGGCGGCCACGATCTGGACGCCGTTAAGGTAAGCCAGATCGACCCACTCTTTGTATTCCATGACGTATTTAGGCTGGCCCCGGCAGCCAAAGCTGCAGTTGATCACCTGGTAGCCTCGTGAAATCGCGAGATGAACAGCTTCGGCAATCACGAAACTGCGGGAACGGTTGCGGGGGTCAAGAGCCCGGAAACTTCCCACGGTGACATCGGGAACTTCGTCGAGGAGGACTCCTGCTACAGCCGTGCCGTGTCCGTAGACGTCGTGACCCCGGCCTTCTTCAAAATTGATGTTCATCCCGTCGCACGAGACCACGACATCGTCGGCGAGATTCATCCCTTTGAGCAGGGGGTGGGACGATTCAATTCCGGAATCGATAATAGCGACCTTGACATTGGCTCCGTCACCCTCGGCGAGGGCCAGGCGAGCTTGATCAAGGGTGGGCCAAACTGTTTCGGGATCAATTTTCATCAAATCCCAAAGCGACAGAGAGCAGCTTGCCGTTTACGAGTCGTTCTACATTATTTCCCGCCCGAACCATTTTCTCCACATCAGAACTTTCGAACCCGGAAGGCTCGGGACCACCCGGTTCGTGGAGTTGAACGCAGGAGATCACGCCCCGCAGTCCAAAGGCGAAGTAAAACGGCACTGCCACCATAGCCCGCGTCGACTGGTGGGTCTGTCTGTCGAGAGTGTCGTCGTGACCCGCTTTTGAGCTGATTTCGTTTTCGCAGTAGGGTTGCTGCTGTGCGTAGACCATTGAAATGATTCCGCTACCAACTGGCTGGCGGAATCCGACGATATCATCGGCGTTTGGCCCGGAGTTAAAGACCGCTACGAGGGCGTCGGACTCAGGACTTGCCAGCCAAACCGTCCCTTCAGAACCTCCGATTCTTTTATAGACCCGGGAGAGGACTCCCAGACACACCTCATCCAGCAATCCTGCTGTTTCAGCGGGATTGCTGGTAGTTATCCAGGACTCGATGTGTTGTTCTACTTCGGTCCCGAGAAGGGTGAATTCGGGGTTTGTTAAAAGTTTAAGTCGGTTACGATTGATCATCTCTGGCGGCTTTTAATCGCCTGAACCAGATCGTGAAGTGCTTTCTCGTTTTGGATGAGAGTGGGAAGAAGTTCTTCGCGCTCTTTTTCGTTGAGACCACCGGCCGCAAATTTATTGATCATATTCAGTTGGTCTTCCGTGACGGGAAGTTCGCTGTTGTGACCGATAACTTCGGGACCCATCTCTTCGAGAAACTGACACAGTAAGGCAAATTCGTTTTCCATTTTATTCTTTCTATTTTCGGTTATGCCAATCTGACGGGCGACCCGGAAATTTATGCGTCTTTCCTTGAAAAAAAATACATATTTCCTGTCAGATTTGAATTTTATTAGATAAAAATAAAGAAAAAATGGAGATACCACCTGAAAATCCGCCGCCAGTGATCCGTAGCAACTGGCCAACTACGCTCGGAATCATCTCAATTATCTTCGGGATTTTCGGTTTTTTGTATTCCGCTTCACAAGTTGCCAACGCGGTTATGATGAAGTCCATCGGCCCTGCGATGATGGTGCCGCCATCCATTACGGGAACTTCCGGCGCTACTGAGGAGCAGAAGGCTATGGAAGAAGCCATGGGCACGGCGATGACGGAAATGATGACGCACATGGCCGAGATCGGAAAAACGAAGATCTGGGTGGATGGGGGAGTCATGATTCTGGGAATCATTCAATTCGTCGGCGGGATTCTGCTTCTGCAAAGGTACCGCATCAGCAAACCGATTTTACTTGGCTGGTCCTACGGAAAATTGGTGATTGGGTTGTGGAGTGTCTTTTTAACCCAGAAAATGATTTCCGGGATGGGGGGAAGTATGGGGGCAATGATGGACGAGCAAATCAACAGTGCTTCCGGAGGTTCCGGGCCGCCGCCCTTCGATATGGTCAAAATGTATGAAATCATGGGTCTGGTGTTTTTGGTGTTTGGAGCCCTGTGGCTGGCCGTGCTACCGGTCATATTTCTGATCTGGTTTAACAGGCAGGAGATTAAAGAAGACATGATTTCAGGCTACGGATGGAAATAGCCGAAATTATGGAAATTATAAAAAACCGTTTGAAATCTATTGGTTCTCTTCTATACTGATTCCAGCAGGAAGCTGCTACATTTTGTGTTGAGGGGTAACGAGAGCGGCGCTGATTTTAAAGAATTGGCGCCGCTTTTGTTGTCGGCAAAAAGGGAAATAGCGCGTTTTTTTCATTTCGCAGGCAGAAGGATGCCCCTATCATTCACAAAATTTTTATGAGTGATTCTAAAAGTCCGCCACCAGTTTCCGGCAACGGGAAAGATGCCGATTTCGAAATGGAAAAGGAAATGGTCGAAGTTCTACGGACAGCTCATGCGACGATCGATAAGGAGGTTTCGAAGATCATTGTCGGCCAGAAAGATGTCATCGAGCAAATGCTTACCGCGATGCTGTCGGGCGGGCACTGTCTGCTTACCGGAGCTCCGGGGCTGGCGAAGACATTACTTGTGAGTACGCTCGGAAAAGTTTTCGATCTGTCATTCCGTCGGATCCAGTTTACTCCGGACCTGATGCCTTCCGACATAACCGGAACTGAGATTTTGGAGGAAAGTGTAAACGGGCACCGGGAACTGGTATTCAGCAAAGGACCAATTTTCGCCAACATTATTCTCGCTGATGAGATCAACCGGACGCCACCGAAAACTCAGGCAGCTTTGCTGGAGGCGATGCAGGAAAAACAGGTTACGGCAGCGGGAAATACCTTTCCTTTGGAAAAACCGTTCTTTGTCCTGGCGACTCAGAACCCGATTGAGATGGAGGGCACCTATCCGCTGCCCGAAGCGCAGCTGGACCGGTTTATGTTCAACATTCATATCGGTTACCTTTCCGAAGATGACGAAGTTGCGGTTGTGCAGCAGACCACGGCAGTTCAAACGGAAGAAGTGAAACCGCTTTTCTCAGGCGAAGACCTGCTGAAGTGTCACAACGTGGTTCGCCGCGTTCCTATTGCCGAAGACATTGTACGTTATGCAGTCCGACTAGCCGCCAATTCACGGCCGGGCGGGAACGATGAATTTATCAACGAATGGGTCAGCTGGGGGGCGGGAACCCGGGCCGGTCAATTCCTGGTGCTGGGAGCCAAGACGAGAGCTTTGCTTCAGGGTCGCGCCCACGTTACCAAAGATGATATCAACCAAATGGCGCTGCCGGTTCTCAGACACCGTGTTCTGATCAATTACCGGGCGGAAGCAGAGGGGATATCTGTGGAGAACGTGGTAGAAAAACTGATTTCCTCCACGAAATAGAGATTTAGCGAAAAGCTCCCTGCCACATTCCGGCATACCAGTTCCAGATCGCTGCTCCGGTAAAAACAAAGATGAAGGCACCCAGTGCCAGATAGGGTCCGAACGGGATCTTGCTGTCTTTCGAGAATATCTTCTGGATGCTGCCGATTACAGCACCGATACAACAGGCTGCCATGATTGTGATTAAAACGGCCTGCCAGCCCTGAAAAGCACCAATCATCGCGATAAATTTTACATCGCCGAATCCCATCGCTTCGCGGGGAACCACGGCGCGCGTACATTTGCCGGTTACTTTTTTTACGTTGCCTAGATCGGTCTTTTCGCCATCGATGAAAAAACCGTCTCCGACAATTTTAAATGTGTCTTTCACTTCCTGAACCTCGTCATTGAAACGAACTTCGGTGACGTTCATGTCCATCCGGTCCCACTGACGGTGGAAAACTTCGTGCCATTCATACTGATGCTCCGGTCCAAGTTGGATGATAATCGATTCCTCTTCACCACCGGGTTGGGAGATCTCAAAATCGACAGGCTCTTCGAATTCGTGTTTGATCTGTCCGAACAGCAGTTTACCCAGTAGAACGATACTCCAGAGCAAACAAAATCCGAGAGCAGCTCCAACCAGACCGGCGAGCAGCCCGCTCTGCCAAGTTTTTTCGTTTTGCAAAGCCGGAACCAGGGCACTGAATACGAGGCCCGCTCCCAGCCCACCGAGGGTGATGGAGTCGGGAATGATCATATGATCAAAATCGATGAACGTAGCCGCTATCAGTAAAGAGGAAAAAATCCACAAACCGATGACTCCCCAGATTCCGATGCTGGCAAAAAACAACTGCCAAATAGCAAGGAAGACGATCGCGGTGAGCAGTTCGACAAGGAAGTAGCGGAACGAAATTTCACTTTTGCACCATTTGCATTTTCCCCGCAACATCAGCCAGGTGACCAGAGGGATATTCAGCCACGCCGGAATCTGTTTTTTGCACTTGGGACAAAAAGAACGTTTCGGTTCTCCGACACTCATGCCGAGTGGAACCCGGTAAATGACCACGTTGAGAAAAGATCCAATGCAGGCACCCATCGCAAAGGCAACGGCAGGAAGAAAATAGTGAAGCGCGAATTCCGGTGACATAGCTATAAATATGATAAATCTAAATATCCCTAATATTTAAGCATGTGTCCAATTAAGAATTCAAGAATATCGCAAACCTTCGATCAAAGGAATTTGAACAGGATAAACACAAAGGCCCCGAAGGCGAGGAACGGGCTGAATGAGATCTTTTTCCGGCGAACAAAGCGACGCAGCGGCAAAACGATTCCAAAAGCTGTGAGAATCGCAATCAAAACAGCCTGCCAACCGATGAAGGCTCCGATCATCGAAACAAATTTCACATTGCCGAATCCAAGGGCTTCTCTCGGAACTAAGGCACCGGTGCACTTCCCGGAAATATCACTAACCGTGTGCAGTTCGATTTTTTCGCCATCGATAAGAAATCCGTCACGAACAGTGACAAATTCCTTTTGCACGGCCACAGATTGCCCGTTGACATGTAATCCGGTAACGGCAATCCGCATTTTGTCCCAGCGGCGATAGAAAACTTCGTGCCATAGGTATTTGTGGTTCGGTCCGAGTGAGATCAAAATCGGATCATCTTCTCCGCCGGGTTGATCAATCGAAAAATCTACTGATTCAGAAAATTTGTGGTTGATTCGGCCGAACAGGATTTTTCCGGCGATCAGAATTGCCCACAGAACCACAAAGCCGGTCACTATACCGACAGCGCTCGAAAACATTCCGTTGTACCAGGTGAACTCGCCATGAAGCCCCGGTGCGATGGCACTGGCAATGAAACCGGCTCCGATTCCGCGCAGAGTAATTTTGTCCGGAATGACCAGTTGATCGTAATCGACGTAAGCCGCCGCGATCATTAACGAACAGAGCAACCAAAGTGAATATGCCGCCCAAAGACCCGGTGATTGGGAAAACAGCAGCCAAATCACAACGAAGACAGTCGCCGTAAGCAGCTCAACGATGAGATACTGTCGGGGCAGCTGATGTCGACAGGTTTTGCATTTGCCCCGGTGCAAAATCGAGGAGACAAAGGGGGGACTTAGCGCCTGCCTTACAGGGGTCGTGCAATTGGGACAGCGAAGCACGAGGCCCCGCCGAATACTTCCGGGATTGGGGGAATGCACGATTCCGTTGATAATAGAACCCACCCATCCGCCAAGCAGGAAAACCGCTGCCGGGATAAGAATATTCGATGCAACTTCAGGAGGCATGATTGCAGGGTGGGGAATTTCAAGGTGAGGCCGACGCCGAATTCGGCATATTTGCGAGGATGAGTAAAAAGAACATTCTTTGTTTCGGGGATTCCAATACCTGGGGGTATGTCCCCGGATCAGACTATGAACGTTTTCCGGCTGACGTTCGATGGCCTGGTGTTATGCATACATGTTTGGGCCCCGGCTTTCACGTAATCGAAGAAGCTCAAAACGGCCGCATGTCTGTTTGGGAAGACCCGATGGAGCCGCTGGTCTCAAAATGCGGAATGGATCAATTGCCTGCGATACTCGAATCGCATATGCCTTTGGATCTGGTAATTATCATGTTGGGCACCAATGATTTGAAAAATCACCTCAATAACAGCGCCGCAATGATTGCCCAGGGGGTGATAACTCTGGTTGATTATGTTCTTTCCAGCACGGCCGGGCCGGAAAAAAGTCCGCCGCCGGTTCTCGTGATTTGTCCGGTCCCGGTTTTCGACGGCCCGTGTCCCTTTGGGCATCTATTCGATGATGCCGCCGGTCGATCCAGAGAAATGGCAGCCTGCTATGCCGAAATGGCAGAAGACCGGGGAGTCGCTTTTCTCAACGCGGGAGATTTTGCCGCCTGCCCCGATACGGATTGTATCCACATCGACGCAGCCGGTCATGCAGATCTCGGAAAGGCGGTCGCACAGAAAATAGCGAGAATGAAGGAAAGTGACTACCTCGGTTGGTAGTCAAAGACGAAGACCTTGTCGAGTTTGGGTTTTAACAGACTAACGAATGCCTTGTGATCGGGATGAGGGAGATACACCTCCAGCCCTGCTTTGTCTTTGAATGTGACGAGAAAACAGTGGGTGAATTCGTCATTGAGAGGTTCGATATTTTCCGAAGTTCCCCACTCGAAGTCGGTTATGGTTTCGATCTTGTCTTTTAGCGCGGCAAATGCCTGTTCGATTTCTGCGACCTCCGCGTCGGAGGTGCCGTCTTTGAATTTGAAACAAACAACGTGACGGAAAGAAGACTCTTCCGCGTGAAGCGGACCAAGACCTGCAAAGGCTACAGCAACGAAAATTCCCAAAATAACAGTTTTCATAGTCGAAAACCTTTTGCCATTCGGGCGGTTGTGTCGAACGTAAAACAACGCGCCAATACGTGTTACAAATTGAGACGGCCACAACAAAAATGAGCAACTGGGAAAGTTACCAAAACTCTATCATCCGTTATCCGGAACTCGGATTTTCTATCGACTTCAGTCGTATGGATGCACCTGCAGATCTCGAATCCCGTCTGTCGGGTGAAATCGAGAGAGCACTCGATGATTTACAGAAAATAGAAGGCGGGCAAATCGCCAACCCGGATGAAGGCAGAATGGTGGGGCACTACTGGCTGCGCAACCCGGATATCGCTCCTGAAGCTGAGGGTCGATGGATTCGCGAAGTAATCGAAGAGGTTTCCGAATTTTCGGGAAAAATTCACTCCGGTGAAATCGCAGCACCGAACGGTAATTCTTTCCGGCACGTTCTACTGGTCGGGATCGGCGGTTCCGCGCTGGGACCGCAACTGGTGGACAAGGCACTGACTGAAGTGAATTCGCCGATCGATATACACTTTATGGACAACACCGATCCGGGTGGGATTGACGATGTTCTCGCCCGGTTGGGGGATGGCCTCGCGGAAACTCTCGTTGTCGTTATCTCCAAGTCCGGAGGCACACCGGAAACGCGCAACGGTATGCTGGAGACCGAAGCGAAATTCGCGTCGCTGAATCTGGATTTTCCCCGTCACGCTGTGGCTGTGACCGGACCGGGCAGCAAGCTGGATCAGTATGCGGTAGCCAATCATTGGTTGCAGCGATTCGAAATGTCCGACTGGGTTGGTGGACGCACCTCTATAATGAGTGCGGTGGGTCTTCTTCCTGCCGCATTAACCGGGATTAATATCGACGAATTTCTTCTCGGCGCGAAGGAGTTTGATGTAAGAACGCGATCGGGAAACATCGGCGAAAACGCCGCTCTTCAGCTCGCGTTAATGTGGCATCACGCCGGTGGCGGGAAGGGAGCCAAAGACATGGTGATCATCCCTTATTGTGACCGCCTTGATCTGATGAGCAAATATCTGCAACAGCTGGTGATGGAATCTCTGGGCAAAGAGTTCGAGCTGGGTAACGAAAAGGTGGTTAACCAGGGGATCGCCGTCTACGGCAACAAAGGCTCGACCGATCAGCATGCTTATGTGCAGCAACTGCGCGACGGGCTAAACAATTTCTTTGTGACCTTCATTGAGGTGCAGAAGACCCGAACCGGCGAATCAATCCAGGTGGATGGAGGCGCGACATCCGCCGATTTTCTCCAGGGTTTCCTGCGTGGAACCAGAGATGCGCTTTACGATAACGGGAGACAATCAATCACCATTTCAATAAGCGAATTGAATGCTTTCACCCTCGGTGGTCTGATCGCTCTTTATGAGAGGGCGGTGTCTTTTTACGCCAGCCTTGTGAACATCAATGCCTATCATCAACCCGGAGTGGAAGCCGGAAAAAAAGCGGCGGGAATCTTTCTCGATTTGCTGAGCAACGTCAAAAATCACCTTTCTGAAACGGGAAGCGGGGGAGTCACCGCCAGAGATATGGCTGACAATGTGGGTGAGAGTGACGTGGAAAAAGTGTACCACTGCCTGAACCATCTCGCCGGAACAGGATTTTGTACCCGCGACCCCGGCGGTTCTCCCGCTGATGATGTGTTCCGAATCTGATAATTCAGCCGCAGGTGGCTGGCCCTGTTAGCGGGCCAGTATCACGCCCCGGAGACTTTCAATTTTGGCGAGGAGATCTCTGCCCCGGTCTTGCCAACGGAATGAGGATTCGCAAATCCGGAAGGACTCCGTCCTCATTTTGTTGAGTCTGTCGAGGTCATCAATTACCTCCGCCACGGCTTCGACGAGATTCGGAATGCTGTCGGCCAGAAGAATTTGTCCGGGTGAACTGAGCGGCAGTCCATCTACCGCTTTATTCAGTCCGGCGAGAGGGAGACCGTGAAAGATATATTCCAGCGACTTCAATTTAAATCCGCCGCCGTGTTCTTCGACAATCAAACCCACGCGGGAATCCTCGAGGTAAGGTGTCATCTCCGGAACCCTGCCAACCATGGAAACGCTGGGATATTTACCGGAGATGTACTCTTTGTAGGCCGTATCTGTTTTGCCTACAATTTGCAGTTCAATCTCCTCTTCGGCGAATTTTTCCGCCGCTTCATCGAGGAAAAGTTCCAGATTGATGCGTTTCGCAATCCACTCAAATGATCCCGACATAACTGCCCGGCGAGGTGTTTCGGTTGTGATACAGCGGTTGTCGGCTTTAACTCCGTCGTATCCCGGCGTTAAGCAAAGGTATTCCTGTTCCGGAAAGTTTTCCCGGTATGCCTCTACTTCGGTATCAGTGATAGCAGTGACAAGGTCACAGGTTTCACAGAGGTGGTTTTCGAGACGGGCGTATTTCCATGCATCGTAGCGAATCGCTGTCGATCTGGGAAACGGGGCCGCACAGTTACGGGCGATTTCCCGGCGAATCTTTGCTTCGTGGTTGTGAGACACATAGGTGACCACCGGCCTGTTTCCGTACGATTGGTAATATTCGTCGATGGGAAATACCGCCCAGCCTATCGCCGCATGGTCGATCACAATCGCATCCCATGATTCATTTGCGATAGCTTCCCGCAACGCTTTCTCCGGTCCGCCGTTTTTGAGTCGCCATGCATCGCCCGGATATTTGGTGAATAGACTTTGGACCCGCCCGCCGAGTTCCGGACTGCCTAATCGCCAATTTACACCCTGTTCATCCTGAAATGTCGATGATTCACCACCCGAACCAACCGGCTTTTCATCGTTGTCGTGTGCTATGACGGTAAGATCGACACCGGTTGCGGCGAACGAGCGGATTAATCCATCAGAGTAAATTAATTCACCACTGTTGACGGGACGCGGATATTTTCTGGTTAACCAGAGGCATTTCATATCCAAATATAAGTAATTTGAATATAAAAACAATAAATATCACATTCATACTTCCATGTCTTTTTCAGCGACGGCGACGCATTCCCAAACCTGGCTTTCAATGGCAGCTAGTTTGGCGGGACTTGTGATCTTCTTTTCAGTGATTGTGTCGACGAGATAGAAGCGGTCAATTGCCGCTCCTGCCTGAGTACTGATTCTGGCACTGAGAACCTCGGTATCCAGTTTGCTCAAAACGTTAAAAATGTCATAGAGCAAACCGATTCGGTCCGCTGCCTGAATTTCCAGAATGGTTGCTGATTCGTGCCTGCTGTTTTCGGTAAACACACGCTGCGGCATCGAAAGTTTAGCCCGTGGTTGATCGAGAATTGAAGGTTCTGCCTGTTTTTCGATCAGTTTTTGAAAGTCGACCCCGGGAGCCCCTTCGCCGGCACTGCAGGCATCAGAAATCAATTTCCCGATCTTATTCACCTCGCGTTCGCCATGTATGGGCCGAAAATTGGTGGTGCAGACCCGGAAAATGTCGAGCACGAGGTCGTCCTCTCTCATGAAAATGTCCGCACTGAGAATGTTGAGATTTCTGGAAGCCAGAGCACCTGCGATGATAGAGAGGAGGTTGTGGCGGTTCCAGCATACGAATTCAAGGAGGGTGTAACCTTCGTCAGGTCTGGATTCCCAACCCATCACGGGTTTGAGAGTTTCAATTCCTTGTTCGGCCTGAAGCGTTTCTAGAAACCGTCGAAACAGCTTCACATGGCGGGTGATACTGGTGACGCCGCGATAGTTGAAATATCGGTCAGGCAGGGTTTTAAAGTGGGCTTCCAGTTCTTCAAGGTAACTGTCGTCGGAAAGACGATTGAGAACTTTCTGAAATGTTTTGGAAAGCGGCCGCCTGAATTTTTCATCAAATGCCTTCCTGTCTTCGAAATAGGCACTGGTGGACCGGTAGAGTTGTTGCATCAGAGATGCTTTCCAGTCGTTCCACGCCTCATCATTTGTGCCTCTGGAATCCACATAAGTGAACAGGTAGAGAGCCTTCATGAAAGCTTTGTTTTTCACTGTGGTGGCGAAATCTGAAATCGTCTCTGGATCACTGATATCTCGCGTCGTAGCCGTCCGCCAGAAAGAGAGGTGGTGATCGACGAGGAACATGATAAGCCGGAGGCGATCGCCAGTGTAATTAAGCCTTCTGCAGACCTGCTCGGCAAGAATGGCGCTGGCATCTTCGTGCACCCGGACGTTTTCGGCCCGGCCGGTGTCATGCATGATCAGTGCAATATAAAGGGCTACCGGATCGTGGAAATCCTGGAAGATTTTCTTGAATAACTGCTCCTTAGGATCCTCTGATCGCAACAGCCGGTCCAGTTCATCAATACATCTGAGTGTATGTTCGTCTGCCGTGTACTGGTGGAAAAATTCGTGTTGAACCAGATCGGTAAGATGGCCGAATTCCGGAAGGTATCGACCCAGGAAATCGACCCGGTGCATTTGGCGGAGAATATGGGCAACCTGTCCCCGGTTCTGGAGGATCTGTTCAAATGTTTCCCGGTTCGACCAGCTGCGACGGAAGGTATCGTCGATGTCGCACCAGTGATCTTTGAAGAGTTTGCGAATTTCGGGACTGGTTTCGAGACCGCGCTGCTGGGTATGAAGAAAGAAGCGCATCATCTGGCGCGGATTTTCTTCGAAAGGATCTTTTTCCCCGGGGAAAATCAGTCCGTCACGTGAAATGAAGCCTTCAAACTCGTCGACCTGTTTGCGATGGAATCTGGCAGCGAGTGCTCCCACGATCGGTATCGGGCTGGATGTCGATGCTTCCACATCGAGGTGAAAAGCCTGCATCAAAGACCAGCCGTGCTGATAGAGCGCTCTGGTGTGGCGGTAGTAATCCCGCATAAAGTTTTCGCTCCGTTTGATAATCGTCTTACCGGGATACTCAAAGTGAGTCGCAATAATTCCCTGATGACGAATTGTCATGATATCGCCACCGTTGTTTTTCTGAATGAAGTGCAGTTCGTTGCGCACTCGCATTAAAAATTCGTAGGCGGCTTCAATTTCGGAGTAGGCAAGTTGGGTGAGTTGTTTGCTTTCCACCAGGTCATGCAGGTCCCTTGATTTTTCGAGCATCCAGATCAACCAGATCAAATTGTGATAATCCCGGAGACCGCCGCATCCCATTTTTACATTGGGTTCCTGGCGGTGGGCGGTGCGACCGTGTTTCCGGTGTCGGGCCTTGATGACTTCGCTGCGTTCAGCGAGGTAGCTGTATTCTTTACCAACGATGCATTCACGGAAAAAAGAGGATTCCAGCTCATCAAATGTTTCGACATCGCCGGCGATAAAACGTGCATCGAGAAGTGCTGTTTTGGTAGGGTGATCGGAGTTGGCAAATCTGGTTGTCTCGCGAATCGTTCTCACCCCGTGTCCGACTTCAAGACCGGCATCGTACAACATAGTCAAAAGCCGACGGACCGAATTCTGGACTTTTGGCTTTGTTTTGCCGTTCACCGCCTCGTGCAATATAAATTGCAGGTCGATATCGCTGCCGGGGTTTAACAGCCCCCGGCCATACCCGCCACTCGCTACGAGAGTGTAAGGCGGAGCGCCTTCTTCTTTGGTTACGGTTTCACAGTAATCGCTGACTACGACGTCGATCAACGCGGAACGCCAGGCGGCGATGTCCAGACCCGTTGCGCCGTCGCTGTGCGCCTCTTTGATGCGGTTCCGTTCAGATTTCAGAAAAGTATGATAGGCGGAATTCAATTCCTCCGGACCGGAAGCCGCGCTCCGCAAAGGAAATAATTCGTCGCTGGCGTGAGACAGGACGATTTCATGAAAATCTGGAGTATTGGGATTCATCCGCAGTTTTGCGTTCATAGTAGCCGGGCACGGGTTGATTGCGAAAATAATTTACAAGGCGCCCCGCGGACTCGATAGGTCCGTTAATCTCATGATGAATACAGCGATTCAACAGGGTACGGTTCCTCACCTAACAGGGTACAGTCCCGGATTCAACAGGGTTCGATTATCGATCATATCGGTTCTTTTTTCAATCCTTTGCTTATCAGGTTGCGAGAAAGGTGAGGCGGAGGATGAATCCGTTCCGGTCGAAGCGGGACCCGAAATCAGTCGGATCGCACTGGGCTCCTGTGCTCATCAGGATAAAAACCAAATTATCTGGGAACCGATCGTAGCGACCGACCCGGATCTTTTTCTGTTTCTAGGCGACAATATTTACGGCGATACCAATGATATGGCGGTAATGCGGGCGAAATATCAGAAACTGGCGGAAAAACCGGGGTACCAAAAACTCAAAGCTACCTGTCCCATTCTCGCCGTTTGGGATGATCATGACTACGGTGTCAACGACGGTGGGAAAGATTATGAAATGAAAGTCCAGTCCGAGGAGGTCTTTCACGAATTTTTTGAAACGCCCGCAGAAAGTGAAGTTTTGCAACATCCCGGCACCTATCAGACCCGGTATTTCGGCGGGGAGGGGAGACGGTTGCAGGTGATCCTGCTCGATACCCGCTATTTCCGGGATTCTATGGTATGGCTGCCGGAGACAGAGGATCCCGGGAACGGACCTTACGGGAGAAATCGCGATCCAAACGCAACTGTGCTCGGCACAGCACAATGGGCCTGGTTGGAAAAACAGCTGCAGGTTCCGGCTGATTTCCGGATTATCGCTTCGAGCATTCAATTTCTGCCTCAGGATCACCATTGGGAACTGTGGGAGAATTTCCCCCTGGAGAGAGCAAAATTACTGAACATGCTGAAAACTCACGTGACCAATCCGGTTCTGTTTGTGAGCGGAGACCGGCATATGGGCGAGATCATGGAATTAAATACCACGGATCCGCTGAGTCCTGGCTATCCGGTGTATGAACTCACATCCAGCGGGCTTACCAACGCGGGAGGCGGGCGAAAAGGGGAGCCTAACCGCCACCGGGTCAGCCCGACCAATTTTCAATCAAGAAACTTTGGCATGGTGCAAATCGACTGGGAGAAGTCGAAAGTAATGCTCGATCTGCGTGATGTTACCGGGAAAGTCGTCGATTCCTTCGGGATCTCTTTCTAATTAGTGGATCGGGCGAACGATTTTTCTCCTGTGAACGGGTTCACTTTCCGGCGTGGAGTAGGACGATTCTCCGGGAGGATGGAATTCCGGAAGGCGGGAAGAGGATCTCCCCGGGCTTTTGGACACTTCCTCGATGGGGGCACGATGGGATTTCAGATTCGGGTGAAAGGCTGTGGCATCCTGATAATGCATCCAGAGAGAATTCTGAATTGCCGTCAGCCCCAGTAAAACGGCTCCGGCGCTGAGGGCATAGCCCAACTGATTCCTACGGGAGCCGACCACTGCTGTGGCAATGACAACGATGGCCAGTCCGCTGTATAACCAGGTCGACGAAGCCCAGAGAATCGTATTGTCAGAGAAAATTTTGCCCCGTCCGGACAGATTTAACCGGTAAATTTGTTCAATTCTGGGCAGAGCTTCCCTTCGCGCCGCCATATACGGCATAAAACAAAGGGCGGATAAAGCGGTGGTTAGCAAGCCGGCGATTTGCAGTTTTCCGACTTTGCTGAAAAATCCAGCAAGGAACAAAATAAGACCGACGGCGATACCGTAAGAAAGGATCGGTTCGATCAAAAGAAAACGGTATTCGGGATCCTGAGCGGCTTCGATCAGTTTTTCTGTTTTTAGGAAGGCGGTGCTCATTACTAAAAGAGTTCTCCCTGAACGTTGCCCGGCGGTTCAATGCCCAGTTTTTTGTACGCAAGGGGAAGGGCTGCCCGTCCGCGCGGTGTTCTTTTCAGAAATCCTTTTAAAATCAAATAGGGTTCATACACCTCGTTGATAGTGGCTTCATCCTCTCCAACTGCCACAGCCAGGGAATTCACACCCACCGGACCGCCTGCGAATTTGTGGATCACTGTTTCCAGAATTCGAATATCCATTTCGTCGAGGCCGTCTTCGTCGATTTCCAGCATGGCCAGCGCCGCTACCGCCACGTCTTTTGTGATTATGTTGTCAGCTTTGACCTGAGCGAAATCACGGACCCAGCGCAGCAAATTGTTGGCGACCCGGGGTGTGCCTCGGCTCCGCAGGGCGATTTCAAGAGCTCCGTCCTCTTTGATTTCTATGTTCAGGATCTGCGCGGACCGTTTGATAATCGTTACCAACTCTTCCGGCTGGTAATAATCCAGTCGGTTGGTGATCCCGAAGCGGGACAGCAGGGGGCGGGTAAGCATGCCTGCTTTTGTGGTGGCTCCGATCAGAGTGAATCGCGGTAAAGTCAGGCAGATCGACCGGGCATTAGGTCCCTGATCAATAATAATATCGAGGCGGAAGTCCTCCATGGCCGGATACAGATACTCTTCAACGGCAGGATGGAGTCGATGGATTTCATCGACGAAAAGAAAGTCGCCAAACTGGATATTAGTTAGTATAACGGCCAAATCCCCGGCCTTTTCGATCTGCGGGCCGCTGGTGATGTGCATTTCCGTGCCGAATGCGCGACAGAGAATATTCGCCAGAGTTGTCTTTCCGAGACCCGGAGGGCCGCTTAGCAGAACGTGATCGAGAGCATCGCCACGCTGTTTGGCGGCTTCGATCATTAACATGAGCCGTTCTTTTACCTTTTCCTGTCCGCAAAACTCACTGAAATCAGGAGGTCTCAAACTTTTATCAAAGTCCGCGCCGGAAGGGTCATTCGGTTCGATGTTCAAATCGTCGTTCACGGTAGTAATGTTAGCTAAACCTGTTATGAGCGAAATAAAAATTATTACTTTTAACCTTTACAGACCGTTAACTTATATTAAACGTAACAATTGTCGATCTGTTTTCCCTTAACCAACGGGATTTTAGAGTGACAAAGACTGATGATTCTGGGACAATCGGATGCGGAAGAGTAAAAAGTTTTTTTCACAAATTGAGCCCAATTGGAGCTTGACTGTTTCTTCAGGGCGTTGGATAACTTAAGATTCTGCTGAGAAGAAATGCTACCTGATTTGCAGTCCATTACGACCACTTTACTACATGACCTTTACCAAAACTTTTAAACGATGCCTTGGAAACGCGGTTCCTCTAAAACTGCTAACTCTAGGCGCTTTCTTAGCTGTAACCGGGGTTATTCAAGGGCAGGACGGGAAGACCGTTAAGTCTATCGAAGTTCAATATGTGGGAGCAAAAACCGTTTCCGAGCAGCGGATTTTGTCGAGGATGTCAACCAAGGTTGGTTCGCCTTTATCGATCGCTCAGGTCGATGAAGATGTGAAGACTCTCTACGAGTCAGGCGAGGTTGATAATGTTAGGGTGTTGTCCGAGGCAGCCAATGGTGGAGTCGACTTGATTGTGGTTGTTCAGAGTCGTGCTCTCTACGGTGGAGTTCAATTTGAAGGCAATTCGATTTACAGCGATTCCAAACTGGCGAAAAAGGTCGAACTCTCTGTGAATAAGGCAATTGACGAAGGGGCTATCCGGACCGCACGCCAGGAGATACAGGACATGTATCGCAAAAAAGGCTTCCCGGAAACGACCGTTGGTTACCGAATCAGCGCGCCGAATACACAGGGCTATTCGTCAGTGGTATTCCTTATCGATGAAGGGTCTCAAGGCGTTCTTCGTGATGTGAGTTTCGTAGGCAATAACTCCATTTCCGGTGATCGCCTGAAAGAGGTGATGAAGCAGAAGGAAAAGGGCGTAAAAACACTGATCAGCGGCGGAGGTAGAACTGATGGTGAGTCTCTTGCACAGGATATGCGTGCGATCGAAGATTTATATCGCGACAGCGGATACTTGAATGCCCGTGTTGTGAACGTAGCCAAAGTTCCTGTTGATTCAAAATACAACGACGTTGTCTTCACGATTGAAGAAGGTCAGGTCTACAGCGTGTCAGGTATCGATGTGGCCGGTGTGTCCGCTCTTTCGATGGAAAGCGATATCCTTCCGTATTTGAAGACCGGGGCTGGTAAGCCTTTCTCGGGATCAGCTTTGCGTGATGATATCAAACTGATCAATGATCAATATGGCACGAGCGGCTACATCGAGGCGCAGGTTATTCCCCGTCTTGAAGACGCAGGACCCGGGCAGGTGGCTGTGAAGCTTCGTGTAAATGAGGGGCGTTGCTACAAAGTGGGACAGATTCACATTGAGGGTAATACCAAAACAAAGGATCACGTGATTCGTCGGGAGCTGCCATTGCTGCCAGGTGAGTCGTTTGACTCAACGGTTCTTGATGTGACTGAGCGTCGTCTCAAGAATATGAACTATTTCGAGACTGTGGATGTAACGCCGGTTGATACCAGCTACATCGACGAAAAAGACCTGATTATCCGGGTGACCGAAAAGCCTACCGGGTCTCTGAATTTCGGTGCTGGATTCAGCTCAATTGACAGTGTTACCGGTTTTATTGAAGTGACACAGGCGAACTTCGATATGTTTGACCCGCCGAACTTTGTTGGTGGTGGACAGCGTTTCCGCTTGAGTCTTCGCGGTGGTGAAGAGCGAAAAGATGCTTCGATTTCGATTACCGAGCCGTATTTTATGGGTGAGCGTGTTGCTTTGACTACCGAAGCGTTCTACCGCGATCTTCTGTTCCTCAGTGATCAGTATGACCAAACCAATTACGGTGGAGCAATCAGTCTTCGTCGCGCCCTGGGTGAGCATATGTATGGCAGCCTGGAGTATCGTTATGAGGTGATCGATATCGACGTAGTCTCAACGGCGCCTGCCCTTTACCAGCGTGAGGACGGTAAGCACAAGAAGAGTTCTTTGAATGCCAGTGTCACATACGATACCCGTGACAATTTGTTTGTTCCCCGTGCCGGTGAGAAAATCAGCGCCGGGTTTGAATATGCCGGGCTTGGCGGGACTGTTGATGACTCGATTCTGACTGTTCAGGGATCGAAGCATTACACTCTTCCCTACGACATTATCCTTAACGGTAGTGCCAGATATCGTTACTCGGCGAATGGAGATCACTTGTTTACAAGGCACTATCTTGGTGGTGCTAACAACTTGCGCGGTTTTGATTATCGTCAGGTTGGGCCAAAAGATCCTATCACCGGAGACGAAATCGGTGGTAACCAGTCGTGGAATGCGACCTTTGAGGCAACTGCCCCGATTATTGAGAAAATCAGAGTGGCTGGTTTCTACGATATTGGTGAAGTTTCCGATGGACCTGCGGGTTCAGTTGGTGGCGGTGTTAACTCCGATTGGGGTGTTGGCTTGAGACTTTTCCTCATGGGTAATGCTCCGATCAGGCTTGACTATGCTATCCCAATCCAAACGGATCAGTTTAACGACGACGGTGCTCAGTTTAACTTCACAATCGGAACTCAGTTCTAAATAAGGAAGTCGTAACGCTATTATTAGCACTATTAGGGGCGGTTAAACGCCCCTTTTTCATCGCCCGTCCAAAACCATACTGAGATATGAAATGTATAGTTCTTCTTTTGGCTGTTCTCACATTGGGAAGTTCGTCAGTAGTTTTCGGCCAGAATTTGAATATCGCTGTAATTGATATGCAGCAGGCGTTAAAGGATTACTACCGAACTTCAGAAGAGGTAGAGAAAATTAACGCTCTGGGAGAGGAGAAAATTCGCAATATCGATGAGAGGAAGGCGGTCTACGAAAAGATGACTTCCGATATGGTTAAGCTGGATAAGCAGGCCAGAGCTTCGGAATTGTCCGATGAAAAGAAGCGGGAGATCTATGCACAACTTCAGGAGGCGGCTCGTGCGAGAAATGCAAAAGCCAATGAGATTGGCGATGCAGAGAGAAAAGCCAGCCAGCAGCTTTACGATGCACGTCAACAAATGGAACTGGCTCTTATGGAGGAGATCAAACTGGTGGTCCAGCAGGTCGTAACGCAGAAGGGCGTGGACATGGTTTTTGATAAATCCTACCTTCCAAAAGCAAGTAAGGTGATTCTCTATACTTCTCCGAAAGTAACCGATCTGACCAATGAGGTGATAGCACGGTTAAACTCGAATCGCCGTTAGGCTTTTTTGTCGATCCTGCTCTATGAAGACAACGATCAGGGAGATAGCCGACTTGGTTCAAGGTGAACTGATTCGAGGTGACGAGTCGACAGCAATTACCGGATTTTCGTCTTTGGAAGATGCCAATTCGTCTCAGATCAGTTTTTATGCCAGCGATAAATTTCAGGAATCGCTCCAGAAAACGAAGGCCGCGGTTGTTCTGATCTCTTCAAGCGGCGAGCCCCTTGCGCCGGGATCGACGGCTCTGATTTCTGTAGCGGATCCCGCCGTTGCCTTTGATGCCATTGTTGCCAGGTATGGTGATAAACCACCGGAGTTTGTACCCGGTATTGCAACAGGTAGTCACGTAGATTCAACTGTGCAACTCGATGTTTCTAAAGTTTCGATACTACCCGGTGCGACGGTTCTGAAGAATGCTGTGATTGGAAACGGAACGTTGATTCAGCCAGGAGCTGTTATTGGTGAGAGGGTTGTGATTGGCAACGACTGTGAAATCGGACCGAATGTTTCAATCCGCGAGGGATGTGTATTAGGCGACCGCGTAATCATTCACGGAGGGACTGTAATTGGCGGCGATGGCTTCGGCTACGAATTTGATAACGGGAAGCATCGAAAGGTGGACCAGCTGGGGATTGTAAAAATCGAGGACGACGTGGAAATCGGTAGTAGCACAACCATCGACAGAGCCCGCTTCGGTGAAACATTGATTGGCGAGGGAACCAAGATCGATAACCAGGTTCAGATTGGTCATAACGCAGTGATAGGCAAACATTGTATCATCGTTGCTCAGTGCGGGATTTCCGGTAGTGCCAAGCTGGGCAATTACGTTACTCTGGCAGCCAGAGTGGGGATTGCCGGCCATATTGAGATCGCCGACAGGGTAACAGTTGGTGGTAAGAGTGGTGTAATTTCCAGTATTACTGAACCCGGCGGGACTTATTTCGGATATCCAGCAAAGCCGATGAAAGAAACGCTTCGGACCGAGATGCGAATCAAAAAGTTGGGTGGTCTTTTGAACCGCGTTAAAGACCTCGAAAAAAGACTTGAAGAGCTTGACGGGAAGCAATAACGGAGTTGAATGGTGCCCGTCGGAACCGTTGCGGCTAATCTAATATTTAAAACCGAATAACCGTACTATCTTCGTTGCGTAGCGACGATACACACAAACCAATAGACAACCTGTATACCAAGTAATGATTATGAATGTGAAATCCAGCATTTTATCTGTTATCGCCGCTGTTTTAGCACTCGCGGCTTCTACCGCTTCTGCTCAGAATATTAGTATTGCTGTAGTAGATATGCAAAAAGCGCTCAACGATTACAACCGCACCAAAGTTGAAGTAGATAAAATCAATGCATTTGGAGAAGAAAAAACCAAACTTCTCGACGAGAAAAAAGCGTCTCTCAAACAAATCACCGATAAGATGATTGAGCACCAGAAAACGGCGGCTGATTCATCTCTGGCGGAAGACAAGCGCAAGGCGGCTGCAGAGCAGTTTCAGGAGCTTGCCAAAGAGCGTAACGCCAAACTGAAAGAGATTGCCGATGATGAGCGCAAAGCCTCTCAGGAGCTTCTTAAGGCCCGTCAGGAAATGGAAGCTGCTCTCGTGGCAGACATCAAAGGTGTCATGGAACAGTTGGCCAGTTCGAAGAGCGTAGACCTCATTTTCGACAAGTCGTTCCTGCCTAAAGCCAATAAGGCAATTATCTACACTTCGGCTAATGTTGTCGACATGACTGGAGAGATTGTTGGTATTTTAAATAAGTAATCGTTTTACGGATTTAAATATCTGAATTTTCCAAGGCCCGTCTCCGAAAGGTGACGGGTTTTTTTGTTTACAGGTCGAACAGGTAATCCACGAGGTGAGCCTCATGAACTGCAGGCCACTGATATTGACGAAATTGTTTATCAATTACCGAGGCGGGAACCGGAGTCTTTCTGCTTACGTTGCGTGTGTGTGCCGTATGCGGTGAAATCCCGAAGCTGACCACGCGGGTGAGGGCGTGGTAGTCCCTGGCCAGATTCAAGATCAAAGACCGGCCGTCCCGGCGGAGCGCTGTGCTGTCCCAGAATACGTTCTGCTTTTCTCTCAGAGCCTGACGAAGGCGTTCTTTAGCCAGCTGAACAACCTGGCCGTTTTTCGATTGATCATCACTTTTTCCGGTGATTTCTTTGCGAATTTCATCGAGGGAAATTTTCTTATCGTCCGGGCCACAGATATTCTCGATCCAGTTGCTTTTTCCACTTCCTCCGGGGCCGCATACCACAGTCACTACGCTATGTTTTTTGCGATGCTGCCATGTTCTTGCGAGAGCTTCCTCCGGTGAATTGATGAAACCTGATTCGTAATCGTGAATAGCCCAACAGCAGGCGTATTCCTGTTCTCCGGGATTGGGGATTTCTTTTTCGAAAAAGGACCGCCACGCGGAGTAAGGATCTGTCATTTCCCATAAACCGAATTCGATAGCTGCAAGGCGGAAAAGTTCCAACACCTCAATCTGGCTGTCGATATCGTCGCAAATTCGGCCACGATTGTCAGCTTGTTCCAGAAGGTACACCAATTTCAAATCTACACCTCTTGCGAGCCGGCAATATTCGTACTGCTGCGAATTCCTTGAAACCAGCTTTCGGACATGGTGATGATACCGAATCAATCCGAGAATTTGGATGGCTTCGGGCTGAGCCAGGCCCAATGCTCCCATCCGGGGTGCCACATAAGAGCAGCCCCGCTCTGCATGGTGCGGGGAAACGACGCGATCCTTTCCTTCGATCTCCTCATTTTTTGTAGTAAGAACTTTACCGATATCGTGAAGGGCAGCACCGAGAATCAGGATCAGTCGCTCGCCCGGCGGGATTTGATGGGCCCGGGATTCGAGAATTTGATAGATTTCATTGATCACCATTTCGGTATGAATTCTTACATCGCCTTCGCCGTGCCATTCCGGATCCTGTGGTGTGAACGCCATTTTCCCAATTAGTGGAAAATGTTCCTCTAAAAAATCGAGAAGGCATCCGGGTGAAGGGCTGCCACCATCACGAATTTCGTTAATGACATTCATTGTTGTTTTCGGCGAGTTCGTTGGGAATAATCTCTGCAAACATCCAGTGTTGATCGGTTTGAACATGACCCTCGCGAACCCATTTTGCCACTGAGACAGAAAAATCCTGATAGGCGAAAGTCTCTGCCGTTCTGACCACATATCCTTCCATGCGAACGGTATCGATTTGCATCGATTTTAGCATTTCTGCGTCAAAATCACCGCGATACAGAACTGGGACAACAGTCAGGCCGAGAAGATCGGCCCATTCGAGCGTTTCATCCCAACTTAATGCCTGATTTTCATCCGTCCATATCGAGAAAAGTTGGAAAAAGCTCTTCAGGTCGAAGTAAGGAATCGAGTGGCGGGCGTACAGATTTTCCCCGCAGAGCCGCCAGCCTTCCGGAATTTCCCGGGCTATGGAGGCGTGAAGTGCTTTGACCCGGTCTCGCGATGGATGATGACGGCTATCGAGGGACCGCGCGTGAATGACATCGCGATACATCGTTGTGTTTTCGCCGTCCATCTTTTCCGTGACGACGATTTCCCTGCCCGAAAAATGGTCGGTATCGCTCAGTTTCCTGTCTTCGGAAGTTGTTCCCGGTGACCACGGAAGGTGTGGCGTTCCGGGGTATTTGAAAAGCGGAGTCATTGTACCCTTCGAGTAGGTAAAAACTATAACCCTCACTGTAGAATGTAAACCGGTGGAAAAAGATGCCAATTTTCGATGAAAAACCGGCTGCAAAAAGCTTAATCGTAGTTAAACTTCAGTTGCCTGTCGGGCTGTCGAGTCAGACTAACTTTTTCCAAAGCTGGAAGATGTTTATAATCGGCTCTGGCGAGCTCGAACGCATCACTCCTGAGGTCCTTATTAATGGTCCAACCGGCGGTTCGACAGGTTTTTTCCGGCTCAGGTAATGACACCGCTCCGAAACGCCTGACCAACCGCAGCGCCAAGATTTTTCACACCGAGCTTGCTGTAGATCCTCCGGATATGGTTATCGACAGTGTGTACGCTGCGATCAAATTTTTCGCTGATGTCCTTTTTGGTCAGACCGTCCGCGAGCAAACGGAGCAGTTCGACATCTCTCGGCTTGAGATTCATTTTGTCTGGAGAGACCGGTAGACTTCGGCGGGCTGCTTCGAGAATCAGTGTAGCTATTTCGGGACTTACCGGTGAGTTGCCGTTTACCAGGTTGTGTAAGCTGCTCCCGAGTTCCTCATGGTTGGAAGTTTTTAACAGAAAGCTCGAAGCTCCGGCCCGGAGCAGGGGAAAGACGACCTCAGGATCAACCTCGCTGGTAAGGACCATGATCGGCACACTGCGATCATGACTCCGCATTTTTGCGGTGAGATCGACACAGTCTTCGACCTCATAATCGTCGGAATCGACAATAACCACCTCCGGCGAGGGTGTGTTCGCCTGCTTCGACTGTTCGAACGGATGAACAATTGTTTTCGACAATCTCTCGAATCGATCACGAAGCGATCGATCCCGGCTGATGAGCCAAAGTACCTCCACTGTTGACATAGGATATCAATAAAAAATTAAGGCCACTCTATTCACCATTTTTCCGATTTGTATACATGATTTTCCTGGAATTTTGTTAGTTTGCCGGATGAGCCATATCGTTGCCCTGTAGCAACTTTTCTGCCAGAGCGAAGGATTCTTCTCCAACGCCACCGAGCATTCTTGCCAATTCGGCGATTCGGTCCTGATTTTCCAGCTTCCGAATACCGGTGACGGTGGATTTCCCTTTCGTTTTTTTGGATACATGAAAATGGCTGTTTGCTAAAGATGCCACTTGAGGCATGTGAGTTATGGCGATTACCTGATGTTGCTTTCCCAGTGTCGCCATTTTTTCACCCACTGCGACGGCGATTTCGCCTCCGACGTTGGCATCGATTTCGTCAAAGACCATGAGGGGAGTATCGTCCTGGCTGGCGAGAGCGCTTTTTACCGCCAGCATGACCCGCGACATTTCACCGCTCGACGCGATGGTCCGCAGCGGCTTGACCGGCTCACCTGGATTCGGGCCAAACAGAAAGTCGACATTTTCGAGGCCGGAAAATTGCGGCGTTTCATGGGTCGGTAGAGCTACCTCAAAATCTGCCCGGGTGAAGCCGAGACCTTTCAGATGGTCCTTGATCTTCTGCTGCAAACGGGGCGCAGCGAGTTTTCTTTTTTTGGATAGTTTGGCTCCGGCTTTTTGCATTTTGATCAACGCTTTTGAGACGGCTTCTGCGAGGCGCTCCATTTCTTCTTCGCGATGATCGATTTTATCGAGCCGATTCCGGGCCTCTTTTTCAAATGCAAGTACTTCAAGGATCGTCCGGCCGTATTTCCTTTTCAAATTTTCCACTTCATCGATACGCCTTTCCATGGCGGCCATCGCGGAGGGATCGATCTCCAGACCGCCCAGGTATTGATCCAGGCAATTGTCGAGTTCTTCAATCTCCAGTCTCGCGGAATCGAAGTTTGCCGTAAAGTGGGCTGACTCCGGATCGAGTTGTTCCACTTCGGACAGGTGTCTGCGGGCAACTGCGAGATCTTCGATTGCAGCCTGAAGAAGGCTGCGCGACTGGCTTGCTGCGTCGATCAACCGGGCCGCATTTCGCGCTTGCGAATAGCGACGTTCCAGTTCGGCCAGCTCTTCTTCGATGAGGGATGCCCTTGAAATCTCCTCCAGTTGAAAGCGAAGCAGCTGGATCTCCCGGTCGTCAGCCTGGCCATATGTTTTGAAGTTCTCCACGGCAGCGATGGCGTCTTTCCATTGCTGATAAGCGAAGTGATATTTTTGTAACTCGGTTTGTGTTGCCGCATAGGCATCCAGCATTGTCATCTGCCGTTCCCGGGAATGAAGGGATTGGTGTTCCTCCGGCCCGTGAATATCGATGATCAGGTTTCCGAGGCGTTTCAGCACCTGCAAAGTGCAG
>JARGOZ010000181.1 GCA_029213025.1 Verrucomicrobiales bacterium
AATTCTTCGACAAAATGCAAATCCTGCCGCTTCCCGTTTCTCGTGATGTCGCCGGCGTGAAGCAGGACATCCCCATCCGGAACGGGATAAGCCATACGATCGTGAATCCCGTGGGTATCACTGATGCAAACAAACCTCATGGCAGAAATCTACTCGCGCCATTGAGCCCGTTTTGCGCCGATGTAGGCGAGCAGCAGGCCGGCTGCGATGTGGACAATCAACACCAGGTAGCAAATCGATACCGGGGAAAGCCATGTCTCTGTGACCTCTTTCACATAACGGAGGTGTTTCGGATCGAGGGAATCCATGATGCCTGCCCAGGTCCAGTATGCCGAAATGAAGGGCCTGGTCGCCCACGCTGCAATCGAGGGAAGAGCCAGCACGGCTCCGGATAACGGCAGTTGAAATCCCACCAGATAAATGCTCAATAGCGAAGCCTGGTCGGCCGATTTGGCGAGTCCGGAAATGCCGAGACAAATCGCTGTCATTGCTGCGTTAACCAAAACGAGTAGTAAAAGATGGTGCGGCGAAGTCGACGGAATGTCGCAGATCGTCTGAACAAAGAGCCACATCCAGAAGGACTGGACAAAAACCAGCAGACTGAGATACACCACTTTACTGGCGAGGTAGACGCCGGGGCGGACGCCACCGAGTTTTTCTTTCTCGAAAATCTTCCGTTCCCCGGCAATTTCCCGGGCGGAATTGTTTGAGCCCATCAGGGTCAGGAGAATCACCTGAAACATAACGAGCCCGGATACGAGACCGCCCAGGTTTAAATTAAAGGTCGCCACGTCCCGTTCCTGTTTCATCTGCTCCAGAGTGGAAGGCAGCGCATCGCTCAAGCTTTTGGTCTGGTCGACGCCATCGAGATCAAACAGGATTACCAGAGCCGGAAAACCAATCAAAATAGCGATTTGCAGGAGCAGTTGTCCCGAGTCCCGGAACATGATTTTGAACCTTCTCCCGAGAAGCGCAAAAAACTGGGCAACATGGCCCGGTGTTTGCGCTGCCTGAGAGGCCAGATTCGGATCGGGCTGAGCGTTCATCCCGGAATTCTCGTAATACTGCTCCTGCCGCTTCATCCAGCTCGCCTGCCAGTCGCTGCTGGTGCGTTTGGTCAGGGTGGGGTAGACATTTTCCGCTTCATCAACACTGAAATAGTGTTCCAGTGCGCGGGGCGGACCATGATAAACGACTTTTCCTTCGTGAAGCACGAGAACGGAGTCATAAAGATCGAGCCCGGCCAGACTGTGAGTCACATTGATGACGATCCGGTTTTGATTCCGGCTCATGTCATGCATCAGTTTTACGATCTCCTGTTCGCTGCGTGGGTCGAGGCCGCTGGTTACCTCATCACACAGCAAAAGAACCGGGTCCGTCACCAGTTCCATCGCGAGAGCCAGGCGTCGTTTCTGCCCACCGGAGAGGACTTTCACAGGGCGGTCTTTAATCGCCATGAGCCCGGTTGATTCGAGGGCACGGTCGACAATCGCATAGAAAGTATCTGAATTTTTGGTTTTTACACGCAGGCGAACTGCGCTTTCGATACTTTCCTCCACAGTAAGCTCGTCGTAGGCAATGCTGAATTGCGGAACATATCCAATTTCAGACGGCTCAAGATCCTCTTCCTCCGACAAATCACGGCCATTCCAATAGACGTTACCCTGCGATTCGACATTAATACCCGCGATTAACTTCAGCAGGGTGGACTTGCCGCAACCGGATGGTCCTACAATTGCCATAAAGTGGCGGGAAGGAACCTTCAGACAAATGTCGTCCAGAAGGTGGATATCCTCCTCACCCTTTTTGATTGTGAAAAAAGTGTTTTTTAGCTCAAGCACGATGCCATTGATAAAGAAAGAGACAGGGGTGTGCAAGCTTTGACTTGCCATAATAGCGAAGCAAGAAATGGCTTGCGATGAGAGGGTTTAAGATGACTCTGGTTCTGTGAATTTATGAGCAGAACGAAGAAAAAAGGCTGCAACCCTCTCGTCGGTATCCTCATCCTCGGAGGCATTCTCCTGATCGGTCTCGTGTCATCCCTTTTTGTTGGCAAAATTATGCTGAACAACTGGATCAAAGGTGACGGTTTACAGGCACTTCTACAGCGAAAGGCAGCGGCTTCTCTGCACTCCAGTGTAGTGATTGATGAAGTAAAATGGCAGGGGATGAAAGCATTTGTCGGGAAATTCAGTGCCCGCGGTTATGAGCAGGCCCCGTTCTCCAGCCTCGAACTTAATGCGGTTCGTCTCGATATAAACGGAGTAAAAAACAACGCTTTCGAAATTCCCGCCATCAGCGTGAGCCAGGCGACCGCCGAATTTTCCAATGATCGTCTCAAAGACGAACCCATCGCTACTCCAGTCGGAGACATTTCGGAAGAAGAGGTCAGTCGCGAAATGCCCGACTGGTTAAAAAGCCGGATGCCAAACCGCACCGAGATCGGCGAAATCGTGATTGCTTCCGCCACTTTGGAGGTAAAAGACGACCAGGGTGTTTCTACGATGGCGATTCGCGAGACAAGAGCAACGATCAATCCGGAACTTGATACCGGGGTAATGGAAATCCGGGCGCAAGGCGGCAAATTGCTCTTTGAAAATGCCCCGGACCTTAACATCCGCGACTCCAGGCTCCGCTTTCAAGGTTCAAACCTCTTTATTAACGACATCGCATTGGAAGTGTATGACGGCGGCCATATTTCCGGCGTTGGTGAAATCGCTTTTGAAGAACCACCGCTGGTCGATCTGGATCTGAAAGTTTCCGGTGTGGATATTAAAAAAGTCGTGAACGACAATTGGAAATCGAAGGTGTCCGGCACGGTTCGCGGTCCGGTTAAGGTGACAGGCACTACGGAAAACATGACGATGAAGGGCACTCTGCATCTCGAAAATGGAGTTCTGGAGTCCATTCCGGTGTTGGATAAAATCGGTCAATATACGAAAAGCAAGCGTTTCAGTCGACTTGTGCTCAATCAGGCGCAGGCGGATTTTACCGTTGTTGGCGAGCAAGTCGAATTGCGAAATATCCAGATCGAATCAGACGGATTGACCCGTGTGGAAGGCGCTTTGGATAAAAACGGCGAAGCTTTGGCGGGTGTTCTGAACATCGGAGTCACTCCGGGCACGCTGCGCTGGATTCCAGGGGCGGAGAGAAGCGTTTTTACCGAAAAGCGGGATGGTTTTGTCTGGACGACCATGAATATAGGCGGGACCACGGCGCAGATCCGGGAAGATCTGTCCGGCAGGCTGATGACGGCGGCCGCGATGGATATTGTCGACAAATTACCTGTCGACGTTCAGGACAAATTGAAGGGATTTATCGGCCTGGGTGGAAATTCGACTCAGCCACCAGCCGACGGCACGACTTCTGAAAATCCGGAAGGCAAAAATTCTACCGATCGGGTTAGGGACCTCATCATCGAGGAAACCGGCGAAACCGGGAGAAAACTGATCGAAGGGCTCGGAAAAAGTCTTTTCGGAAATTAAACAGGGTACAATGCCGGACCGTACAGGGTACAGTCCGGCATTCAACAGGGTACAATGCGGTATCCGCCGCTTAGTGCTGCTTAACGGCAACGTTTCGGAATTCCACCGGATCGCCATGGCCCGCAAAGCCGAAAAAACCTTCGGTCCGCATTTTCCCGGGGTGGGGTTTGTCGGCGAGGTACTCTTCAATCGTGGAAAGATCGGCATCGAGAATCACCGATCCGTTTAACTCCACTTTTACGCGGTGGCCGGTAACAGTAACTTCCTGTGTGTTCCATTGGCCAACGGGCCGCAAATATCCGCGCGCAGCCGGGGCTATGCCGTAAGCACTGCCGTGATACTGGCGCTCGTCGAGTTTGGCGAACTTTTCCGCCGTGTTATCGAGAATCTGCAGTTCGCACATTCCGACATAGGCGGTATCACCCTTGCCCGGATAACGAATCGCGAGGCCGTTGTTGCCACCGGGAGGCAGTTTGAAATCAAAACGCACAGTGTAGTCACCCAGAATCCGATTGTAGAAGAGCGTGCCGCCTTTTCCCTCTTTGCAGCGGATGGTTCCATCGACTACCTCGTAGTTTTGTGTCTCTCCGGACCAGCCATCGAGGGATTTCCCGTCGAAAATATAGGAAAATCCGCTTTCGATGTCATCCGCGCGGAGAAGTTTGGCCGCCTCATTGCTGCCGATCTCGCGGACTTTGATATTCTTCCAGCGAATTTCCGCACCGTGTGTTTGCAAGTGGATATGGCCTTTGGGAGGCAGGGGAGTAAGCCGCTCTTTGTCCCAGAAATTTTCCCAAATCGCTCCGTCCACAACGAGCTGATCATTCAGCCAAACCCAAGTGCGGCTGCCCAGCATCCGGGCTTTTACTTTATTCCATTCACCAAAAGGTTTATCAGCTAAAACGAGCGGATCTTTACCCGGATTGCCCTTCGAGTTATTCCAGAGTCCACCCGATCCTTTATCAGCGCCTAATTTCCACTTTCCTCCTTCTTCCGTGTAGTCCCAGATTTGGATTTGCGGAGTTCCCCGCATGTAGATACCACTGTCTCCTTTGGCTACGGTTTTGTATTCAAGTTCCAGTTCGACATCACCGTATTCTTTTTCCGTTGTCGCATAGGGGCCGTTGCCGTCATTGACCATTTCCCCGTTTTCAACGGTCCAGTGTGCTTTGAATTCCTCCGCCTGCTTAGCGAGTGATTCCTCGACATTTTTGGCTTTGCTGGTGGCGTGCGGGTTGTTGCCGAACCAACCGGTAAAGTCTTTACCGTTAAAAATAGACACTGATTCCTGTGAAAAAAGCGGAGAAGTCGAGACCGCGAAGGCCAGACAGAAGAATGCTGAATAACGTATCATGAATTCCACCCTTCGAGGTTGCTGCGAAATTTTCAATTTGAATTCGGAGCTTCGAACTGGCGTAAAACGGGGGCGCGTCTTCCATTACTATAATCGGAGTTGTCGCCGGGGCCATTTGCGGTTAGACAACAGGGTGATCGCCCTCGAAAAATATTTCGACCACAACTCGACCACTCCACTTTGCGAGGCCGCTCGCGAAGCGTGGCTTTTGATGGCTGATGAGCACTGGGAAAATCCTTCCAGTCTGTATCGCGAAGCAGGTTTAGCCCGGAGGCTTTTGGATGATCTGCGGGAGGAACTGGCCGAAGAGCTGGCAGTGGAAGATGCTGAGCGGGTGGTATTCACATCCGGCGCTACCGAGGCGAATAATGCTGTGATTCATTTTTGGAGTCAGGGCCCGGGCATGGTCGCAATCTCATCGGTGGAACACCCATGCGTCCGGGCGGCGGCGGCCGGTTTTTTCGGGCGGGACCGAATGATCGATATCGAAGTGGATCCGCTCACCGGCCAGGTCAACCTCGATGAAGTGGAACGAATCGTCGCGATGGGAGCCCAGGTAGAAGGGGTTTCCGTGATGGCGGCAAATAACGAAACTGGGACGATCCAGCCCTGGGATGTGGTGGCGGAGTTGTGCCGGGAAGCCGGGATTCCTTTCCATTCGGATTCGACTCAGTGGATCGGCAAAGAACCCGGCGGCGGATTTTCTCAAATCGACTTCTTCACCGGTAGCGCCCACAAGTTTGGCGGACCGAAAGGAGTTGGCTTTCTCGTCCTGCCGGAGGATTTTGATAATTGCGCATTTATCGGACAGCTTGGCGGTCCCCAGGAAAACGGTCGCCGGGGCGGCACTGAAGATCTTGCCGGTATCGCGGCAATGATCGCCGCACTGAAAAATTCCGCAAACACCGAGGATCCGGAAGAAGCTGCCGCGCGGGACCAATTTGAGCAGGCTCTCGAAGAAGCCGGGGACTTCCGGATCGTTGGCAAGCGCGGGCCCCGCCTTGCCAATACATCGATGATTATTTTGCCGCATACCAGAAATTTGAAATGGCTGACCCGGCTCAGCGACCGGGGCTTCGGGGTTTCCACCGGATCGGCCTGTAGTGCGGGTGCCGGAAATCCAAGCCAGGTAATGATGGCGATGGATCTGGAGTATGAAGAAATGAGTCGGGTCCTGCGAATCAGCGGTGGTCCGGGACAGGGGAAAAAAGAATGGATGGCATTGTTCGATGCGATTCAGGAAGTGAATCTGGACTTGTTAGAAGAGTAGTTCGATTTTGAACCTTCCCTACGACGCACTGCCACTGGTTTTTGCTTTATTCGGCGCATTTTGTCTCGGAGTTTCCAAGACAGGTTTTCCCGGTCTGGCTCTCGTCAACATTTTGATCATTGCCGAGTGTTTCGGAGCCAAAGCATCGGTGGGCATCATTTTACCACTCTTGATCCTATGCGATCTCATCGTCTATCCGCTGTTCCGGAAATACGCCAGCTGGGCCCAGGTTCGACCTCTTCTTCCAGCGACTCTGGCCGGGCTCGCGATCGGTTATTTCCTGCTCGACGCGATTGATGATATCACAGCCCGGAAGGTGATAGGATCGATTATCCTTTTGATGTTGTTTCTTCAACTGTTTCGCCAATACAAAAAGAGCTTCCTCGAAAATCTCCCCGATTCAAAAATATTCCTTTTTGGTTCCGGAATTTCGATAGGGGTATCGACGATGGTCGCGAACGCAGCCGGCCCGGTCTATTCCATCTATGCTTTGGTGCACAAAATGGCGAAGGAGGATTTCCTCGGTGTAGGAGCGCGCTTTTTCCTGCTCGTCAACCTGATCAAAGTACCCCTTCTCGGTAATCTGAATTTGATTAATCCCGATACCTTGAAATTGAATCTCCTGTTAGTTCCCGGTATTGCCGCTGGTATATTCACGGGAAGGAAATTGATTCACCTTATTCCTCAGCGAATTTTCGAGTGGTTGCTGTACTTTTTCTCATTAATTGCGGGCTTGCGGCTTTTGATATGGTCGTGATGGTTGGACCTATGATTCGGTTGCCGGTTTTCCTGTTTATTCTATATACACATCTCAGCGCTGCGGACTGGCCTCAGGGCAGTGGTCCAAATTCAGATTTCTCTACGCAGGGAACTGCGGTGACTACATGGAGTGCCGTGCAATCGAAAAATATTCTGTGGAGGAAAACTCTGCCCGAAACAGGACAAAGCACAGTGGTAATTCAAGGCAGGCGGGCTTTTTTTACTACGATGGATCCTGTCACACAGGATTCAGAATTGGGTTCAAATATTGAATGCTGGTGTGTTGATGCCGACAACGGAGACACGATTTGGAAGAGGCCGGTGAAAGGCGAACATCCGCTCCGGCTTTCCGGTTGTTTTAGCGACAGTTCATCACCTCCGCCGGTAACCAACGGGAAAAGTGCCGTTTTCACCAATGCCTCTGGAACGATCACTGCTTTCGATCTCGAAGGGGAACTTCTCTGGAAGCGGGAAATGCTGACAGTCGGCAGGACACAGCCATTTCTGTATAACGATACTTTCGTCGTAATTCGTCAGGTATATCAGCCGCAGCAAGGCAAATTCGGGCACGACCACAAAAACGCGCCCCTTTCCGAATGGACTCAACTGGTAGGCCTTGACTTTGCGACCGGTGAAGACAAGTGGGCCACTACATGTGGAGTAAACATGGGTTGTGTGCCACTGCTTCAGAAACTTTCTGACGGCACCCCGGTGGCCGTTGTCGGACGGGGTGGGGGGCATTCACCACCCGAAAAGCCCGAGGGAATATCCCTGGTCAACCTGGATACAGGCGGAACAATCTGGTCTCTGGAATTACCCGGGTTTATGGCTACGCAAACCTACACCGTCCGCGAAGATACCGCTTTTGTGTTCCATGGCAGTTTTCACTATAGTATTGATGCGCTGACCGGGCAGATCGTAAAGAAAACTCCTGTCGTGGGCGAAGTGACACTCTGTGCATGGACCGGCACTGGTTATGAAGTCAAACGAGTTGATTTATCCGGATCGGAGAAACGAAATATCACCCAGCAATCCAATTTGGTTGCGGGTGATTTTCACTACTTTCGATGCTATACCAAAAACTGGTTGGGCCGAATCAATCTAAAAACTGATGAAGTAGAGTATCTGGAACTGCCCTTGCAATTAAAGCGAAATTCCGATGGAACGGAGGAATTACTCCATATGCCGAACCCGCCGCCCACCTACAAAGACAAAAAGGGAAAACTCAAACCTTTGCCATTTAATCAGATCGCTTTTACCCCGAATGATATGAAAAATTCCAGGGGATTGGTTGTAGTAGGTGATGCCCGGTCCCGATACAATGGATGGGGGCATTATTCCTCAGTTGTGCCTACCTTGATCGGAGCAAATCTCTATATTCCAACGATGTCCGGAACGGTATTTGTGATCGCTGCGAATGCGCAAAGGTTGAATGGCGATGCCGTGGTGGCAATCAACGATCTTGGACCAGTCGGTGAAGCGTGGAACCGGGCGAGTTTGAGTTTCGCACACGACCGGATTTACGCTCACACAATTAAAGAGATCCTTTGTATCGGGAAGTAATTACTTTCAGTCAGGAATCACCTCGGCACTGACCAAATCTTCATAACTTTGCCGGGGGCGGATGATGTGTGATTTCTCCCCGTCGACCAACACCTCTGGCGGGAAGCGTCTGGTGTTGTAGTTGGAAGCCATTACAAATCCGTAGGCACCGGCGCTGAGAATGGCAATTCGGTCACCTGCCTGGATTTCCGGTAATTCGCGGTTCTGCGCGAAAAAGTCACCGCTTTCACAAACCGGGCCAACGATGTCGACTGGTTCGGTTGCAAAAGAAGACGGCTCCTTTACGGGCACGATGTCATGATGGCCTTCATACAGAGCCGGTCGGATCAGATCATTCATCCCCGCATCGACGATTTTAAATGTTTTGGCCGAACCGCGTTTTTCGTAGAGGACTTCGGTGATCATGATGCCGGCATTGCCCACCATAAAGCGACCGGGTTCGAGAATGATTTTCAAATCGAGAGGCTTGAGCAGAGGAACCAGGGTGGACGCGTACTCCTCAATCGTGAGCGGCTTTTCCTCTTTCTTGTCCCACCATTGTCCAACCCCGCTGGCCAGGCTGTCGGTGTAAACGATCCCCATGCCGCCGCCGATGCTGAAAAACTCAATTCCGTAGCGTTCTTTCAACTCCTCCACGAGAGGGACGACTTTTTTCACCGCTTCCTCAAAGGGTCCGATGGAAGTGAGCTGCGAACCGATGTGCATTTGCAGGCCCTGAACTTTGATATGGGGAAGCTTTGACGCTCTCTCGTAAGCTTCGCGGATGATGGAAAAATCGATGCCGAATTTGTTCTCACTTTTTCCCGTCGAAATATACTTGTGGGTCTTTGCATCGACATTGGGATTCACCCGCAGAGCGATCGGAGCGATGACACCTTTTTCACCGGCGACCTGATTGATAAATTCGACTTCCGCTTCGCTCTCGGCATTAAAGGAGAGAATTCCGGCATCCAGTGCCATTTCGATTTCCTCTCTGGTTTTGCCCACGCCGGCAAACGTGCATTTTCCGGGATCGCCTCCCGCTTTTTCGACGCGATACAGTTCGCCGCCGGAAACGATATCGAAGCCGGAGCCTTCTTTGGCCAACAAATTGAGAATTGCGAGGTTGGAATTCGCTTTCGTGGCGTAGCAAATCAGGCAATCAAGTTCGCTCATACCCGCCGAAAGCCGGCGGTAGTGATCAAGAATTGTAGCTTTGCTGTAAACGTAGACGGGAGAACCGGTTTCGTTGACCAGTTCATCGAGATTGACCCCTTCGCAGTGGAGGACTCCGCCTTTATATTCAAAAGAATGCATGGCGGCGAAGATAGCGGGTAAAAAGGGGAGTTCAAGGGCTCCGGAAGCGATTTCAAAACAAGGCGAGTCTTACTTGACCCGCATCCCGATGCCCTTATCGGTGTCACCGATTATGTCACCTGAATTGGAACTGACCATTGCCGCCGCGAAGGAAGCTGGAGAGCTGCTGCGAGCCAACTATGAGAGCGATCTTGTAGTGGACGAAATGAAGGCTCACGACATCAAACTGGAACTCGATGTCAAGACCCAGGACCTTATTACCGAACGGATTCTCGCGACCTTTCCCGACCATGCGATTTACGGCGAGGAGGGGATCGGCGGAAATCAGGAAAGCTCTTCCCAGTGGATTGTTGATCCCATCGACGGGACGGTAAATTTTTTCTACGGAATCCCTCACTTCTGTGTCTCGATTGCACTGAGACAGGAAGGTGAACTGAAGCTGGGAGCGATTTACGATCCTATGATGGATGAGATGTTTGCGGTGGACTACGAAGGCCCGGCGACACGGAACGGCAAGCCCATCCAACCCAGCAATCGCGCAGAGCTTCGCCAGGCGGTTGTAACGATTGGATTTTCAAAAACCAAAGAATCGATGGATGCCGGTCTCGAACGGTACCGGAAACTGGCTTATCAGGTTCGGAAGACGAGAATGATGGGCAGCGCTGCGCTCGCGCTCGCTTACATTTCCTGCGGTCGGCTGGATGCCTACATCGAGGAACAAATCAGCCTTTGGGATATAGCTGCCGGTGTTCTGCTCGTTGAGAGGGGTGGAGGTTCAGTAACGGTCACGCCAACAGAGAGTACGAAGGATAAATCGAGTATTGTTGCCTCCAATGGCAAACTTCCGCTTGAAAACATTTCCTAAAATTTACATTGGCAAAAGTTTGATATTCCCTAGTTTTACGGAGATATGAGATATCGAAACGGCATTGGTTACGACGTGCACAGACTCGTCGAAGGACGTCCTCTCGTCCTCGGGGGCATCGTGATCCCTTTTGAAAAGGGGCTCGACGGTCATTCCGATGCCGACGTGTTGTCTCATGCTATCGCCGATGCGATTCTCGGAGCGCTCGGCGAGCCGGATATTGGCTATTGGTTTCCTCCCACGGATGAGACCATCGAGGGAATATCGAGCATGAAGATTCTGAAAAAAGTTCAGGACCTTGTCGAAGGCAAACGGGCGTTTATCGAAAATATTGATTCCACAGTGATCGCGGAGAATCCAAAAATTCTTCCCTATGCGGACCAGATGAAACGCAAAATCAGCAGTGTGATCAGTTTGCCGGCTCAGGATATTGGTATCAAAGCGACCACCAACGAAGAAATGGGATTTGTCGGGCGGGGAGAGGGTATTGCAGTGATCGCCATAGCTACCGTGGCTTTTCCTGATGTGGAGGACCAGTGAGGCGACGCGTTCGATTACAAGCTGACTCCAAATCTCTTCAAGACCGCTGCGGTAAAAGCGTAGAGCACCATCGTAACCACGCAGCAAATTCCGATTGAGAACCAGAAAGACATACCCCGTTTAAGCAGAGCGGGAAAGATCAGGAACATAGGCAGACTGGGGATGACAAACCAGAAGACCCCGCTGGAATGCGATGCCAGCTTCTCGATCCTCGCCTGAGGATCGGCTTTGAGATCAAAGTAAATCCAAAAAAAGGTAATCAGCGATACCAGCGGGAGCGACGCTATAAGGCTGCCGACTACGGGTCGACTGCGTGTAACCACCACTTCGTTTACGATGTAGATCAGCGACGCTGAAACAACGAGTTTGATTAAGGTAAGCATGCAAAAGAGTGAACGACGAATGCCGAATTTCAATCACCCAATTGCGACCCTTTTTATCCTCCCGCCGCAATTTTCAATGCTTTCAACGCTTCTTTGGGTCCGATTACCTCCGGCATCATGATGAGAGGCTGGTTGGGATCAGCGGGAACGACAATATTCGTCGGCAAATTGGCGCGACTGAACCGGGCGAGGTCCTGATCAATATCCGGCCTCGGGGACGTGGCATCCGCCTTTATTAAATCAACATCAAGTTCCTTTATCATTGCGATAACTTCCGGATCTGAGAAGACACGCTTCTCATTTACCTGGCAAGTTAGTCACCAGTCCGCTGTGTAATCGATCCACGCGATCCGTTTTTTCTTCCGGGCCAGCTCCATCGAGCCGGGGAACCACTGTTTCCATTCCCCGACATCCTCCGCTGCGGCGAGAGCAGGTGCTTCCTTGTTAACCGCGACCCGCACCATTTGAAAACCGAGCAGGCCGGCTACCAGAGCTAATCCGTAGCCAACGAAATAACGTCTCGATTTTTTTACGAACGGCGAACCCCATGTTCCGTAAATCCATGTGGCAAAGCCGATCATGACAAGAGCAAACAGCATCCACGAAAGACCGTCGTATCCGGTTTGTTTGCCAAACGAGCCAAGGAAGAACACCGCCGTGGCGAACAGCGCGAATGACATACCTTTTTTGAAGTGCTCCATCCAGGCACCGGGTTGGGGGAGTCGGTTGATGGCTCGTGGGAAAAAGGCGAGAACCACATAGGGTGACGCAATTCCCATTGCGAAAAATGTGAAAACCAGAAACGCGATCGGAGCTTTCTGAGACAGTGCAAAGCCCATCACGGATCCCAGGAATGGCCCGGAGCAAGGCGTAGCGATCAGAGTGGTAAGAACTCCGGAGAAAAAGGAACCGGAATATCCTTTTTTGTTCTGCAAATCGCCTCCAACACTGACCATGGAGGTTCCAAACTCAAAAACACCGGCCATATTCAGGCCCATGACGAAAAGCAGGATTACAATACCCGCTACAAATACCGGATTGGTCAGTTGAGCTCCCCAGTTCAATCCGAGTGCGATGATGATTCCGGATAAAACCCACATCGATATCAACACCCCGAGACCGAAAACCATGCCGTGTTTCTTCACTTTGTGCTCTTCTTCGCCTGCCTGGGAGACAAAGCCCATGATCTTCAGACCGAGGACTGGAAATACGCAGGGCATCAGGTTCAAAAGCAGTCCGCCAATGAAAACCAGTCCGAGAGCAGGTAGCAGGGTGAGTTTCTTTTCCTCCGCGCCACTTAGCAAAACGTAATTCGGTTTTGCGTTAACATCATACAATGCCGCACCGGCAGCAATTTCCCCCTCTGCCGCTCCGGTTACAGAGTGATCTGTTTCGCTGTCCGTTTCGACCGGTTCGGCGGGAGGTATCGGAGCCGTTGTGGTTGCGACGGAAGGGGATCCCACTGCAAGAGCTTTGGTTTTGTCATCACCTTCTTCCCAGCCATTCGGGGCATAGAAAAATCCCTCGATGTTTGCTGAAGGAACACTTTCGCTCTTTTTCATTTTCAAAACGAAAGTGCCTCCGTCCCGTGTCACTTCCGGCAACTCGTATTCCAGTGCCGGGCTTTCACTGGACTCGAAAAAGTAAATTTCGCCGGGTGCCGTATTGGCTCCGGCACCGGGAGTGAGTCGGGCTTCAAATACTTCATCATTCCCGCCGAGTTCCACCTGCCAGGAATCAAGGTGGGCGGGCTGTTGTTCGATCACCTTTTTCGCAAACGTTTTTACTTCGGGGTCGCCGACAGCTTTTTCGGCAATTTTCAGAGTCAACGTGGCTTCACCGCCTTTGGGAACGCAGCCCTGTTTATCGCACTCCAGCCAGTCTGCTGCGAGAGCAATTTCTACCTCACCGGGTGTGGCGTTTTCCGGAATTTTCAGGGGCGTTACGATATAGATATCATCAATGTAAACGTGGCTGGTTCCGAGGTCGGAAGGTTTGACCTTGGGAATAGGCCAGAGAGTTTCACCGGTTTTGTACCCTTCCGGCACGGTCCAGTTCAAAGTCGTAGGCATCCCGGTTCCGGGGTTGAGCCAATAGGAATTCCATCCCGGATTGTGATCCATTTTGAGGACAATTGCCACGGTATCTCCCGGTGCTGCAGTGGGGCGATCACTTCTCAGGGTCAGCGAAATGTTGGAAGGTCCGCCCAGACCGAAGGGGATTTGAGCGTGAGCAGTTGCACACAGCAAAAACAGAATTAGAAACAATGAAGGTGTCCTTCTCATAAAAATCAGTTGCTAATCTTAGTCGTGAAACGTGTTCAAACAATTACGAAAAAATGGTGACAATTTTGTTCGGAAAATTCGAAGACAACGGCAATTCCCTGCGATATGAGACAAAATGAGCCCGCTGCGGGATATTTTTGTGGAATTTTTCAAGCTGGGACTCACTTCGTTCGGGGGGCCGAGCGCTCATATTGCCTATTTCAGAGAACGGTTCGTGGAAAAGAAAAATTGGCTCGATGAATCTGAGTTCGCGGCGTTGCTTGCATTGACTCAGTTTCTGCCCGGTCCCGGTTCCAGTCAGCTGGGCATGGCAATCGGCTGGAAAAAAGGCGGTGTCCCCGGATCTCTCGCCGCTTTTTTGGGTTTTACCCTGCCATCGGCGGTATTGATGATCCTGTTCGCGCTTGGCGTGATGAAATTCGGTTCTCTCACCGATGGCGAGGCTGGCTGGATTCGAGGGTTGCAAATCGCTGTTGTGGTCGTGATCGCCAATGCGGTTTGGAGTATGGCGAAAACTCTTTGTGTCGGGAAAACCCGTTCACTGATTGCGATCTCGACAGCCGCGATTGTTCTGAGCGTCGATTCCGTATGGACGCAGGTTGGGGTTATTTGTTTCGGCGTGGTTGCGGGTAGTGTGTTGCTTCGAAACGAGCCCGATTCAACAGGGTACAATGCCCGACTCAACAGGGTACAGTCGGAGACTCAACAGGGTACAGTCGGCTTTTCTGTCTTCTGTCTGGTGGCGTTTACGATGATCCTGCTGGCCATTCCATGGCTGGTAAACTCCGGCAACGAGCTGATTCGGGCTTTCGCCGGAATGTACAAAAGCGGCGCTCTCGTTTTCGGAGGTGGTCACGTTGTGTTGCCTTTGCTCAGTCGGGAGACGGTAGATGCCGGTTGGTTGGGGGCCCCTGAATTTGCTGCCGGATACGGTGCCGCCCAGGCTGTTCCGGGTCCACTGTTCACCATTTCGTCCTATCTCGGCGCTGTTCTGAAAAACCCCGCCGGACCATGGGTTGCAGGACTTGTTTGCACGATCGGTATTTTTCTCCCCGGTTGGCTTTTGACTCTCGGGACGCTGCCGTTCCGGGAGCGGATGAAAAATGTTCGAGCTTTGCAGAAAGCTCTCGCAGGAGCGAATGCGGCCGTAGTCGGACTGCTTGGAGCTGCGCTTTACGATCCCGTCTGGTTGCGATCTATTCGTAATGCCGAAGATGTGGTATTCCTGCTGGGCGTGTCCGCGCTCCTCCTCGTTTTCAAGCTTCCGCCCTGGCTTGTAGTGATTACTGCCGGAGTAGTCGGCGGATTTCTGTATTGAATTACCGTGCGCGTTTCATCAAATCGTTCCCCGCCAATTGTGGACACGATGTATTTTCTGAGCCGAACGTTTAAGGCATGCCGCCCGCTACTGGGGACGCCCCTCCGATTCAGGTTTGGATTCCTCTTTACCCGCCGGCTTCGACTCCGGAGCGGCAGTGGGTTGGTCAGCGCCGCCTTGTTCGCATTTTTCGAAGCTCAGGCTGACCAAATACCATTGCTCGCCGATGCGTGCCGCCGGGAAAGCGACTTCAAAGTCTACCCCGCCTCCTTTGGGATAGACCACGACAATCGTGTCCGTAGGCGGAAACATAAAGGCAACCCGCTTACCAAAAAGAACGGGCTGCCCGGATTTGTCGCTCCCTGACTGTCGGGGCAACAGCATGTCCGGTGTATATCTGGTTAATTTGCCGAACTCGATCTCCCTCAATTTAGCCTTTGCCTCTCGAAATTCCCGGACGTGCAGCTTGTTCAACGAAGTTTCGTATGCGCTAAGCTGCTTCGGTTGACTTTTCGAATATCGGAGGTCGTCAAGTTTGGCTGCGTCAGTGGCTTCGAATGCGTCTCCGACCTTTCCGGCGAGCTTTTCAAGCGTGTCCGCGGAGAATACTTGAAGAGTCCCGGCAAGAAGGATTGAGAGTGTTGCAATGGTTTTCATTTGGAAGCGATTAAGGTAGGAACGCCAGTTACCCGGCGTCCCCCTCGCAGATCCCAGCGT
>JARGOZ010000182.1 GCA_029213025.1 Verrucomicrobiales bacterium
GGATGTATTCGACGTTTACCCGCAGAATGGTGTCGCGAATGCGCATCAGCTTTTTCATGACATTCACCATATCGGCGATTTCCTCTACCGGGTAGTTGCCTTCAAAATCAATTCCCTCCTGCGATCCGGTTTCGGCCAGCTTCATTACGGCATACACATCAGCCTGACCCTGACTGGCGAGTCTGCTGAGAACGGGATTGGAGGTAATACAGTTTTCAATATACGAAGCTTCAAAATCCCCACTGTGAGTTCCAATGATATCACCCAGATTGTAGGTGTCGGCACGGTTGGCCAACATATCGGGAATCTGGAATTTCCCACCGCTTTCGGTATACGGATTTCCCGCCATGACGACGCACGCCTTTTTTCCGCGCAGGTTATAGGTCTTCGGTCTACCGTCCCATACGCCTTCGATCTTTCGCTGGGCGTCACAGAGCGAGATGAATTTCTGGAGAAACTCCGGATGACAATGCTGGATGTCATCGAGATAGATCATCACATTGTCTCCCATTTCGAGAGAGAAGTTGAGCTTGTTGATTTCCTCCCGCGCACTGGCGTTTGGTGCGTCTTCCGGATCGAGGGAGGTGACATCGTGCCCGATCGCCGGTCCGTTGATCTTCATGAAAGTCAGCCCGAGACGATTGGCTACATATTCCATCACGGTAGTTTTACCGTAGCCGGGTGGAGAAATCAGCAGCAGTAGCCCCATGCGATCGGTGCGGGTGGTTTTTCCGGCAGTGCCCATTTGTTTCGCGAGGTTGTCGCCAATCAGGGGCAGATAGACTCTGTCGAGCAGTCGGTTGCGCACAAAGGCGGACATGACGGAAGGTTTGAACTCATCCAGTCTCATGTTTTTCCGCCGGTCTTCGATGAGTCGAACCCGGGCGGCTTGGTAAGCTGACCAGGCGGGCTCAATATGAGTTTTGAAATGCCCTACTCTACCGGCGAAATCGAGGTAATCGAAATGGTAGACTCCGCTGTTAATGATTCGGTGGGAACCGGTCATGCCGGAGAGATCAACCACTGCATCCAGCTCTCTCACTGCCCGGTGCTCGTAGGCATTTGTGGCTTTGAGAGCGGCTGCCTCCAAAAGCAGCTCGCGGTGTGAAACCGTCTCCGGATCAACAACGGCGGACATCCAGTCCCGGTAAGTCTCGAATTTTGCGGTTATGATGTCGGATAACGGTTCAATCGTTTCGTTGAAACCTTGTTCAAGCCGTTTTGCGGTCAGGAAATGTTCAAAGTTATGGATAATTTTACCGGCCCCTTCCGATGCAATGAGCGGCGCACGGGACAACAGCTGGTAATATAGATATTCCGCCGCTGTATGGGGATCTGCCGATGCCAGAGAACCTATTGCCCTTTTGTTTTGCCCGATAAACTGGCTGATCTCTTCCTGCAAAGTCGCTATGTGGGACTGATTGCGAACTTTGTCGGGATACTTTGCGCTCAGGATACTGAGAGCCTGCAGTTTCCTCTCAAGCAGATTTCTCTCGGCATCATCGGTTTTCGAATACCAATAGAGTATGGCAGCCGCGCGGACTCCCGGCAAATAGCGGAGTAAGCCGGCTTTGGAATCGATTTCGTATAGTTTGTCAAAAATCTTCACGGCATCGAGATCGTGAATCCCTTTGGTATACCCTTCCGCGTAGCGGCCAGCCATGAAGTCGCGGATCAATGTCAGTTTCTCCTTTTCGGAAAGACCGTTCCACGAGATTTTCTGTTGCCGGACATGATCCAGGAACACTGAGGCGAGATATTCACTGCGGTAGAGAGTTTCGTCTTCCGAGGAAACCGTCATATCCGCGACATTGTCGGAGTTCAGGAACACTTCATCGGTGACAGGTTCGAAGAAGTCGGTTCCGGCGAGATGAAAGCAGGGAACTCCGTTTTGCGGAACTATAGTAAGCTCCAGCTCTTGATGATTGACGTTAAAGTTGTGGTTGCCGAGGCGAATGACGTTGTCTCCGTCAATGAACAGTTCTTTGCGGTCTTTGAGTTGACGAACGGCATCTTCGTGAAGCGTTTTCAGTCTGGTTTGCAGATCATCAGCCTTTACCGAATCGCCCATTTCGATCAGTTCATCGATAATGTCGCGGACTTTCTCGACCATCAGGTCACCGGCGAGGTAGCCGTTAATATCAGTAACTTCGTCAAAACCGGCCACCCTGTGCTGCACCGTGGTCAGTATGCGTTCCGCTGATCTGGTCAGGCTGTTGGCTCTCTTGTTGCGTTGCTCGACCAACTGAATTTTTCTCGATTCAAACGCATTGTAGATTTCATCGCGTTTCGAGGTGATTTCTTCTATATATTCTTCGAAGTCGGCAAAATTCGCCTCCAGCTCCTCCAACTGTACCATCGAGCGTGACAGATATTCATCGCACTTTTCGGCCGAATCGCAGAGATCCAGGTAGTTCACCACGGCCTGGCCGACGAGTTTCATTTTCGCCCCGAATTGCGCAGCTCCTTCACTTCGGCTCAGTTCTTTGCGGCGGTTTTTCAGCCTGGCGCGGACTCCGTTGAGCTGGGCGTAGATGGTGGATATATCATCGATAATCCGGGTCGTTTCGGTAGCATCTTCAATACGAAGATTGCCTACGATATCAATCAGCATTTCGAGTTCGGCACCGGTAGCGTCGAGCTCTTCGGCAATTTTGTTGGCATCGGCCACTTTGCTGATGTTGGGAACCAGTTGTTCCTGTTCCGCAATTTTGTTGCGGTATGGATCGAGAGCTTCCTTTTTGAGCAGAAAGTCGACACATTTTCGCGATACCTTTAATGAAACATCGACGAGCTCCTGTTCCAGGCTGTCGACCTGGCCGGTATCAATGTAACGAAGGTCGCGCAGTGAAATGACTTCACCACGCATCTTCCGCAAATCGGCAAGACTGTGAACGAAGCCCATGATATCATCGGGCTGGTTATAGCTCGCCTTCCTGGCGGTATCTCGCGCCCGTTTGGTTACATCAGCGGTGCGTTCAGCGGTCGCTTTGCGCATCCGGGAGACCTTGTCAAATTCAGCAATGGCACTGTCCGCTGTGGCCCGGATTTCACTGAGCGTTTCTTTCAGAGAGAATGCCTCTTCATGGCCGCACCAGAAATAACTGTCGATGATGTCCCCGGATTTGCGGGTCAAATCGATATAGAGATCCGCGAAAGAATCGTCTTTGCCAATTAAATTAATCACTTCATAGCACTCCGCCATCGCTTTGACGATGTCGGCGTTGCCGATTTTATAGAGATAGCTGTTTTGATCCTGCTCAGTGCGGAAATCCCCCTCCATGTAGGGCGTCCGCCATACCTGAAGAACGTGATGTTTTCTCGGTTCGCCGTCTTCGCGGAAGTAAATCAACTCACCATCGGGAAAGAGGCTGTATCCGTGACAAATAATCGGTGTATTGACCGATTGATCGATAATGTTGTAGGACATCAGGATATAGATGCCCTCAATCCTGTTGTAGAAAACATACAGGTAGTCTTCGCCGTTCGGAGAGGCAATTCTCCGCTCGAAATTCATGTCTTTCAGTTCATTCTGAAAGCGCTTTTCCTCACCGGTTTGCAGAAGGTATCCGTCCGAGAAAATTAGACCGTGATCTTCGGGCAATAGAACACAGGAATGGGCGATCGAGTCTACCCGGCTGACTTTCTTTACTTTCTCGTTGTAAACAAGGTAGCGGTAGTCCTTTTCCTGATAGGGGAGAATCTTGAGTAGGATCAGGCTGCCGACGACGGCGTAGAATATCTCGGCATCGTCGAGCGTTTGATCTTCGTGGCTTACCGTTTCGTCATAGATTCCCTCGCCGGATTCGGTGTTGTCTTCGATTTTGATGGTGAGGTCGCCACCTATTGTTTCCACAAAGAGGCGGTCCTCGATCGATACATGTGGATGATCGCCTTCGCGGTACATTCCGCGATGAGCCCGGTGCCACTCGAAATCCTGCTGAGGCGGGAAACTGTATTCGTGATCGAACCGGTTGCCTATGTATTCGAGTGTTCCCTCGCCGGAGATTAACCACTTAAAACATTTGATGTCGTTAACATCTTTTCCGATCCGGAACGCCATATAGAGATGCGCTCCAATAGTGAGGAATTTTACAAAAAACGTTTCCCGGTAGTATTTGTAAATATAGGCGAAATCGTCGCGGAAAGCGGGGTCGCCGATCATATTGAGCGACTCCTGCGTAAAGCTGTGTCCTTCCGGATCATATCGGTAGACGCTGAAAACGTCTTCGATATCGGTCACCGATTTCAAGCCTATCTGAACATTATATCCGAAGATAAACTTCCCGCCACCAACTGAAATAATATCGCGGGGTGAGCATTTGTTTTCTGTAGTAACTCTCTCGGTCGCAATCAGGCTGGGCTCAACGGCTCCGAATACAGCTTGTCTTTTCGCGTTGAGGTTGGCAAGACGCTCCCGTAGTTCTTTACCGCGGGTGTTCAACCGGTTACGAATAATCTCGTAGCTGCCTCCCTCCAGTTTGTCTTCCGTAGGGGACGTTGTGTCTGTAGTTTCTTCGGTCATTTGGTCCTCCATACAGAGAGCCGGCGTGGCTCTCTGTATCTTGTCAGATTAGTTTGCGAGACCGCTCAATACATCACCAGCCTTGTTGTCTGCGACTCCAAAGCGTTTGGCTGCATTGAGAACAGTAGACATACTGGACCGGGTGTCCCCGTCCGCATCGGCCATTAACTTCGTCAACAGAGCGGCGAGACTCAGGTTTTTGAGATCATCGCTGGATACACCGAAGCGGTTGACCCATTCGCGAACCTGCTCCTCAAAGTAGGTGCCGTCTCCGTTAAAGAAGGTTTCTTTGATATCGGTCAGGGTGTGGCTGTTATTGACCAGTCTATCTACCGATTTGCCCTGGGTGATGGCACTGGTAATCTTATCGAAGAACTGGGCTTCACCGCCGACAATATCGATCTTCGCGCTCTTGAGAGCTGCTCCCATGACTTCGGCCTGACGGGCCGCGATGGCTTCGCGAACCTTGATTTCCGCCAACTCGACTTCTTTCTCTTTGGCAAGTTCCAGTTTGAACTCTTCGTGCTCTTTGCCGGCTTCGTTGAATTTCTTCATCGCCTCGGCTTTCGAGTCGATACCTTTGGCTTCGGCAGCGGCTTTCGCTTCGATAACTTCTGCTTCCCCGATTCCAGGCGCGGCGGTTTCCGCGGAAACACCTTCTGCCATGGTTTTCTTGGCGAGAGAAAGTTTCTCAGATGCGGTATGCTCGGCTTCCGAAGCAATGATGACTTCTTCGGCTTTTAATTCCGCAGCCTGCTTGTTGGCCTCTGCGGCTTTGATGGTTTCATACATCAACTGATCAGCCCGCAGTTCCGCTGCGGTTTTCTCAGCTTCCGCTTCTTTGATCTTGCGGATCAATTCTTCTTCAGCGCTTTTTTCTGCGGCTGTTACGGCAACGCTTTTCTCCCTTTCAGCCGTGGCAAAGGCTTCGGTATCGAGGATTTTCTGCTGCTCTTCGACAACATTTTTCTCCACCATGACCCGCTCCCGGATTACGTCCTGAATGTTCTTTTTCTCGATCTCGACCGACTTCTCTTTCTCGATTTCTTTAAGGGTTGTGACCCGTTCTCTGTCGATTGATTCGAGCTCCTGGTCGCGTTTGACCCGTTCCTGCTCAACGGCATCGGTTCTTTCTTTATTGCGCTGAGCAACAATGACTTCTCTGTCCTTGTTCTGGTTCGCAATTTCGATTTCCTCTTCCGTTGCGATCCGGGCGCGCTCCGACTTGAGGCGCTCCTCCTGCTGGACTTTTGCCGCTTCCGCCTCTTCGCGGGCCCGCACCGTGGCGATTTCGCGTGTCTGCTTGGCGACGGCTTCTTCCTGCTGTCTTTCCAACTCCAGAATGGCTTCTTTCGCCTCGACATCCTGCTGTTTAATCACGCGCTCTTTGTCGCGCTGAATCGAGTTGGCCAGTTTGGCCTGGACGGCGGTCAGATCGGTGATTTTTTTGATACCTTCCGCATCGAGAATGTTATCCGGATCCAGATTCTCAATAGGCGTTTGTTCGAGGTGGTCGATCGCACAGTCATCGAGTACAAATCCATTCAAATCGGTTCCGATCACTTTGACAATCTCATCGCGAAAGGTGTCGCGCTCCTCGTATAGTTCAATAAAATCGAAGCGTTTGCCGACCGTTTTCAATGCTTCAGAAAACTTGGCGTCGAAAAGGGTGGCGATTCCCTGCTCGCTGGACGCCCGGTCACATCCGATCGAGCTGGCGACGTTGCGGACATCTTCTTTGAGATTATTTACCCGGACGAAAAAGACCACGTTGATGTCGGCCCGCATATTGTCTTTACAGATCAGTCCGTTCTGAGCCCGGCGATCCACTTCAATCCGCTTCACGGATATATCCATTTCTTCATACCGATGAAATACCGGAAAGACGATCATTTTGTCGAAAGCGATTTCTGTTCCGCCTATACCGGTTCGAATTCCGGCGAAGCCTTTCTTTACTTTCTTGAGAAATGTCGCGTATACAGCGAGCACGGCAAAAAGCAGCCCGAGGCACAGTATGATTCCCGTCACAAAGACGGTGGCGCCCGAAGATAAATCTATAGCACCTAATAAGGTAGTGATTGGTGAGTTTGTCATGTATGTTTCTTTATTTATTATAAATGCAGTAATTTCAAGCTTAAAGTGATCTAACTATATAGCTGTCTTGGTTTTCTTTTTGTGATACCACGAGCACGATGTCACCTTTTGACAGGGTTTGGCCGGTATCGGAAACTGTGGCGTTGAGCAGGAGTGGTCTGCCTTCAAAATCGATTTGCACCCTGCCGAATTCGTGATCGAGGGTGGACGATACTACGACCCCCTGTTCGCCAATAACCGGAGCCGGGGCTTCTTTTCCTTTTATCATCTTCATGAGCGGGCGCAAAGGGCGGACCAGCAGTCGGGTAGTGATGAAGCCGAGAATGATCACCGGCAGCAGCAATATAGTTGCCTGCCCGTTCGATTCGGCCGGATTGAAGTATATATTCGCTATCAGGTTGAACACCCACAGCATGACGGCGAATATTGATATCACAAACATCAGTGGTGCGTCGGAGAATCCGACGAAGCGTATCGCTGCGTCGAGAAAGTTACCCTGTGCTTCGTTGCTGCCTTCGGCACCGTCAATATCGGTATCCGCATCTATATCTGTGTCGACATCAAAATCTCCGCCGGCGTCTATATCGACAACTCCGAAAAGGGCGATGATCCAGTAGAGGAAGATGCAGCCGACTAATATAGTAAATGGAAGATTGTATCCTTTGATTGATTCCTGTAGTAGATCGAGCATGGTATTGAGTATACGAAGGTTCTCTGATATTCAAAGGGGGAATATATATAAAGACTTCGCGATGTGTGTTGTGGGTATAGTTCCCGAACACGATCTGATAGTAAGTTTTTTGCACCGGTTAGCCCATTACAATTGGATAAAACTTTTGTAAAAGTTTAGAAGGTTTCATTTTGCTTGTGTTTCGCCGGTAAATCGGGCAGGATACGGGTCAATGGAATCTCACGAAGTCTTAAAAGAAGCTTTCGAAAGTCCCACGACCAGTCCGAAGGAAATTGCTGCGGAAATGGGGGTCTCTCTTTCTCTGGTTTATAAATGGGCGCAACCCAACACGCAGTCCGGTTCGGGGAGTAAAAATCCTCTCGACCGGGTGGAACAGTTGGTGGAATTGACCAAACATCCCGGAATCGTGGAATGGCTCTGCCAGCGCGCGGGCGGTTATTATGTGAAAAATCCACAGAGCGCCGCCGGGGAGGGTTATGAAGTGGTGCCTGCGACACACGAAATCGTGGCTCAGTTCGCGGGCTTGCTGAATGTTGTAGCGCAGGCGGCGATGGACAACACAATCACTCCCGACGAATCGGCGGACATCAGAGTGGTGTGGGATAAGCTGAAAGCGTACATCGAGGGATTTGTCAGATGCTGCGAGGAAGGCGATTTCGAGCAGATTCAAAAGGATCTGGATGTCAGGTGATGTGAGATTGTACCCTGTTGAATCGCGGACTGTACCCTGTTGAATATGGGGTTGTACCCTGTTGAATTGACTTTTTGCGTGCGGAAACTTCCCGGTTTCCGCATTTTTTTTGCCAATTAATGTCCAAAACTGATCTTTTCCGGACCTATAGTGGGCGATGGATGATTCCCGGACGGAAGAATATCTGAGATTACTCGCTGCCAATGAGCGGGCGGTTGTGGCGTATGTCTACAGCCTGGTTCCGGTACGGGCTGACGCCGAAGAAATTCTCCAGGAAGCGAGGGTGGTGATGTGGAAGAAATTCGAATCGTTTCAAAGCGGAACCAATTTTGCCGCCTGGGCGAAGAAAATTGCTCTGGGTCTCATTTTAAATTACCGTCGGTCAAACAGGCGGAAAAGGATCGTTCCCACTGAGGATGCTTTTATCGAAGCCGTCGCCGCCGAGATCGACCGGATCGATGCAGAGGGGGATTCCCGCTCGGAGGCTCTCGAAATCTGTGTGGGGAAACTGCCGCAGGCGCACCGCGAAATGGTGTTGTGGCGGTATTTTGAAGAACTCGAAGTGGCTGAAATTGCGGATCGCTCGAAGCGCACTGAAAGCGCCGTGTACCGGATGCTGAGCCGAATCAGAAAGATGTTGCAGGAGTGTATCGAGAGCGAAACAACGGGGGGTGTACGGGTATGAGCGAAGAGGAAAAATTTCACGCAGCGATCAATGGTGAGCTGGATTGCAAAGAGCTGGAGCGGTTTCAGGCGAAGTTGCTCGATGATCCGGATGCTCTTTCCCGGTATGCGGAGCTGTCGTGGCTGAATGGCCGCTTGCATGCCATCGGCGATAAACTCCCGGAGCTGACCAGAGAGGTTCGATCAGTTGGACAACAGAGAAAAGTGCCGGTTTGGCTGTCTCTGGCCTCTGCGGGTATCGGCGCTTTGGTGACTTTGGCTTTTGTGCTCTTTCACGGCGGGCAATTTGAGCCGGTGGCGACTATTGTCGAGGCGGAGGGATGCCGCTGGGAGGGATCGGATTTGCCCACGGCGAAAGGATCGAGACTTCCCGCCGGGCGTCTGTCGCTGGTTGCGGGTATGGCGACCTTGAAATTTGACAGTGGTGCGGAAATCGTGATGGAAGCGCCGGCGGTTCTTGAAGTGGAATCGAAAATGCGGTGCCGACTGATCGAGGGGTCTCTCATTGCCGATGTGCCGGAATCGGCTCACGGCTTCACGATTGATGCCCCGGAAATGGAAGTGGTTGATTTGGGGACCCGCTTCGGTTTGACCACCAACCAGTTTGGTAAATCCCACGTGATGGTTTTCGAGGGGGAAGTAGAGGTAACGCGGAACGGGTTTGAGGAAACCACCAGTTTAAAAACGGGGAACACCCTCGTCAACGGCGCTGATTTGATGGTTCCCGATGAAGAAATCCTGCGGGATGTGGAGCCCGATCATCGCCAGGGTTGGTCACAAATCGAGTCGAGTAAGGACTCTTTTGTTCGCTTCGGTGCGGAACAGAAAAACTACGGATCAAATCCTCTGATGATGGTGAAAGAAACCAGTCTCGCGCCGAACAACCGGAGGCGGGGAATTATCAGTTTCGATCTGACCTCGCTCGGAGACAGGGAGATCGAGCAGGCGGAACTTTTTCTCGATGTGCAATCCAGCGGGCTGGGGTTTTCCACTCTGGTTCCCGACTCGAAATTTTCGATCTACGGCGTGATCGATGATTCACTGGACGATTGGGGTGAAAACGAAGTTTTGTGGCAAACTCTTCCGGCGACTACGGATGAAGGATTGATTCCGGAATTGACCAAAAAAGTGGGCTCATTTGAAATTCTCCGGGGCGCTTCCGCGATCGCCGCCGTGAAGGTTTCCTCTCCGGAACTGACCGCATGGCTCCGCGAAGACGCCAACCGAATTGTGACATTTCTGGTCGTGCGGGAGACCGGGGAGTATGAAAGTCAAGGACTGGTTCACGCTTTCGCGACACGCGAGCACCCTACCGCTAAAGGCCCTACATTATATTTTACACTGCGATGAAACATCTGCCTGTTATCTATCTACTTTCCATTCCGTTTCTTCTATTGGGAGATAATTCCGGTGAACTGAAATTTTTCGAAAACAAAGTTCGGCCGCTTCTCGCAGCGGAGTGCTACGATTGCCACGGCCCGGAGAAAGCAAAAGGCGGCCTTCGTCTCGATCACATTTCGCACATCAAAAAGGGTGGGGACAGTGGTCCGGCCCTGGTTGCCGGGGATGTAAAAGCCTCTCTTCTTATCGAAGCGGTTCATCGCAGTGACCCGGATTTTGCGATGCCTCCGAAGAAGGAGCTGGACGGGGCGCAGGTTGCGATTCTGGAGCAGTGGATCAAATCCGGAGCTGTCTGGCCGGAGGAAGTGCCGAAGACCGGCGAGATTGATGAGTTTGGTTTTACCAAAGAGGACTACCAGTGGTGGGCCATTCAGCCGGTCCGTGACCCGGCTCCGCCGCAGAAAGGTGGCGAATGGGCGAACAACGCAATTGACCGGTTCATTGTTGCGAAGCTGGATGAAGCGGGACTGCAGCCTGCTCCGGAAGCTTCGCGCGAGGAGTTGGTTCGCCGGGCTTATCTCGATCTTCACGGACTGCCGCCGACTCCGGAGCAAGTTGCTGCTTTTCTTGCCGACAAGCGGCCTGATGCCTGGCAGCGTTTGATCGATGAACTCCTCGCCAGCCCGGCCTACGGAGAGCGATGGGCACAACATTGGCTCGATGTAGTTCGCTATGCGGAAAGCGACGGCTACCGGGCCGATGGATATCGTTCGGAGACATGGAGATACCGTGACTATGTCATCGATTCCCTGAACGAAGATAAGCCTTACGACCAATTCATCCGTGAGCAGTTGGCAGGAGATGAAATCGCGCCGGATGATCCGGATACTCTCGTTGCTACCGGTTTCCTTCGCCTCGGAATTTATGAGTGGAACCAGCGCAACGCGCGGATGCACTGGGATCTCATCATGACCGAAATGACCAATGCCACGGCGGAAGCGTTTCTCGGCATAGGAATTGGCTGCGCCCAGTGTCACGATCACAAGTTTGATCCCATTTTGCAGAAAGATCACTTCGCGCTGCAGGCCTTTTTAAATTCCGTGTGGTGGCCGGAACATCATCTGTTGGGCTCCGATGAACAGATGGCTCAGCAAAAAGTATGGGAAAAAGCGACTGCGGAGGTTCGCGGAAAGTTGGAAGAGTTAAAGCGGTCCAAAGTGGAGGGGCATATCAAGTGGGTAGTAAAGCAATTCCCTGCCGATATTCAGGAAATCTATTGGAAACCGCAGGCCGAACGCAATGCTTATGAAGAGCAACTCGCCCAGCTCGTTCAGCGGCAGGTCGACCACAAAGCGAGGGGAACCAAGTGGGAAAAAGAGTTTGAAAAGGATAAAGAGAAGCTCGCCAGATATAAAGAATTGAACGCAGAGTTGGCGAAATTTGACCATCTCAAACCGAAGGAAAAAATCCCGAATGGCTTTATTTCCACCGACGTAAAACCTACTCCTGCTGATACGCTTCTCGAAAAGCGGGGCAAAAAGAATGTAGTGGAGCCTGCCTTTCTCACCCTGCTGGGACAACCTGCGCCGAAGATCGAGCCAACCGGTTCGACTACAGGTCGCCGCACGGCTCTAGCCGACTGGATTGCTGATCCGGGCAACCCACTATCCACCCGGGTGATAGTGAACCGGCTCTGGCAGCGGCATTTTGCCAGCGGACTCGCCCCGTCGCCGAATGATTTCGGGAAACTGGGCGGCAAACCCAGTCACCCTGAACTGCTGGACTGGCTGACGAGCCGGTTTCTGGAGGGCGGCTGGAAAATGAAATCAATACATCGTTTGATCATGACCAGCGCTACCTACCGGCAAACGTCGCGCTACGAACCGACATCTGTCGAGCGGATCACGGACCCGACCAATCAGTTGCTGTGGCGTTATCCCCCTAAAAGGCTTCAGGCGGAACAGCTCCGGGATGCGATGCTGGCTGTTTCCGGGGAGTTAAGTAGTAAAATAGGTGGATCGGCGCAAAGCGGGACTTCTACAGTCCGCTCGGTGTATACACAGAAGAAACGCAACAGTCCCGATGCATTTCTCGCCGGTTTTGATGCGCCTGCCGGTTTCGGATCCACTCCAAACCGTATACCTACCACTACGCCGAATCAGTCGTTGCTTCTCGTCAACGGTCCGTGGGCCATAGCGCGGGCGAAGTCATTCGCTCAGCGTATCCTTAACGGAAAATCGTCGGTCGATGCCGGTGTAATCCAAACTGCCTTTCAACGTGCCTACGGCCGTGATGCCACCAGTGACGAAGTGGCTGCTTCGATTGAATTTATCCAGCAACAAAGCGGAGTAGTGACCGGTCCTGACGGGCCGGAACCCAAATATCCCGGGGAAAACGGACTAAGGGATCTCTCCGGTCAGTTCAGTGAAGTGAAAGAGTTGGCTCTGGGTTCGAAAGCTCTCTGGTTGCAGCCGGGTAGTCGTTTCGAGCAGCTTGATTTTTCCAGGCTGGAACTACCGGAAGACGCGTTCACTATTGAGGCAGTGGCCAATCTCGATTCGGTATATAAAGATGCTTCAGTAAATACCCTGGTGTCAAAATGGAACGGATCGCGGGAGACGGACGGATGGTCCTTCGGCGTGACCAGTGCCAAATCAGCCTATCAACCGCGAAATTTTATCATGCAGCTTGTGGGTGAAAATTTTCAGGGCAATCAAATTTATGAGGTAGTCGCCTCCGATCTTTTCTTTCCGTTGCAAACGCCGGTATACTTTGCTGCGACCGTTTCGGCAGTCCCTACAGACGGCGATGCTACTTCCGGGAAGGTGACTTTCTATATGAAAGATCTTTCCAGCCCCGGAAGTAAATTGCAGAAATCAGCGGTAACCCATTCGGTCACAGGTGGGATTTCGAAACAAAATCTGAAATCCTTTATCGGCGGGCGAAACGGGAGAGGCCATCTCTGGGACGGCCAGTTGGCGCGCTTGAAAATCAGTGAAGGAACTCTTTCAGATAATGAACTGTTTATTAACAAAGGCTCATCGAAAGCGATAGTGGATTGGGATTTCAGCTCGAAAAACGGAGAGGAACCCGCGCCCGGGACGTCGTGGTATCGGCAGCCTGTTCCCGGAAAACCGGATTCCAAACTTCTCAGTGCCACTACAGATTTTTGCCACGCGCTCTTGAACTCAAACGAATTTATTTACCAACACTAAGTCATGCCTTGTCATAGATACGATCACCCAGGAAGCCGTAGGGAATTTCTTTCCAAAGCGGGAGCCGGATTTGGAGCTGTAGCGCTGTCCGCTTTGGCGGGCAAAAATCTCATGGCATCCAGCGGCCCGCCCAATCCGGTAGCTGCGAAGATTCCTCACGCCCTGGGAAAAGCGAAAAATGTCATTTGGCTGTTTATGGAGGGTGGTCCCAGCCATCTCGATCTGTTTGATCCCAAACCGCTTTTGAACAAGTTGGCAGGCCAGTCGCTGCCGGACAGTTTTGAGCGTCCCGTCACAGCGATGGGGGAGGTGAATTCGCCGCTTCTCGCCTCGAAAAGGCAATGGGCCCAACACGGCGAAAGTGGGCTCTGGATTTCCGACTGGCTGCCGAATCATTCAAAAATCGCTGATGAACTGTGCGTCATTCGGTCCTGCGTTTCCGACGGGATCAATCACGCGGGCGGCGTTTGTCAGATGAATACCGGCTCTGTTTTCGGGGGGCGTCCTTCTCTCGGTTCGTGGATTTCCTACGGCCTGGGATCAGAAAACCGGAGTCTTCCGGGCTTCGTGGTTATCAAAGACAGCAACAGTATGGTGGTGAACGGAACCCGCTGCTGGGGATCCGGATTTATCCCGGCCGTCCATCAGGGTGTGCTGTTCGAAAACGACGACCAACCGGTTGCCAATTTGAATAACCCCAAAGGTGTTACGGAAAGCAGACAGCGCCAAAAGCTCGATTTCCTGAACCGGCTTAATAAAAAGCACTTACTGGGTAGAGAATCCAACACCGATCTGGATGCGAGGATTCGCAGCTACGAATTGGCGTTCCGGATGCAGGCTGAGGCTCCCGAAGCCATCGATCTCGACAGTGAACCGGAGGCGATCAAATCTCTTTATGGTCTCGATCACAAAGATACCCAGATTTACGGCAGGCAGTGTCTCATGGCGCGTCGCCTCGTCGAGCGCGGAGTGCGCTTTATCCAACTTTATCACGGGGCCGGTAGTAAGTGGGACAGCCATTCTAAAATGGAGTCAAACCACACCCGTCTCTGTGGAAATGTCGATCAACCGATTGTGGGATTGATCACAGATCTGAAGCAGCGCGGACTGCTGGATGAAACTCTCGTGATTTGGGGTGGGGAATTCGGTAGAACTCCGATGAGTGAAAAAGGCGATGGTAGAGATCACAACCCGACCGGCTTTACCATGTGGATGGCGGGCGGTGGTGTCAAAGGTGGCCAGACAATCGGTGCGACTGATGAGTTGGGTCTCTATGCCACGGAGGACAAAATGCATGTGCATGACATTCACGCGACCGTGATGGCCATGCTAGGCCTTGATCACACCGAGGTTGTTTATATGCACAAAGGGCGTCCCGAGCGGGTCGATCTAAACGAAGGCCACGCTCACGAAGGGATTGTCGCCGGAGTATAGAAACTATTTTTCTATCAGACCGATCGCTTTTTCCGCGAGTCGGGTACCAAAGGTTACATAGCCGTCGGCGGAGTAGTGGAGATCGTTTTTTATTTCTTTACCCCGGCGGTTTTTACCGTCGTTGAGATCATCGGTATCAACCCATTCACCGTCCTCCGATTTTTCAGCGATCGAAATGAGGACTTCGCGCATTTTTGTCCAGTGCGGATAGGCTTTGTTTTCCATATCGAAATCACTGAGCCTGCCGATTACAAAATTGAGTTCTTTGATTCCCAGATCGGCTTTTAGCTGTTCCAGCAATCGCTGGAAACTGGCTTCGTAGAGATCGGCATTGCCCTCGCGGGCATCCCTTTCCCCCTGCATCCAGACAAAGGTTACTGACGAGAGATTCTGCCCTTCGATCTGCGGTTTTACGGCTTTCATCAGTTCGTCATAGAGATCTCCGATCTGCTTTGTGTTTTGGCTCCCGGTCGCTTGCCAGGATTTGTCCCAGCGGCGGATTGGCTGTCCGCCTTTGGCGTTTTTCACTACGATGACGTGTTCTTTCCCGTATTTCTTCTCGACTGTGGGGATAAAAGATTCCTCCGGTCTTAATCCGGCCATATTGGATTGGCCGGAAAGGATAAACAGATGTTTTCCCTCTTCGGCAGGGGTGAATCCGGCGGCGAAAAATAACAGTCCAGTAACGATTAGAAATTTCATCATTCCGGAATTCAACAGATTCGCCGGAAAGATGCAATGGCAATCTTCTACAGAAATCAGTGAGCGGTCCGGAGAGTGTCGGCCTGTTCCGCCACCCGGAAAAGAGGGGTGGGCCCGAAGCGGAGAAACAGCAAAGTCGCTGTGGTGAAGTAGGTCAAAGCAAACGCCCAGTAGGTAGCCGCGCCGCCGATATCCGGCGTCACAGGGAATACGAGAATCGTTGCATTGAAGATAATTTGCATGACCAGAATCGGCGTGCCGCTTCGGGAATGGTGATAGACAAAAGCGCACATGGCGGAAATCCCCATTTGATTAAAAAGCAGAGCCACAAGCGGTAAATTGGGAATGATGCCGAAGTTGTGAACTGCCATAGGCAGCCACCATGCCGTCCAGACAGCCCCGACGATGAGGGCGGATACGTA
>JARGOZ010000183.1 GCA_029213025.1 Verrucomicrobiales bacterium
GGCAACCTACACCCAAAATCCTTTTGGTTCCGGCTCTGCCGGTCTAGGGTACAGTTTCCCATTGTACCCTGTTGAATGCCCAAAATGACAAGGATTATCGTTCTTTTTCTGACCTGCCTCGCTTTGTCGGGAATCGCTGAAGAACCGGCCTCCGGCTGGCAGACTGATTCCCCGGCGGCCCGTGAAATGACCGGGTTAAACACCAGACTCACTAAGGCTTACGAAAACGAAGACGTGGCATTGCTACGCACTTTGCTCGCTCCCGATCACATTCACAATAATGTGTTTGGCTCGGTGATGAACAGAGATACCTTTCTCCATGACATCGAGTCGGGGATCCTTAAATTTGAAAGCTACCAAACCCCGGAGCTGAGTTGGATGATCTCCGGCGATATGGCTGTGGCGACCGGTCTGATCGAAGCCGTCGCCGTTCGCGACGGCAAAACCGTTCCCGCTAAGCGATTCCGCTTCACCCGGATTTTCGTTCGCAGAGAGGGGAAATGGCAGGTGCTTTTGTTTCAAAACACCATGGCTGGAAAATAGTTATTCCTCCGTCCTAAACTCTGCCTCTCTTTTCAAAGGGAAACGCTCCACAGGAGAAAGCATCTCCGAAATCGCGATAAACCCGAGATCGGACTCGATTTGCAAAGGCTCGCCCGATTCGCTGAGATAAATCCGGAGCGAGTAGTCCGACTGCTCGGCAATCGAGAGCTTCAGCAGATAAATCGGCAGCCGTTTCCCTGAAAATTTGTGCATGCCGCGGAACGCTTTGATCTGCGAATTCCAGTCGGTTGGATTTCCCGTTTCTGCGAGGAGTCCTTTGATCATATCATTCCCCGAAGCCATTCCAAGCAGGCCGGGATCGATCTCATCACCCGCCTCGCTGTCATAGGAAAAAATCACATTCCCGGCGAGACTCGCCTCCGCTTTAGTGACATCGCCACCTTGTTTCGTGCTGGCGAGAACCCGGAAATTGTTCGACGGCATCCGGAACAGGAAATCGCTGCTGTGCAGCGAAAAATCATTCTGAAACCGGAACAGACAGCGGGCAAAAGTGCCGATCACATTTGGTTCCACGTCTCCGTTGAGCATCACTGCGACAGAGAAACCGGCCGGATCTTCCGGGCCGTCTTCGGAAAAACTCACCAGCTGGACTTCCCCGAGCTTCACCCCGTTTTGCAGAAGCAGCATCCGGGTTGTGTCGCTCCAGTTGAAAAAGACCTCGACGGGTCGCCGCGGATCCACCTCCACCATTCCCGCTTCGTCCGGAGTGAGCGCCGTTTTAGCCAGCCAACCCATCGAGCCGACCCAGAACAGCACAATCGCGATTTGGAAATAGCGCATCATCAGTCGGGACAGTAGCGGATTTCGTGCCCGTTTCACAGAACTTTCACGGTCTTTTCGCGGCTACTTCGCAGGGCTCTCACATCGAACTGCGAGACTGAACCAATGAAAATCGAGACCGCCACTTTTCCTCCACCGCAAGCCATAGCTACCGAGCTTTTTCAATTCGGATTCAAACAGGTTATGGCCTGCCTCTTCGGCGGAGCGCTCCTGCTTGGCATGCTGCTGACCCGTGAATCCGCGACCGTTTCGGGACTGCCGCGAAACGACTTTCTGTTTCTCTACGCCGTAGGCCTGCAACTCATGCTCATCGGCCTGCGCCTTGAGCATGGCAAAGAACTCGTCGTAGTCATCGCTTTTCACATTCTGGCTACTGGTATGGAGTGGTTCAAAACCTCCCCGGAAATTGGCTCGTGGCAATACCCTGGAGAGGGCGCAATTTTTCGCATCTACCAAGTGCCGCTGTTTGCCGGATTTCTCTATAGTGCGGTAGGTAGTTATATCGCCAGAGCATGGCGCCTGTTTGAATTCCGCTTTGAAAACTATCCGTCGGTAGCCTGGACAATTATTCTAGCGGCTGTCGCCTATCTCAATTTCTTTACCCATCACTACATATTTGATATGCGCTGGGTATTGATAGGTGCTTCATTTCTGATATTCGGCAAAACCTTTATCTATATCAAAAATGGTGATACCCATCGCCGACTGCCTCTGCTTCCCGGGCTGTTCGCTGTAGCTTTCGCGATTTGGATCGCTGAAAACCTCGGAACCTATGCGCGTGCCTGGGCCTACCCCAATCAGGAAAACGGCTGGCAGCTCGTCCATTTCGGAAAGATCTCCGCCTGGTATTTGCTTATGCTGCTCAGCTTTGTCCTCGTCTCCCTCATCCAGCGCAAGAGCCTGAATAGATCCGACGATGCGAACAGTCTATGCATCCATGTGAATCCTAAGAAATCCATGTTTCATCCATGAAAAATTGCACAGGCCTTGAAATATAAGGCATGGATTCGCCGGAGCTGACAAGCTTTGCTGAACTTTATTCGGCATCCAGTCCCGCGCGCCGGAGGTGCGAAAGGTAGTAGCCCGGAGTGCAGCGCAGCAAAACTCCGGGATAGACCGAAAACACGCCCTGAATACGAAACCGCCACTTGACCGTTTTCCTACCGTTCCCTACGCTGACAATATGAACGTATTGAAACGCCGCAAATTTCTCACCGGGGCTTCTGCGCTCGCCGGTTTCTCCATCACCGGTCTTGGACGGAACAAGGCAAGCATTATCGGTGAGGGCGGCTACAGGTATGAGGTCATACACGACTACGCAAAACTTCCCGATAAATATAGCTGGCAGACGACGCACAATGTCGCGGTGGATAAAGACGGTCTTCTCTATGTGATGCATGAAGGCCGGGCCGATCAACCGGATCATCCCTCGATCTTTGTCTTTGATCCGGAGGGCAAATTTGTTCGGGCTTTCGGGAACAGTTTTCAGGGCGGGGGACACGGACTGGAAGTCCGAACGGAAGGCAATGAGCAGTTTATCTATGCGACCGGTTATCAGCAGGTCAAAACCTTCAATAAAATGACCCTGACCGGTGAGATGGTTTGGGAAAAGTACGCTCCGATGGATTCCGGTGTCTACGCCCCGAATGAAGATACCAAACGCGAAAAGATCTGGGGTCGGGATCGCTTTCTACCCACCAATTTCGCCTTTCTCGATGACGGCGGCTTCTTTTTGGCTGACGGCTATGGGGCCTGGTGTATCCACCGCTATGATAAAGACGCCAACTGGGTTTCGAAATTTGGATCGATGGGAACGAAGGATGGCGAGTTTCGTTTGCCCCACGGGTTATGGATCGATGATCGTGGCGACGGTGAGCCATCCCTGGCCGTGTGCGATCGTTCCAATAATCGGGTCCAGTGGTTTGATCTCGACGGGAATCACCAAAAAACGATGAATGACTTTTATCTCCCCGCAAATATCGATGTGCTCGGAGATACGATGTTGATTCCGGATCTGAGTGCGCGGATCACGCTGCTGGACAAGGATAATAATCGAATTCAACTCGGCGAAGATCCTGCGTGGAGAGAAGAAGTATTAAAAGATAAGAAAGCTATGCGAAAAAATCCATCGGCGTGGGAGGCCGGGAAGTTTGTTCACCCGCATGATGCCTGCTTTGATCCGGCTGGGAATATCTATGTAGCTGAATGGGTCGATACCGGGCGCATATCGAAATTGCGAAAGGTGGATTGATGTATACTCGGCGACTGAAAGTCGCCGGTACGGTGCCGACGTTCCTCAGTCCCGCCATCTCATCCACGAGAGACCCGGGACATCAACTCGAAATCGCAGGACTTGCTGATTCTCTACTTCCGTTACGTAAACCGTTTTTCCATCTTCACCGCCGAAACACAGGTTACTCGGCATCGATCCCGGTAACTCGATGGTTCGGAAGATTTCGCCCTCAGGAGATGCTTTCAGAATGACACCGGCTCCGTGTCTTGTGATATAAAGATTTCCTTCTGCATCGCAGCGCATCCCGTCGAGGCCGAAGTCTGGAAATTCCAGAATAGTCCGCTCGTTTGCAATACCTTCCGAATCGAGATCATACGCCAGTACTCGCCTCTGCTTACTTTCCGCGACATACAGTATCTTCCCGTCCGGACTGACTTCAATGCCATTGGTGGTACCTTTTCCATCGGCGAGTTGGGTGACTTTGCCATCAGTCGAAATTCGCCAGAGCGCGCCGTCACCGTTTTTCCAATCCGGATCACTGGCGTAAAGGGTTCCGTCGGCTGCTATCGCAAGATCGTTGGGTTGGTGCATTTCCGGCTGGTGAGCGAATACCTCAATATTCTTTGTTTCAGGATCGATTTTCAAAATATTGTGACCGGTGTAATCGGCGACGAACATTTCACCGGCGCGGTTGAAGCGGATTCCGTTGCCGGTTGATCCTTCCGGAAGTTCAATCCATTTTTCCGCACGGCCCTCGGGAGTTACTCTACCTATGTTCCGTTTATCCTCGAAACTTACTGCAAAGAGATTGCCGTCACGATCACAGGCGGGTCCTTCGATTCCGCCGGTGAATAATCCGGATTTGGTGAATTCGGAAACGGTGAAAGGAGCGTCCCGGTCATAGACGGGTTCTCCTCCCAGCCAGGTTTGCTTCACTTTAATATCGCGAACTTCATCCAGCGGACATTCCAGTATATCCCGATCGAGAATGATGAAGTCGGCCAGTTTGCCTGACTCCAGTGAACCTTTCTCTTTCTCCTCAAAAGTCAGGTAGGCATTGTTGATCGTGTAGAGCCGGATGACCTGCTCCCTGGTGATTTTCTGTTCCGGATGAAGTGGTTTGTCCATCCAGCGTGGTTGTCTCGTTAAAGCGGTCCACATTCCGAGAAAAGGATTGTAGGGATTCACCGAACGAAGACTGCCGATTTTCTGCATGTGATCGGAGCCGCCGCCGACCATCACGCCTTTATCGAACAGGGTCTTGTAGGGTTGAAACCAGGTAAGACGTTCGTGGCCGAAATGATGATTCAGCGTGCTGCCGTCGAGATACAGCCAGGCGGGCTGGAGATCACAGACAATACCGTGCTTTGCCATTTTGTTAATTGCGTCGGCGCTCATGAAATTGCAGTGAGTCACACAAGGGCGCTTGTCGTGAACCGGGAAATGTTCTTCGGCTATTCTGGTGTAGGCATTTACCAGAGTCTCGACAGCACCGTCGCCTACCGCATGAGCGGTGAACTGAAGCCCGCGTTCGAGAGCGGCTTTGGCTCCGAGAAATACCTGATCGGGATCGCTGCGAAGTACACCACGGTATTCCGGATCAGTGATGCCGTAACCTTCGCTGACTCCCCAGGGCTCAAGCATGTAAGCGCTACCGGTCAGCATGCCGCCATCGAGAAAGATTTTCACGCCTCGCAGCCAAAGTTTGTTGTTATATTCATGCAGGGGATGGGCGGCGTAGGAATCGAGTCGTTTCTCTATATCCTGAAGACTTCCGCCGAGACTCAATCCTCTATACAGATATACGCGGCAGGTGAGCCGGTCTTCTTTGAGCAGTTGCTGGTAGTGACGAATTCCGCCATCGCTGGCGGCCCGGTCGGAAACCCCGGTAATACCAACACTGTTGTAGTCCTTAAACAGCTTCGCAAGGCGCTCGGTACGAAATTCGAAAGAAGGAGACGAGGTTCGTGGAGGCATCTTGAACATCCCGCCTGCGTTGCGGATGATCCCGGTGAGCTCTCCGGTCTCCTGGTCGCGCTCCAGCTTTTTATTACTGCCTTCGGGCAATTTGTAGTTCTCATCGATCCCCGACAGCTTCAGCGCCATGGAATTGCCAACCGCATCGGGCCCGGTTCGGAACACTACCGGAGTGTTCGGCGCGACTTTGTCCATTTCTTTGCGGGTCGGGTAGCGTCGTTCGCGCAGGCGGGTGATAAAGACCTGGGACATCTGCACCCATTCGCCCTCTTTGGCTTCCCTGGCCCGCTTTTTGATGTATTTCAACACATCGCTGATGGTTTCAAAATACGGCACCTTGTGTTCCGCCTCATACATCGAAGCGCCAGTGGCATGGACGTGGGAATCAATCAAACCGGGAAGAACGGTTGCGCCCTGTAGATCGATTTTTTCCGTATCAGATCCGGAGAGTTTTTCGATGTCTTGTGTAGTACCGGTCGCGATGATTCGTTCTCCCTGAACCGCCATCGCTTCGATGATGGAAAAATCCCCGTCCACAGTTACGATTTTTCCATTGGTAAATATTGTGTCAGCGGTTTGTTGAGCGCCCACCGGCACAGCGAAGTTAAGCAGGAGGCATAGGCAAAGGTAGGTAGCGGGATTTGGCAAAAATGCCGCTACTGTGTGGGAGTTGAATTTACTTCGACTGTACCCTGTTGTGTCCGTCACTGTACCCTGTTGAATCGTTAGTTTTCTATACTTTTTCATGATGCACCTATTCCTGCCAGCCAGATGAGTAAACCGATAACCAGAAAACAAATCCCGACTGATGCGAGAAATCCAATGATGTCTTTTGGTTTTGGTTTCATAAATTCCCAGTCCGTGTCGGGGAGAAGGCGGCGATCATCGAACCGGGTTGGGTTGGCGTAAGATTTTTCCAATTCGGCCCGGTCCTTTTCGGGATCGGCGAGAACCTCGGTTTTCATTTTTGCGTAGTACAGATCGAGTGCTTTTTCCGAGTTCCGCTTGGTAAAGAGACTGGCCACGATCAATACAATAAATGGCAGCACGAGACGCGAGGGCAGGCGCAGAGTTTCAAGTGTTGCTTTGGAAGCCCGGCTCAGATCCATACCCATCAGGCGATAGATCAGGAAATCCACTTTAAAAGTTCCGCTTCCCTCCATCGGCCCGGTGTAGCGTTGAACGAGTGTGGTTGTGTTTCCTACGGTTTTCTCTTCAATTGTTTCGAGCACCGGTGTTCCAACCGGGCTTACTCCGCCACTCCAGAAAATGCCGGTGCCCCCGCTTTTCAGGACAATTTTTACCGGTTCTCCCACCGTCGCCCTGGGAGGCTCGCTGCCGAGTTTTTTGAGCAGTGCTTCATCATTGGCTGCCCGGGCCTGCGAAGTGGCTTCGATCCAGGCTTCGTGTTTTGCGACATCTGCTGCGGTTGCGGTGCGGGTGATCGTGCGGGTCACCAAATCGGTTGTCTGGGTAAGGCCGGGACTTTTCTTTAGTGATGAGATGCTCGAAAGAATCCCTGGTAAAAGAAAAAAGAAGAATAGAGAAAAAGCTATAGTTATCCAGACAGCGGTCCGGTTGGCGCGTCGCCAATACATACCAATCCAAAACGGCGCGGCGAAGAGGATCGGTAGTTCCACGGCCAGCTTGAACTGGCCAAAAACATCGCCAATCGTCATCGCCACAACCGATGCGCCGACGATGATTATCAGGCCGGTCATGCGGGCGACAGCGACATAAGTTTTCTCCGGGGCATCGCGATTGATGTAGGCCGCATAAACATTTCGCGTGATAAGACCGGATGTAACAATCATGTAGGTATCCGCCGAACTCATCATCGCCGCGAGCAGACAGGCCAGCATCAGCCCGACGAGACCGAGATTGAGTGGGCCGAGGATTTCCCGGGCCGCCACGCCCCAGACATGATCCGGATTAGCGGCGAGGGAGGCATTTCCGGCGAGAAGAGCCAGGGCTATGAGGGCGGTTAGGGCCCAGCCTACGGTGCAGAGTCTTTTCAGAAAATTCCCGACTACGAGGCCGATCCGGGCTTCGTCTTCGGTCTTGGCCGAACCTCCCCCGGTGGCGATGAAGTGTGGCTGGACCACAATTCCTATCAGTGCCAGCAGAGTCAGCGAAATGATATATTGCGGAGGGAACTCCCCGGCACTCGGACCGGTGAATAATCCAAAATGGTCCTCTGAAACCCGGGTATGCATAATTTTGAAACCGTCGAGCACACTCATTGTCGCAGGATCGCCGAACTCTTTGACCAGCGCCCAAAGGCCATAGGGAATTAAAAGCACCGAGAGAAGGATGATGAATATTCCCTGGGCAAGGTCGGTCCAGTAAGCTGCTGTGAGGCCGCCGAGCACTCCATATACAATAACAATAACAGCGATGCCCGGAATAAGTATATTTTTCAGTTCGATCCCTGCGATATGGTCCACACCCATCAGCGGCGCCGCAAAAGAAGCGATCGCAGTGAACATAGCCGACAGGTAATACATATAGAAAATAATCGCAAAAACAGAGTAGGCCGCGCCGAGTGCTTTTGATTCATACCGCTCTACAAACCAGTCTCCGAGGGTGAGGTGTCGCATCCGCCGGTACCAGACTGCAGTGATCCAGTAGATTGGTGTGACAAATAACCACATCAAAGCCGACCAGGCCCCGCTCAATCCGCTGGTCCAGCAGGTGCGGCCCACCGTTACCGGCTCGTGGGCACCGGTTCCGGCTCCAAAGGCGGCAAATGTTTGGAGCAGTTTGCCAAATCCGCGTCCGCCCATAAAGTAGTCTTCCTGGCCTTTGACTCTCTTCATCGCCCAGATGCCGATGGCGATCATTCCGAAAAAATAGACAAACAGGACGATATAGTCGGCGGCGCTCATGAGGTGCGATAACCCACGGCGCAAAAAAAGGCATGGTCCGCAATCACTGCCATTTTAACGGCTGGCATTCTTTGGGGATCTGCTCCTTGTCAGGCGGTTCTTTTGGTTCGGTGAACTTCTGTTTTTCGGAGGAGACGCGACGGGGGAACTTCGTCAGGCACGCCCTGAACTGGACTTTGGCCCGAATAATTCGGGAAATTCGAAATGAATTCATTTCAATCTTTCCGGAAGGGTTGCCATTTGTTAGGAAACCATTTAAAATCCGGCCCCCTTTTTATGATTGAAGTTTCTCAATTAACCAAACGCTACGTTGGGCACACTGCTGTTGACCGCATTTCCTTTACTGTCGACAAAGGTGAAATTGTAGGGTTTTTGGGACCGAACGGAGCGGGCAAGAGCACGACGATTCGGATGTTGACCTGTTTTCTGACGCCCAGCTCCGGCCGGGCCAGTGTCGACGGTTTCGACGTGGAAAAGGATTCGGTGAAGGTGCGCCAGCGCATCGGTTATATGCCGGAGAATGTGCCGCTTTACACCGATATGCGAGTGAAGGAATACCTCCGGTTTCGGGCTGCTTTGAAGGGGATGGAAACAAAAAAGCTCACTTCCGGAGTCGATGAAGCGGTTGAAACCTGCTCGCTGAAGGAGGTGCAGAATAAGATGATCTCGACTTTGTCAAAAGGTTACCGGCAGAGAGTGGGGCTGGCGGATGCCCTCGTCACCAAGCCGGATCTGCTGATTCTGGATGAACCGACCAATGGTCTCGATCCCGGTCAAATCAGACAGTTTCGCGAATTGATCAAAGATTTGGGGAAACGGCACACGATATTTCTATCGACGCACATTTTGCCTGAAGTGGAAATGACCTGCAACCGCGTCATCATTATCAATCGCGGCAAAATTAAAGCTTCGGATACGCCTCGAAATCTGATTCGCCGCCGGGAGGAAGGGGATCTGACTGTGGAGGTAAACGGTAATCAGGGGAAAGTCCTCGCCGCGCTGAAAAAGTTGCCCGGGGTGACTTCTGTAAAAGAAGAGAAATCGGAAAAAGGTTGGAATCGCTATCTGATTGATTCCAACGGAAAGGCCGATCTCGGCGAGAAGATTTTTGATCTTGCCGTGGAAAGAAGCTGGAAAATCCGCGAGATGTCGCGCCACGATGCGACTCTGGAGGATGCTTTTGTGGACCTCGTCAGAAAGGAGGAGGAATCATGAGAACGACAGCGATTATCTATATGAAGGAATTACGCTCCTTCTTTCTGTCTCCGTTTGCCTTTGTGGTGATGGCTCTGTTTACCTTCATCAACGGATGGCTGTTTATCAGCACAGTGAATGCCATGCGGGTGACCACGATTCCCTACAGCCTGGTATATAATGTATTTTCTTCCGGCTGGTTCTGGATGGGCTTTTTGTTTATCTTTCCTGTGATTACAATGCGCCTGTTCGCCGAGGAAAAGAAGACGGGCACCTTTGAAGGGCTCATGACGGCTCCTGTCCGGACCGGTGAAGTGTTAATCGGCAAGTACGGGGCTGCAGTCACCGTATATCTCGCGATGCTGGCCCCTTTGTTGTTGTTTTTTCCGGTATTCAAGATGGTCACCGGGCAGGAAGACGCGTTTCACAGTGGAGCCCAGTGGGGCAGTGCGTTGATATTGATTTTGGTAGGCATTTTTAATATAGCAATCGGTACGCTGGCCTCGGCGGTGACAGCCAACCAGTTGATTGCCGCGATGCTGACTTTTGTCGGAGTGATGTTGCACTACTTTTTCGGATTTTTTGTCGGGTTTGCCACCCTGCCGGATTCGAAGTGGGCAGCGGGAATGGACTATGTATCCACGGTGCAGCACGTTCAGTTGCTGACGCAGGGATTGATCGATTCCCGTCCCTTTGTGTATTACCTCACATTCAGTGCCCTGATCCTGTCTGTTACCTGGCATGTGATCGAATCCCGGAAATGGAGGATCTGATGTATGGCTGAACATAATCACGACAAAGAGGACAGTATTTTCAACCGGCGCTGGTCGGCGGTAGGACACCTTGCGGTTCGGATCATTTTGATGGTCATGGTATGTATTCAGTTCAACTATCTCGGTTGCAGGCAATACAACACTCTCGATTTGAGTCGGAACAAAAAGTTCACTCTTTCCGACCGGACATCGGGTTTCCTCCGCCAGCTTCGGGGCAATGTGAAAATCGTGAGTGCTTTCCTGGGAACGTCCGACGTGTTGCCGGATGTAAAAGGGCTCCTCAGCGAATACGACCGGATCGGCGGGGACCGCATTTCTACGGAGAATCTCGACCTGTCCCGGAGCCGGTCCCGGATCACGGAGCTACGGGACAAATATAAACTGGACTTAAATCGCGATCAGTTGGTGATCATCGGGGAAAGTGGACGGGTAAAAATGATCGGCTCGGAAGAACTTGTTTCGCGGGATGCGGCCACCGGGCGAATCCTCGAATTTAACGGCGAGGAAAAGCTGACATCCGCTTTGCTGGAAGTTACCGAACAACAGCAGAAAAAGGTCTATCTGATCACCGGCGACCGGTCTACAGGGTTGATTTCGATTGCCAATCAGTTGCAGAGTTTAGTCAATGCCCAGAATGCCAGACTGGAGCAACTGATTTTACGCGGGCGGCAAACGATCCCGTCGGATGCGGATGCGCTTGTGTTTGCCGGTAATTCGAGGGATATCAGCAAAGGGGAGGCGGACCTGGTTCGCAACTACTGGGAACAGCGCAAAGGGGGGCTGGTGATTTTTCTCGATCCGGCAGCCGATACTCCAAACTTGAATTCGATACTTCGGGAAAACGGAGTGCTTCCTCAACCGGACCGTGTGTTGACTGTGCCTACGATTCCGGGCCTGGCCTATAAAAAGATATACAATGTGCCGGTCACGATTATGCCGGGCTTCGGCCCAACCCGCGATTTGCCGATTCTCGCCCTGCAGCTCATGGACCGCACGCAATCGCTGATCGTTCAGAACAATGATGAAATCTATCTGTCCCGGAATGTAAAACCAACTCCGTTGATGATATCCAATGAACTTTTCTGGGGGGAAACAGAGTTCGAAGCGGAAGAGGTAAGTTACGATCCCGATGTTGATAACGGTCGGCCTGATCCGGTGTTTACGGCGGCGGCGATTGAAAAGGGTGAACCGGGAGATCCGGACTTCAGCAAAGGAGTATCGCGACTGGTTGTGGCAGGGAATCCGAATTTGATTTCACCCGACGGGAACACGCAAAAAACCGCGTCGGATTTTTGTATGGCTTCGATCAACTGGGTGATGAACCGGGATCAGCTTTTGGGTATCGCTCCGAAGAAACCGGCCAGTTACAATCTGTTCATGAGAAACTCTACTTTCGGACTGCTACAAACGTTAATCATATGGGTGTTTCCGACGGTATTGTTATTTTGTGGAGCGCTGGTGTGGTATCATCGGAGAGCATAGGAATTGGAGATGAAAAATATTACAACAATCATTCTCGGTGCAGCGTCCCTGATTCTTGCCATTGTCATTTCCGCTGTGGAACAATCGGATTCCAGTGGCGATACAAGGAGTCATCTCGTCCGGTTTGATGAAAAGAATATTCAGGCTGTCACTCTGATGAGAGGTGGCCAAACGGTCGAGATCAAGCGCATCCAGGGGTACTGGTTCTTTACTTCCCCGGAGACGGACCGGGTCAACAACAATTCGATGGCGGCTCTTCTCGACCAGTTGAATCATCTGACGATTCTGGATGAGTTGGAAGCGGACGAATTGGTGGATGAAATGACTCCCGCCAATCTGGGCATGGAGGGGGAAGAGGCGCTTCATGTAAAGATTGAAACGGTAGGTAAAGGAAAAACGCAATCGGATGAAATAGTGATCGGCAGAGCTGCGCCGCGTTCAAATGCGGTGTATGCAAAACTCGCTTCCGGCAAAAAGAGAGATGGCATAGCGGTGGTAAACGGAAATCCTCATGATGTGCTCGATGCCCCGTATCAAACATTGCTGGAACGTCGTTTGGTAAACGTTCCTCCCAATGCGATTGTTCAAGCGGCGGTAACTACATCGAAAGGCGGAGTTGTTTTGCAACGCAAGATTACTCCGGAGGCGACTTCGCCCTGGTTGTTGGCCAAGCCGATTGTGGCTAATGCGGATCAGGAAAAAGCGGAAGATTTGATCGCTTCGATCTTATCACTTCAGATTGCCGATGTTAAATCCTCCGGGCTCGAGGCTATGGAAATACCCAATCCTCTTCCCGAAGATTCCGCCGTAGTGCAATTCGGTATTTACGGTTCAGATAAACCTGTTGTTCTCTACCTCGAAAAACAGAAGCAGGAAGATGACTTTGCACCCACTTTGCTCACCGGTAGAATTTCGGATCGACCGGCGGAATATGTCATTAATTCCACGCTGCTGGACAACCTGGTGGCGTCAGCCTCCTCTCTACGCGACCGGCGACTGGGGAATGTTCCTGAAAAAGTGCTCGATTCGATTGCGATCATACACAGGAATCCTTCCAGTGAGGTATTTTTAAAAGCCAACCGCAACGCGAGGGGAGTGAACTGGGAAGTTCTCCTGCATGATGCGAGAGTGGATGCCAACTACTCGAAGATAAAATCCCTGATCGAACAAATGAATGAGCGGGTCATTATCGATTTTGTAGAAGAGGGAAAACCGGAGGACTATGGAATTGATCCATCTCAGGAGGGTGCCATGGTGGTGGCCTTTAATTTTAAACTGCCGGGCAAAACCAATGCGGATGGAACGGTTGGAAAAAAGGAGGACGTTTCGCGGGTGCTTCGGTTGGGCTGGATGAATGGAGATGTTCCCCGGTTGTTTGCCAACTATCAGGGAGAGCCTCATATCTATGAACTGGATCCGGGTTTTGCCGGCCTTTTGTCTGCTCACCCGGTAAAGTGGCGTTCTCTCAATGTCCTGTCATTTAACCCGTTCCGAATGAAAAAGTTGAAAAAAGAGGTCCGGGGGCAGGGGATTATAAATTTGGAATATAATAATGTCAGGGCTTCATGGGCAGCTACGAGGAGTGATGGTACCGATGTCAGCAGTTCACTCGACCGGGCTATGGCGGCGAGCTTGCGCGACCGCCTTTCCTCTCTGAAAGCGATCGGCTGGAATTTGAATGTCGCAGAGGGTTACAGACTTCTCGAAACCCCGGATGCGGTTTTCACAATCGTGATTAATGAGTTGGACCCTGCTATCAATCAACTTGTGGAAAAGACTGTGGTTTTGAAGCTCGCTGAATCGAAAGGGATTGTATATGGTAGAATCGATGACAATCCTGATTTGTTCTTTCTTGACCGCAATAAATACAGATCATTGATTCAACCGCTCACCAGTTTTGCCGCTCCGTAATCTACCGGTGATTCTATATATCACGCTACTGTCTTCGTGCCGTAGCGATACGCCGGATATTGTTAGCCCGGAGGAAACGTTTGCCAGGGTTTGTGCGGCCTGTCATGGTGAAAAGGGGGAGGGAAAGCGCGAGCTGAATTCGCCGTCGATTGCCGGTCTCCCGGAGTGGTATTTGCACGAGCAGGTGGAGAAGTTTCAGAACGGATTCCGGGGCAGCCATACTGAAGATATCCCGGGAAACCAGATGAAAGCGATCGTCCTGTCTCTGACCGGGGAACAACTGCAAGCCGCGATATCTGACGTTGCGAAGCTGGAACCGGTTCTCACCCGGGTTGCCGAATCCGGTGATGTGGATAAGGGTCGCAAACTGTATGCAGAGAACTGCATGATTTGCCATAAGTTTAACGGCGAGGGCATGGCTGAGTTTCACAGTGCGCCTCTGACTTCATTAAATCCGGAGTATATCTTGCGGCAGTTGCGTTACTACAAAAAAGGCTGGCGGGGCGAGTCGTGGGAAGATGTCTACGGGCACAAAATGTATCGGGCACTTGATGGATTGAATGATCAGGCTCTTGTTGATCTCGTCCGATATATCGGCGAATTGGCGAAGGGTGATGACCCGAGGCGAGTGATGGAACGGTAAAGAACCGTAGAGTAGTTCGCATGATTTCCACCTTTGCGCAGTCCCTGGTTCCGGGTGATCGATAATTTCGGCACCACCGCAGCGGTCCGTTGACAACCGATTCGCCGGCGTTTTACTCTCTAACGCTGAAGCCGAAGCTGTCGAAGTGATGTTGTTTCTCGCTTCAGAATTTTCGCTGAATATCGATTCGTTCTGCTACCGGGAATTGAAACACGCCACCGGCCAGATCATCGGTCAGCGAACCGCAACGCGAAGCAGCAGTCCTCTTGGAAAGGTCGGAGGGTCCACGAAGAATGGAGCCATTTGCCTTTTGCATCTTTTCCGATCCCGATAATTTGAACCATGCCATTTGCCCATTTCCAGGTTCCCGCGCCCGGCGGCCCCATCCAGGAGGCCCTCATTCATTTTCTCTCCTGCCACCAGGTACTGAAAATCGACCGGCAATTCCTCAGCGAAGGCACCAGCGGGTTCTGGCTCTATTGCGTGCAATACGCGGCGAAGACGGGGAAAGCAACTCCATCGGTGAGAGCGGAAACGGCGGAGAACAAACCTGTAGATTACAAAGGTATCATGGGGCCCGCCGATTTCAGTCTGCTGCTCAAGCTCAAGGAATGGCGCAATCGGCGGGCCACGGCGTATCGGAAAAAGGTTCATGGGATAGCGGAAAAACGGAGCAAAATTATTGTAGCGGTGGCTTCCAGCCGCCGAAAGAAACGATGCCCCGTTGAGGGGGATCGTTTCGCCGCGAAGAATATCGATAGGGAATGGAGCGTCCGATTGCTTCGCGGCGAACAACAAGCCTCAATGGCTTTTTGTTCTATCGGCGGCTGGAAGCCACCGCTACGGAAAGAGAAATGTCTCGTATGCCGCCGAAAGAAACGATGCCCCGTTGAGGGGGATTGTTTCGCCGCGAAGAATATCGATAGGGAATGGAGGAGCGTCCGATTGCTTCGCGGCGAACAACAAGCCTCAATGGCTTTTTGTTCTAT
>JARGOZ010000184.1 GCA_029213025.1 Verrucomicrobiales bacterium
TGCCCTTCACCGGGATAGCCCATTAGATCACAGCGAACACCGGCTTCCTTCATTTTCGTCGTAAAGATTTCAGCTGTCGAAAACGGAACGGTTGAGTCCGCTTCACCGTGAAAAATGATACATGGAACCGCCGTTTTCGTTACCTGATGGACAGGCGACAATGCTACCGGGTCAATGCCCATCCTTGCGCGCATTTCTTCGCTGCGATCTTTTTCCCAATAGTTTACGCCTTCGAATGGAGCCAGAACGCAGGCCGGATTAAACAGTGCCATAGCATTTGGTTTCGATTCCGGATCTTTATCGATGACACCGAGACATGCTGCGATATGCCCGCCGGCGCTGCCTCCCCCGGCAGCAATCCGGGCCGGATCAATTCCCATATTTTTTGCCTCTTTTCTGACGAATCTCATCGCATCCCGGGCGTCTGCGACGCAGTCTTTCGCCAGAGTTTTGTGGCGGGACGCGACCCGGTAATCCACAACGATGGCGACCATTCCGCGACCTGCCAGATATTGAGACTGAGGAATAAACTGCGCGGGAGATCCGCCCTTCCAGCCTCCTCCGAAGAAGAACAAAATAGCGGGACGAGCGTCGCTGGTGCTCCAGTTATCCGGCTTCAATACCCACATTTTTAATTCCACATCATCTACCGTTTTATAGATCTTTTCCTCCGCGCCGGGAACCTGAGGAGGATAGGTAAATTGAGCCTTTGACTGCGAGGGAACGAGTAAAAACAGAGCAAATACGCCTGGTGTGAACAATCTCATACCGCCCACCCTACCCCGTTCCATATCCGGAGAAATGGCGCGTAGCGGTTAGCCAAAACCGGAGAAATTATTTTCGAATTGTCAAAAATCTTAGATTGCCAAACTTTCTTGCCGGGAGTTAGACTTCGCCTTCGCCATGAAAATCGGAATCCTGTCTCTCTCGCCGCATCTTTACTCAACCAATTCCCTGGCTGAGGCTGCGCGGAAACGGGGACACGAGGTAAGGATAATCAATTATCTAAAATGCCATCTCGTCGTCGCTTCGCATAAACCGAAAATTTATCTCGGTGAGGAATCTCTCGACGGGTTCGACGCTATCATTCCCCGGATCGGTGCCACCTATACCTTTTTTGGTTGCGCGGTAGTCCGGCAGTTTGAAATGATGGACGTCTATTGTCTTAACGAATCCGTGGCGATTACCAGAGCCCGGGACAAGCTGCGCAGTCTCCAACTTCTTTCCCGAAAAGGAATCGGACTACCCACCACAGCGTTTGCTCACGATCCAAAAGCCTCGTCCAGTCTCGTAAAGCAGGTTGGCGGCGCGCCCCTGGTCATCAAGTTACTCGAAGGAACGCAGGGCGTAGGCGTCGTGCTGGCCGAGACCAAAAGTGCCGCAGAATCCGTTATCGAGGCGTTTCGCGGACTCGACGCCAATATTCTCGCCCAGGAATTTATCGAAGAAGCGAAGGGCGCCGATGTCCGCTGTTTCGTGGTAGGAAACAAGGTTGTGGCAGCTATGTTGCGCCAGGCTAAAGAAGGCGAATTCCGGTCAAACCTTCACCGCGGAGGTTCGGCATCGGTTGTGAAAATGACACCGGATGAGCGTTCCACCGCCGTGCGTGCCGCGAAGATCATGGGGCTCGACGTGGCCGGGGTTGATATTCTCCGGTCAAAAAACGGACCCATGGTTATGGAGGTGAATACTTCCCCGGGGCTCGAAGGAATCGAGCATGCACCCGGCAAAGACATTGCAGGTATGATCATTGCTCATATCGAAAAAAACGCACGAACCGGTAATACCAAAACGAAGGGCAAAGGGTAGAGTTCTCCTGTATGAACCGGGGTCTTTATCTATTTCTTTTCCTCTTGTAATCGGTGCATTGTTGGCAACCTTCCTCGCGGGAGTGAAATATGGTCGACGGCAGCACGCTCTGGAGGAAACGAAACTGCTGGTGTTGGCCCTGAAGAAAACCGGAACCCGGGATCCCGGGAATCAGTTTCGGGAATACGCAAAAGGCAGAGTCTACTGGAATACTTATCTGTACCTGTCCAGCGACTACGCGTCGGGACTGGCCGAAGATTTTGGTCCGGTCAACGAAATCCGACTGGGTAATGCCGAATACCGAAAAGAGCCGGTTGATCACGAATTAATTCGAAAAAAAGCGCTCTTAAAACTGCAGTAGCAGTCGGAACCGGACCGTCACTGCACAGCGATCTCCAGATACACGTCGCCCCGCTTGTCATTCAGTTTATTGCCCTGCCCGGACAGCCGGAGCTTTGCATTCGGGCTGATCCCTGCGGGTATCGCAACTTTTACTTTTCGGGTTGCCTGTTTGTATTTTCCACCACCGCACTTCGCGCAGGGCGAACTATAGATTTCCCCGGAGCCCTTGCATTGCGGGCAGCTTTTTTCGACCTCGAAAAATCCCTGCTTCTCTCTTACTTTTCCATTCCCATTGCAATTCTTACAGGGATGGGTACTGCCACTACCGCCTTTACCATTGCAGTCTTCGCAGCGATCCTTCTGCTCAAATTCGATTTCCTTTTCGATCCCGGCAGCGGCTTCGTCAGCAGAAATTTCAACAGGAATATGTATATCCGGGTCCGGGGTGCTTGCCACTCCCCCGAACATATTATCAAAGATGGAGGCAGATGACCCGCCAAATATATCCCGGAAGACATCACTGGGATCTCTCTTGCTGTCTTCCGACTCGGGAACATTCAGAGTCATATCCTCCGGTATTTCGACGCGGGTCAAATCCACGGCATCGAGCACTTCCATCGAACCTCGTTCTATGTCTTTCGCCGTAACTGTCATGATGAGATTCTCATCGACTGTGACAGTTACTTCGATCTGCGGTTCTCCCGCCGGTGCAGGAGCGATTCCACTGAGCTTGAAAGTTCCCAGCGAAAGATTGTCCTTAACCATTGCGCCCTCTCCCCAATAGAGTTTCAGATCTACCGTGTCCTGATTATCTTCCGCAGTAGAGAAAACCTCGCCGGCTTCGGCCGGCAGGGAAGCGCCTTTATGTATCAAAGCAGTTGCTATGTTACCCTTGGTTTCCAGACAAATTGACAGCGGCAGTTCGGTATAGAAAACGTCTTTTTTCAGTTTATCCCCGTCAGCTTTGGGGATCGATTCCGCCGTTGCCGCGTCCGCTACGGAAAGAACTTTTTTCAACACCCTGATCAGACTGTCTATATCAGAATGGAACTGGGCAAAACTAACCGGTTTAGCGTTTCGACGCAGTAGACTCGTCAACTCGTCCGGCACCGCTGAAGGAGACGGCATTTCGACATCGTCGATCAGAATCGGTATGACCCGAACCCCTCTGTTTAATGCCGTAGCGATTTCCACCCGGACCAAATCGTTCGGATCATCCAGCCTTCTACCGCCGAGAGAATCTTTGGCGTCCAGCCAATCATGCCCTATCACGACGAGCAATACGTCGCATGAGCTGACGACTTTTTCGATCTTATCCACATAGTCCTCACCCGGTTCGATATCGCTGATATCGAGAAACAGATTGTTCTTATCGAGAACTTCTCCCAGTCGATCATAAATCCGGCCCACCGCCCATTTGGAATCAGATCTTCTGTAGCTGATGAATATTCGAGCCATCTTCGATTGGCACCGTATAGAATAGTATTGGCGACACAAGCACAAATGCCCGGCTACTCCCGCTGCTGCGAGGAATCCTTCTTCACAGGAAATCCACTGGAAAAATACTCCGATACTTTCCCCGCTTCATCGACTGTCACGATCCGGCATTCCAGACCGGGGCTGGCTTCGATCAATTGCATGCCTTTTTCTTTTCCCATGATGCTCACGGCCGTCGCATAGCTGTCGGAGGTGGTGGCATCGGGTGCGATCACACTTACCGCAATCCTTTCGGTCAGCCCGAGGCCGGTTTCTTTATCAACAATATGGGAATAACGCTTGCCGTCGATGAGGAGAAATCTCTGGGTATCGCCCGAAGTGGAAACAGCGGCATTGGCGAGTTCAAACGCGGTTTCCCCGGGATGTGCCATTTCCAGAGTCTCCAGGCCCACAGACCAACCATCGCGGCCCGGAGGCGGATCACCGAGGGCGATGTCTCCACTCGCGGCGACAAGGGTGGACGGAAAACCACCCTCCTGAAAAATCCGCAGAGCCTCGTCGGCGGCGTAACCTTTGGCAATCCCACCGAGGTCCAAAACCATGTTCTCCACCTTTTTGGTCACCGTTTTCGCAGCCGGATCGATCACCAGATTCGAAAATCCGGTGCGCGCTTTTGCCCCGGTAATTTGTATTTCGGTTGGCAAACGGCGGGCTTTGCGGGCCCGCCTCCAGAGACGCACCATCGGGCCGATGGTCACATCAAAAGCACCATCGCTCGCCATCGATACATTTTGCCCTTTCAATAAAACGTCGAGCAACTCATCGCTCACCGGAACGGGTTGATTGGCCGGGGCGAGAGAGAGTTGGCTCAGTTCCGACTCAACCAGGTAATCGGAAAATATCCCGTTCAATGCGGCAATTCGGGCAAAAGCCTGGCGACTTAACAGGGTACAGTCTTCGATTGTACCCTGTTGAGTCCCCGACTGTACCCTGTTAGGTCCGACAAATACGCGGATCGTAAACAGGGTTCCCATGTGGGGTTCCTGAAAGGTCACCAGCTCGCCTGCCGGCTCGACCGTTTTTTCCTCACCGCCACAGGATACGCAGAGTAATCCGGCAAAAAAAAGACGAGCCAGGCGGCCCGTCTTTTGTGGAAATTTCATGAATTCAAATCAGGGAATTCAGGATCAATCATCCGCTGGACGACCGCAATTCCACATGATGTCCATTTTCTGAGCATCGGGAACTTTCAGTGGACGAACGAGGCGGAAACCGAGCCAGAGAGCATCGGTATGGTACCAGATCGACTTGGGCAGCTGCGGATCCTGTTGCTTCCAGTTTTCTTCAGACGCCCAGCGTCGGGCGGAGCGCACGTCGTAGGATGGATCATACCAGGAACCACCGCGGGCGACCCGGGGATAGAGAGTAGTCGGCTGGACGAAAGGTGCAACTACAGTATTGCCGCTTCCGGAACGAGTCGCGTAGTTATCGGCGAAATACTGGTCGAGGCACCACTCCATTACATTTCCATGCATATCGTAAAGGCCCCAGGGATTCGGCTTTTTCGTTCCGATTCTGGCATATCCGGAAAGAACCGGGTTATCCGGATTCGTCTCGTAGACTGCGTAGTCGTTCAGTTCCTCCTCTTTGCAGGAAAAAGGTCCGGTTGTTCCGGCACGACAGGCATATTCCCATTCTGCTTCGGTCGGAAGGCGATAAAAATGTCCGGTCTGAGCACTCAGCCACTGGCAGAATTTATTAGCGGCGTGTTGCGTCATGGAGATGGCGGGATAGCCATCGAGCCCCATTCCGAAACTCATCTCGGTGTAGGGAGCAGTCGGACTGGAAATGATTTCTATAGGTTCATCGTCGGGATTAATCTTCACCGGCGAACCGTCTTTGTTGCGCGGAGTGGCGGTGATCATGAACGGTTCGTACATGTCCCAGGTGACTTCGAATTTGCCCATCCAGAAAGGTTCGACTTTCACTTTGTGCTGAGGACCTTCATCATCCAGACGGTCTTTCTCGCTTTCGGGACTGCCCATAAGAAATTCTCCTCCGGGAATTGGCACCATTTGATATTTTGCCCCGGTTTTGGGAATGGAGCTTTCATACTCCTTCATTTCCTCAAAGGACTTTTCCGTTGATTTGCCGACGATCATTTCGCGCATCTTCACGACGAGATCGAGGTTATCGGCCGGACCGCTGGCTTCCTCCACACCGGCATCGCTCATGCTGAATCCTTCGGGCCAGACTGCACCCTGGAGAACCCAGAGACGAATTTTCTCTTTGTCCTTATCGCTGAACGGTCCGCCTTTCTGCAGAATCGAAAGAACGTCTTTCTCGAAATTCAGTCGCTGGCTCTGCTCCAGCACGACACCTTCTGGCCATTCGGCACCCTGACTGATCCAGTTTTTGATTGTCTCCTGCTGGTCTTTGGTCAATGGAGCCTGCTTCGAGGGAGGCATCACCTCGTCATCGTCGTTCGGCAGAGTCGTCATCCAATAGACCGCGCTGTCGTCCGGTTTTCCGGCAACGATCGTTTCGTCGGGATAATTGTCGCCGCCCTGAAAAGCCAACTCTTTGGTATCCATCCGGTAACCGCCTTTGTCCTTTCCATCGTGATGACAGCCAATACAGACGGCTTCAAAGATCGGTTTTACTTCCGTGACGAAGTCAACTTTGGCAGTTTCCGCCTGCAGGAACGCTCCTGCGGAGAGGATGCAAACAATAGATAGCTTTTTCGGGATCATTAAGTATTCGATTAACTCTGTGAGTCGGGAAGAAAGGCGATATTGGCACAATGGTCAAGAAACGTATTTTTTCGCAGTTTTCCGCTAATACGAAGAACGTTGGTTGACGTAGCGGACGCTGCCCGTCATTTTAGAAAGGTGAGATTTATCCGCCTTTTTATCATTTTCGCCGGCATCGTTTCAACTGTGGCTGCACAGGATGAACCTGTCCGGGGTTTCATTACGCTCGAACCTTTCGAACTGCGGGTCGAGGCACTCTGCGAACCAAAAGCCTATCGCGATGAATGGGGCCTGACCGACTTTTACATCCAGCCCTCCAATAAAGACCGTGTCCTGTCGCAGGCGCTGGATCTATTGAAATCGAAAACGGCGGTAAAATCCCCCGACATGGAGTTCAATTTTGATTCCACCCACACCCGCTTTGTGATCCTGACAAAGGACCTCGGTTACGTGCCTGATGATCGCGATGAAATTCCGCTGGATGAGGCTTTGATCGGGGTCTCCATGTCAGCCGTGTGTGAGGGCGTCAATAATCTCGACATCGCCTGGCTGTGGCGGGCCCCCGGGCAGGAACGGGTTCCGGTCCAGCTATCCGTGGGCGAAGATCTTCTGGCGAGATACCTGACGGAAGAGCAGCCGTATATGCAATGGGGACGCGCTGCAGACGTCGACTACGCTCCGAAAATGCTACCCCTCCCGCCTGTGAATATGGTACGACGAGAAAACCAGCCCATTTTGCTCAAAGTAGGTCTCGGGATTCTGGCCCTGGCCGGAGTTATCGTGCTCATTTTCAAAACGAAAACCCCTCCCCTGATTTTTTTCCTGATCCCTCTGGGGGCGGTGGCGCTTTTCGGGGCTTTCCGCTTTGCCAGGTCCGTTCCGGAACTGCCTGACAAAAACGGGGCCAACGACCTCGTCTACTCGCTGCTGCGCAATACTTACCACGCCTTCGATTACCGTGATGAATCCGGTATTTACGATACCCTGGAGAAAAGCATTTCCGGAGCGCTCCTCGAAGATGTTTACCTGGAAGTCCGGAAGGGACTCGAACTCGAAATCCGGGGCGGCCCGAGGGTCAGAATCAAAGGGATCGATTTGAGAAAATGCGAGTTGCTTGCCCGCAATGACGATGCGGGTACTTTTGATGTCCAATCCGACTGGGTTGCAGTTGGAGACGTCAATCACTGGGGACATTCCCACCTCCGCACAAATCGCTACAAAGCCAACCTGCGGATCGGAACTTTCGAAAATACCTGGAAGATCTCGAAAATGCAGATTCTCGACGAAGAAAGAACTCAGCAGGTCACAACCACGGACGGATCCGTTCAGTAGCTATGATTCACTGCGAGAATCTCGTGTTCCAGTATTCGGACGACAATTTTTCCCTGAAGATTCCAACGCTGGAAATCGGAAAGTCGGAAAAGGTCGCGATCATCGGGCCGAGCGGCTGCGGCAAGACGACCCTGTTAAAACTTATCAGCGGGATACTGCGCCCGGAAAGTGGCACCATCAAAATTGACGGTCAGCTGGTCAGTAACCTCTCCCGTAAAGGCAGCCAGGAATTTCGGATTCAGAATATCGGTCTGGTTCCACAGCGTTTTGAACTGCTCGACTACCTGACTATAGAGGAAAATGTCCTGCTCCCCTACCGGATCTCCGCGGCACTGCCACTTCATTCCGAAGCAAAAAACCGCGCCGGAAAACTGATGAAAAGAGTCGGGATCACCCGCCACAGTGACCGCTTTCCCGAACTGCTCTCTCAGGGGGAACGCCAGCGCACGGCGCTGTGCCGGGGACTTATCACTTCGCCGAAAGTAATCCTGGCTGATGAACCGACGGGAAATCTTGATCCGGAAAATCAGTCAAAAATTACCGATCTGCTGCTGGAACAGGCTGCCGACATTGGAGCGACAGTCGTAATGGTCACCCACGAACCAACACTCTTGCCGCTTTTTGATCGAACCATTAATCTGATGGAGGTCCGGACAAAATGAACTGGCCCGGAATTTGGCATCTCGGAACCCGGTATATTCGCCGTAACCGGACGAAAACGATTCTACTCACGGCAGCGTTTACACTGGTTTGGCTCCTGCCCACGACGGTAGCCCGTGTTGTCTCTCTCGCCGAAAAACATCTGCGATCCCGGGCCGCTGACACTCCTTTAATCATCGGCAGGACCGGCAGTCCGCTTGAACTGGTTTTTAACGGGCTCTATTTTACCCGGCCGGAAATCACCACTTTCCCCTACCGGGAAGCCACTGAGCTCGATGACGATGTCTCCGCGATTCCGATCTATGCCCGGTATTCCGCGCAGGAAAACCGGATCGTCGGCACAACAATCGACTATTTCCGGTTCCGAAACATCGATTTCGCGGAAGGACGCAGCTTCATCCGGATGGGCGAGTGTGTTCTCGGCGCAAAGGTTGCCGAAGCGAACGATATCACCGTCGGCGATTCTGTGATTTCCTCGCCCGGATCGATGTTTGATCTCGCCGGGGTTTATCCTTTGAAAATGAATGTCTGTGGCATCATGGCGCCGACAGGTTCCCCGGATGACAATGCCATTTTTGTCGATCTGAAAACCACATGGATCATCGAAGGACTCGGCCATGGTCACGAAGAGGCGGACAAAGTTTCAGAGGATCAGATCCTGCCGGGCAGTGAGGACGGCAAGATCAAACTCAACGCCAGCGTAGTAAACTTCAACGAAGTGACGGCGGAAAACGCTGCTGACTTTCACTTTCACGGCGATCAGGGGGATTTCCCCATTTCCTCCGCGATTGTGATAACGGACAACGCCAAATCCCAGGCACTGCTGAAAGGTAGCTACCTCTCACGGACAGATATGCAGATCATTTCGCCTGCCGTTGAAATGGATGAGCTTTTCGACACCGTTTTCCGGATCCAGCAAGTCGTCACCGGTATTCTGTTTCTCATCGGCATCGCAACCCTTGCGATCGGGTTTCTGGTGTTTATTTTGTCCTATCGACTGCGGATCAGGGAATTTCAAAACTTGTCGAACATGGGCGCCGACCCTCTTTTCCTCAAGCTACTGATCGGTTTTGAAGCGATTTTCGTTCTGATAGCCAGTCTTGTGGGAGCGGGACTGCTTCTGTTGATGCTGAATGCAGTGGCACCGGTTTTGATCCGCGCTTTTTTAAGCTGAGATATGGCCTGCCCGAATCGTACGGAAAACAGATCCCCTGTCATTTGTGATTTTCCGGGGTTGAACTATTCTTTTGTATGAGAGCACTGCCCCAAATTCTGGCAATCACGAGCCTTCTCGCCTTCGGGATTCCGATGATTCCGATACCGGAAGCGGCCGGATTGTTCGGTCGCTCTCAGTCATCGGTCATTAGAAAAGCGAAAAAATATAATCTCGTTCCCGTGACCGACGCCGCACCCGGGGTGTTTGTCGATATGCGTTACAAATTCACTTCGGCGGCGAACAAACCGCTCTATGTAAAAGATATGCCGTGCCTCATCCACGGCGGGGCCGGAAAGAAGCTGCGCAATGCTCAACGCGAAGTGGCCAGCCAGGGATACGCCCTGAAAATCTGGGATGCGTGGCGACCACCCGAAGCTCACAAAGCTCTCTGGGACGCCGTAAAAGATCCCCGTTACGTTGTTCCACCGGAGAAAGGTCTGTCGTGGCATTGCTACGGGATTTCTATCGATTTAACCCTCGTTAAAACTGACGGTTCCCCGGTCAAAATGCCGACGAAATTCGACGTTTTCACCAAACAAGCCGCCTCCAACTACACAGGCAACGATCCGGAAATTAAGAAAAACCTCAGCGTGCTTCAAAACGCGATGCGTAACGCCGGCTTCACCAAAATCAACGATGAGTGGTGGCATTTCGACGACAAAACCAGCGCGAAAAAGGTGTACCGGGTGACCGCAAAAGATTTGGGCATTGATCTGCCGGATTGATCCCGGGAAACATGACAAATCTTTCATCATAGCATCCACCAATTTGTCATTTACGGATGGCTAACTGGTATTGATGAAACAACATGCTATTCGATTCGCTACTACCACCGGGGCTGCACTGAGCCTTTCCTTCATCACCCTGACCTGGGTTTCCCCTGTTTTCGGTCAGGATGCAAACGACGATAAAAAACGCGGCGGATCTCCACATGACTATAGAAAACCGGGGAAACGGGGGCCGGGTCCGGATCGAATTGCTGATACTGAAAAAACCGGCATTGTTCGAATGGGGCCAAGAGCGATCCGCCTGCCGGCCGAATTCCGAACTATCACCGGAGCAAACAATAATGTAGAGAATCCGGAATGGGGCAGTGCGGAAATCCCTTTCGTCAGGATCTCAACTCCGGATTACGCCGACGGCGTGGATTTCCCTTCAGGAAACGACAGGCCCAATGCGCGGGCTATATCCAATGCGGTTATGGCTCAGGAGGACGTGATGTATAACAAAAGAGGCATCACAGATTTTCTCTGGCAGTGGGGGCAGTTTCTCGATCATGACATTACCTTGACACCCGTGGACGACCCGGTGGTCACCTTCGATATCGAAGTTCCAACAGGCGATCCGTTTTTCGATCCGCAGGGGACCGGCACACAAATTATTTCGCTGGACCGCTCTTTCGCAGAACCGGTCGATGGTGTTCGCGAACAGCTTAACGAAATCACTGCCTACATCGACGCCTCCAATGTCTATGGTTCAGATGTCGAGAGAGCTGAAGAGCTGCGCACCATGGACGGCACAGGGAAGTTAAAAACCAGCGACGGGGATTTGCTACCTTTCAATGTAAACGGCCTGCCCAACGCTCCCTCTGATCAGGCTGCCAATTTCTTTCTCGCGGGGGACTTCAGGGCGAATGAACAAATCGGGCTTACCGCGCTCCACACCTTGTTTGTCAGAGAACACAACTACTGGGCTGACGTTATCAAGAAGGGCAACAGCACGTTGACCGGCGACCAGGTATACGAAGCGGCGCGCATCATTGTCGGGGCGGAAATGCAGGTAATTACCTACCGGGAATTTCTACCACTTCTGCTGGGTCCACGCGCCCTGCCTCCCTACCGGGGATATAGAGAAGATGTAAATTCCGGAATCGGAAATGTATTTGCTACAGCGGGGTACCGGTTCGGACATACCATGCTTGCTTCGGAGCTGGTAAGAATCGACCGCTTCGGTGAAGAAATCGAGGCTGGCAATATCGACCTGGCTGGAGCTTTCTTCAATCCTTCGGCATTGACGGATGAAGGTGGAATCGCTCCTCTTCTTCGGGGACTGGCCCGCCAACCGGCTCAGCAAATTGATACCAAACTGGTAGACGATGTTCGCAACTTCCTCTTCGGCCCTCCGGGATCCGGTGGGTTTGACCTTGCCTCTCTCAATATTCAACGGGGTCGCGACCACGGCCTTGCTTCGTACAATCAGGTGCGAGCCGACTACGGTCTGGTGCCTGCAGTGAGCTTTGCCGATATCACTTCCGATACTGAAGTTCAGGAAGATCTGGCTTCGATCTACCCGACAGTTGATCAGGTAGACGTCTGGGTGGGCGGCCTGGCGGAAGATCCGGTCCGGGGAGCCCTCCTCGGCGAAACCATGTCAACTATCCTTCGGGACCAGTTCATCCGTCTGCGTGACGGTGACCGATTCTGGTATCAAAACTACCTCGACCGCGAACTTCAGAGCCTGGTAGAGAGACAGACTCTGGCCCAGATTATCCGGCGTAATACGGAAATAGGAAGAGAGATCCAGGACAATGTTTTCATCACTACGAGAGGGCCATTTATCAGTCACCGTCCAAAAACACCACGCCACCGGGGACACGAGCCTCCTCGCGGTGGAAAAGGTTCAGATAAAAAATCCCGCCCCCGTAGCCGGTAGTCCGTATCCATGACTTTTCAGAAAGAAAACGACTGCCAAATCGCAGTCAATCAGCTAGACTTGGGCGATATGCGGGTGCTTGTCGTCGAAGATCAGAAGAAAATCGCCTCTTTCATCAAAAAGGGACTCGAGGAGGAAGGTATGGTCGTCGATGTCTGTCTGGACGGAGATGAGGGCTACGATCTCGCCTGCACGGAACCGTATGACGCACTTGTCCTCGATATCATGCTCCCGGGCCGGGACGGTCTCAGTATTCTGAAAAATCTCCGCAAACAGAAGAATGCCGTTCCGGTAGTTATGCTGACTGCCCGCAGTGAACTGGATGAACGGCTTGAGGGCCTGAACCTCGGAGCGGACGATTACCTGACCAAGCCTTTCTATATTGAGGAACTCGCTGCACGGCTCCGGACCGTGATGCGTCGCTCCAGCGGAGAGGCAACCCATCTACTGAAAGTCGACGATTTGCGGATGGATCTGATCCAGCGAACCGTGAAGCGAGGTGACGAGGAAATCGACCTGTCGCGACGGGAGTATTCCCTGCTGGAGTTTTTAATGAGAACTCCGGGCCGCGTTCTAACCAGAACCCAAATTACCGAGCACGTCTGGCAGTATGGATTCGATCCCGAAACCAATCTTGTCGATGTATATATCAAACGGCTCCGCAAAAAGATAGATCATGAATTCGATGACAAACTGATAGAAACGGTTCGCGGAGTAGGTTACCGGATCGGCCGTCCCGGTTGATGAAGTCTTTCCGAACCAGACTCGCCCTGCTCTCCGCCCTGATTTCCGCCGTAATTATCGCGGGCTTCAGTGCAGCGGGGTATTTTCTTTTCGAGCGAATGCTGCTGGAGTCGGTAGACTCGCAACTTGCCATCCCCATTGACCGGATTTCCCGGGAACTTCACCCCTGGGCGGACTTCCGGCGCATTTCCAACAATGCCGATATCATGTATGGGAATGATATAGAAGACGGCAAACTTCTACTCATGATCCATGAGGTGCGGCCGGACGAAATTATCTATCAAAACCCGGAAGGCGACTGGCACAATTCTATAGATGAAGATCTATGGAAAAAAAGCGTGAACGGGGAAACACAACCTCCTCCACCCGGCAATTTCAAAGGCAAGGGAGGTGAAGGCCCCGTTCATCCTTTCGAACACTTTGGCCCCAAAGGGAAGGGCGAAAAAGGCGAAAAAGGCAAAGGTAAGGGGAAAGGAAATCATCCCCAACGCCCAGGCCCTCCCCCTGAAGTGAAGTATTACTTTCTGGATACAGCGGATCAACACTGGCGGGTAGGTATTCAATATGATCGCGGATTCACCGTGGTGATGGCGAAGAACCTTTCCGGATTTGAAGCTAAAATGTCTCAGATTCTCCGGATGATCTTCATCGCAGCGCCCGGATGTCTCTTGCTCATCGGATTGGGAGGCTGGTTCGTGGGCGACCGGGCCATGAAACCTCTCACCGCAATCACCGAAACGGCCGGAAACATCACCGCGAGAGAGCTGCACGAGAGGATTCCGGTAAAGAGAGGCGAGTTTCATGAATTCTCCAATCTGATTTCCGTTCTCAACCGGATGATGGATCGCCTCGAAAAGGGATTCAGCCACGCCGTTCGATTTAGTGCCGACGTTTCCCATGAGCTGAAAACACCTATAACCATCATGCAGGCGGAGCTGAACACCGCCCTGAAAGAATGCGAACCCGGCAGCAAAGAGGAGAAAGCCCTCGAGGTGATCAGTGCGGAATCCCACCGTCTCAAAGCAATCACCGGCAGCCTCATGCTGCTTTCCCAGGCGGAATCGGGCCGACTGGCGCTGAAGAAGCAAAAGATCTCGCTCTCCGAAGAAGTGGCTGATCTCGCCGAAGACGCGGAAATCCTCTGCGAAAAAGACAATTTAACCCTCGAATCCGATATTGCGGAAAATATCGAGGTCAACACCGACTCCACCCTGCTACACCAGGCGCTGTTAAACCTGATAAGCAATGCCGTGAAGTACAATGAACCGGGGGGCTGGATCAAAATGAGCCTCACCAGTCACGACCTAAGTAAAGAAGCGGTGTTTCGGATCTCCAATTCCGGTCCGGGAATTCCCGACGAAGATCAGAGTCAAATTTTCGAGCGTTTTTACCGGGTCAACAAAGCCCGGGACCGCAGCGTGGATGGCTTCGGGCTCGGTCTCAACCTTTCCCGTGAGATTTTTCAGGCCCTTGATGGCGAGTTGGAATTAATCAAGGCCGACCAAAATCAGACCGTATTTCAAGTCCGCCTGCCGATGGACAGCTGATACAGAACAATCGCTGCCGACGCTGCAACATTGAGGGAGTCCATACCGCCTGCCATGGGAATCTTCAGCTTCAAATCACAGAGGTCGAGCCAGTCCCCGCCCAGCCCTCCTTTTTCCGGGCCGAACAGCACGACAGCATCTTCGATATTCGGCAGATCCTGCAGGGAAAGGCTGTCTTCGTCGAGAGAAGTGGCCAGGGTGGTAAAGCCGCATTCTTTCAAATCAACTATGTCAGCCATCAGCTCGGCGCATTCGAATACCGGCAATCGAAACACGGCTCCGGAAGAACTTCGGATCGATTTCCGGGAGTAAACGTCCGCCCCGCTGTTTTTCGGCACGAGCAGGGCCGATGCACCCAAAGCGGCCGCTGAGCGGATGATCGCGCCGAGATTAAATTCGTCCGCCAGGCAGGGGCAAGCCACCACCACACCGGAAAGCCTGGACGGCTCAATCGGCCGGGACTGAGGCCGTTTCGCCAGAGCGAGCACTCCCCGGTGAAAGGCAAACCCCATCACCGCGGAAAGTTGGTCTTTGGGAACGGTGTAAATATCAGCGAGGTGCAAATACCGTTCTGCGAACTCCGGATACGCCCCCTCCGCCCTCAAGACCGCGACCACCTCAAACCCTTCAGCTTCAAGGAGAGCCTCGACACACCACCGGCCCTCGACGACAAACTGCCCCGGACCTTGATGGGAAAAAAGTTCCAGAATGCCGTCAGGCATTACTGATGCACCGGAACGGCAACCGGTTGAGCTACAACAGGAGTTACCCGGATGGTGAAAAGTCGCGCCGTACGAATAGGCGATTCACTTCTTCTCGGATCGAACAAACCGTAATGTTCCGG